>NZ_JBKGUA010000535.1:0-202 GCF_046543485.1 Paraburkholderia sp. EG304 | reverse complement strand
AGATAATGCGCCAGACGGTTGGCCCGCGCATTGAGCTCGCCATAGCTCACGCGCTCCTCCGCACAGACCACCGCACCCGCCTCCGGCGCCTTGCCGACCTGCGCCTCGAACAGTTCGTGGATGCACATCTCCGACGGATACGCCGCCGCCGTCCGGTTCAGCTCCTCCAGCAGGTACGCCCGCTCAGCGCCCGGCAGGATGT
>NZ_JBKGUA010000534.1:0-204 GCF_046543485.1 Paraburkholderia sp. EG304 | reverse complement strand
GGCCGGCCGTGCCGCGCTGGGCTGCGACGCGCTAGCCGGTGTGAGCGTGGTGGATCTCGACACGGCAACGCCGGCCTGGGCGAACCTGCCGGCCTCCGATCCGGACCCGCGCGCGCTCGGCCTGAGCTCACGCCACCTCGCCTACGTGATCTACACCTCGGGATCATCAGGCACGCCCAAGGGCGTCATGGTCGAACATCGGGG
>NZ_JBKGUA010000533.1:0-205 GCF_046543485.1 Paraburkholderia sp. EG304 | reverse complement strand
TACCCAAAGGAGCATGTATGCCAAGCAAACCAAAAGCAGGGTCTGCGCCCCCGCCTGAGCTGCCCGCGATTCCAGAGGAGCTCATCGATCAGTTCGTGAAGGGTCCGATGACGGCGGAAGCGGTGCAAACAGCCTCGATGGCGTTCAAGAAGGCGCTGATCGAGCGGGCGCTGGGCGCCGAGCTCAAACATCACCTGGGCTATCC
>NZ_JBKGUA010000532.1:0-209 GCF_046543485.1 Paraburkholderia sp. EG304 | reverse complement strand
GGCTCTGTCGCATTAACGCGAGGGAGGTAAAATTCGAGGCTGACGAGAACGCTTTGGCCAAACGATGAAGAAGATACTGACCCCACGAACGACGCTTGCTCCGGGCATCGCCAAGGTTCTGAAGCGGCTGCACTATCCGCTTGAAGTGATCCTGCTGTGCGTGCGATGGTACGTTGCTTACTCGCTGAGTCTTCGCAATCTCGAGGAAA
>NZ_JBKGUA010000531.1:0-215 GCF_046543485.1 Paraburkholderia sp. EG304 | reverse complement strand
GAGTCGAAGGAGGTTCGAAGTGTTTGAGTATCGACAGGTTCTGGCGCGCATGCGTCAGGGCGATTCCGACCGTGACATTGCCAGCGCACGCATGATGGGGCGTGGGAAGCTGACGACCGTCAGGCAGCTCGCGCTCGCTCGGGGCTGGCTCGATCCCGGTCGGCCCTTGCCGGACGACGCCGAACTGGCAGCGATCTTCGGACGCAATCCGAAGC
>NZ_JBKGUA010000530.1:0-216 GCF_046543485.1 Paraburkholderia sp. EG304 | reverse complement strand
GCGCCAGATCCCCGGTCTTGTACAGCCGGTCGCCTGCCACAAAGGGGCTGGCGATGAACCGCTCCGCCGTCAGCTCCGGCCGGTTCAGATACCCGCGCGCAACGCCGGCCCCGCCAATGTAAAGCTCACCCACCGCCCCGAACGGCACAGGCGCGCCATGACCGTCCAGAAGATACACCCGCGTGTTCGCGATCGGACGCCCAATCGTCTCAACGA
>NZ_JBKGUA010000529.1:0-216 GCF_046543485.1 Paraburkholderia sp. EG304 | reverse complement strand
CGGGATCGTACATACACGCCTTTGTAATCGCGCATTTGGCGTTGTCGATGATCACGCGCTCCACGCGGCCGCCGAACCATTCGAAGGCGCGCCGGTGGCAGGCCAGCCACGTCTCGACCGTTTGATCGAGGACGATCTCTGCATACTGGTGCCGCGACCAGCACAGCGTCATCACGAAGAACCATGTCTTGAGCACAAGCCCGGACTCATGCATGA
>NZ_JBKGUA010000528.1:0-217 GCF_046543485.1 Paraburkholderia sp. EG304 | reverse complement strand
ATCAGGAGGTGGTGGTCCCGGCCAACCTGATCAGCGAGCAGGGTACGGCGATCACGCCAGAGATGCTGCCGCTGATCGAGCTGACGCAGGGCGAGATCGACCGGATCGTCGGCACGGTGCCGGGTGGAGTCGGCAACATCCAGGACATTTATGGCTTGTCGCCGCTGCAGGACGGCATCCTGTTCCATCATCTGTTGGCCGGCCAGGGCGATCCGTA
>NZ_JBKGUA010000527.1:0-217 GCF_046543485.1 Paraburkholderia sp. EG304 | reverse complement strand
ATCAGGAGGTGGTGGACCCGGCCCCCCTGATCAGCGCGCAGGGTACGGCGATCACGCCAGAGATGCTGCCGCTGATCGAGCTGACGCAGCGCGAGATCGACCGGATCGTCGGCACGGTGCCGGGTGGGGTCGGCAACATCCAGGACATTTATGGCTTGTCGCCGCTGCAGGACGGCATCCTGTTCCATCATCTGTTGGCCGGCCAGGGCGAGCCGTA
>NZ_JBKGUA010000526.1:0-218 GCF_046543485.1 Paraburkholderia sp. EG304 | reverse complement strand
CCGTGCTCGCGCGTGCCGGCCTGCTGCATCACCCAGTCGCGCAATTGACGGTTGGCGTCGGCGAGATCGCGGAATTCGCGCAGCGGCACGAAGGATCGTTTGATGTATTTGACTCCGGCCTCAACGACGCCCTTCTTCGCAGGATCGTGTGGAGGGCATGCATCGATCCGGAAGCCGTACCCCTCGGCCAGCGCGGCGTACGAGCGCTGTACCTCGGG
>NZ_JBKGUA010000525.1:0-221 GCF_046543485.1 Paraburkholderia sp. EG304 | reverse complement strand
GAGCCACCAGTGGACGTCACGGTGCTCCACGCGAAGATTGGCCAGTTGACGCTGGAGAACGATTTTTTAAGCGGAGCGCTCGGCAAGGCGGGGTTGCTGAGCGGAAAGCGATGATCGACCGTGCACACGCGCTACCGATTGCGCAACAGGCGCGACTTGTGGGGATCGCCCGATCAAGCGTCTACTACCAGCCTCAACCGGTCAACGAGACGGAACTGAAA
>NZ_JBKGUA010000524.1:0-224 GCF_046543485.1 Paraburkholderia sp. EG304 | reverse complement strand
TTCCGCCGTGACGACCTTCGCCCCCGGGCCGTTCAGCTTGCCGGCTTCCGACGCTTTGAGCCAGTTGCGCAGCGTCTGTATCGACATACCCAATTCGCCGGCCACGGCGCTCACGCCTTGCCCGTCCTTGACTCGTTGCACTGCAGCTTCCTTGAACTCCGCCGTGTACACCTGGTGCGGTACCTTAAACATTTCTTCTTTCCTTCCTTTCGGTCGAGTTTATA
>NZ_JBKGUA010000523.1:0-230 GCF_046543485.1 Paraburkholderia sp. EG304 | reverse complement strand
GCGGGTTGGGCGGATCGATCTTTAAAAACTAACAGCCGATAAGTGTGGGCGCTTGATGCGGAATGCGGCGGCGGATTCTTCTGGATCTGCTGCAAGGCAAAAGGTATCAGAAAGCCTCACACAGTATTAGAGGAAGGTTTATCTGTCGAAAGACGGATTGATCATCGTCAGTACGTTGAGTGAGCGACCGGTTTCTGACGAAACCGAAAACAGTAACAGGTTTGAACTGA
>NZ_JBKGUA010000522.1:0-237 GCF_046543485.1 Paraburkholderia sp. EG304 | reverse complement strand
CGCAGGAAGCGCAGCTTGCGGCGACGCTGCGCGCGCATCTGGTGGGGCAGCTGCCGGACTACATGGTGCCGGCGGCGTTCGTGCCGCTGGCGGAGTTGCCGCTGACGGTCAACGGCAAGCTGGACCGCCGGGCGCTGCCGGCGCCGCAGGACGCTGCGTATGCGCGGCGGGGCTACGAGGCGCCGCGCGGGGAGCTCGAGACGGTGCTGGCGCAGCTGTGGGCGGAGCTGCTGGGGC
>NZ_JBKGUA010000521.1:0-237 GCF_046543485.1 Paraburkholderia sp. EG304 | reverse complement strand
GCCCCACCAGATGCGCGCGCAGCGTCGCCGCAAGCTGCGCTTCCTGCGCCTCCTCTGCGGCCACCACATACGCCACCAGCTGCGGCTCGCCGGCCCGCTCCTCGCGCGCCACCACCACCGCCTCGCGCACCCAAGCAGGTCCGCACAGGTGCGCGGCCACCTCGCCCGGCTCGATGCGAAAGCCCCGGATCTTGACCTGCTCGTCGGTGCGCCCCAGAAACTCCAGATTGCCGTCCG
>NZ_JBKGUA010000520.1:0-240 GCF_046543485.1 Paraburkholderia sp. EG304 | reverse complement strand
CCCTGTGCCACGCGTATCACCGAGCGCAGGTCGCTCACCATGCTCTCAAAGCAGCCCGCCTGCAACCAGCGTTGAGTCTGCTGATACACCAGCTCCCACGGCGGGAAATCATCGGGCAGCATCCTCCACGGCGCGCCGGCACGAGCCATCCAGCGCAATGCATCAAACATGTCGCGCAGTTCGTATTTGCGCTGGGGCGCGTCGCCGTGCATCAGCGTCAGATACGGCGCCGCGAAACTC
>NZ_JBKGUA010000519.1:0-241 GCF_046543485.1 Paraburkholderia sp. EG304 | reverse complement strand
AGCTCAATGCGCGGGCCAACCGGCTGGCCCATCATCTGATCGCACTCGGAGTCAGGCCGGATCAGCCGGTGGGGATGTGCGTGGAGCGCAGCGCGGCGATGGTGGTGGGGCTGCTGGCGATCCTGAAGGCGGGGGGCGCGTATGTGCCGCTGGATGCGGCGTATCCGGGCGCGCGGCTGCGGCAGATTCTGGGGGAGGCGGCGCCGCGGCTGGTGCTGGCCGATGCGGCGGGGCGTGCGGC
>NZ_JBKGUA010000518.1:0-243 GCF_046543485.1 Paraburkholderia sp. EG304 | reverse complement strand
GCGTCGTTGAGGCCGGAGTCAAATACATCAAACGATCCTTCGTGCCGCTGCGCGAATTCCGCGATCTCGCCGACGCCAACCGTCAATTGCGCGACTGGGTGATGCAGCAGGCCGGCACGCGCGAGCAGCCGCTTGCACGTTTCGCCATCGAGAAGCCACTGCTCGCCAGACTGCCCGATGTGCCGCCAGTGCTGGCCGTATGGTGCGAGGTCAAGGTCCATACCGACGGGCACGTCGTCTACA
>NZ_JBKGUA010000517.1:0-243 GCF_046543485.1 Paraburkholderia sp. EG304 | reverse complement strand
GCGCGGATGGGTCGCGACGAGCTCATGGCGGTGGAACACCTGCACGACCGTGTCGGTCGCCTTCAGCCACAGCTGCTTGCCAACGAGCGTGAACGGCACCGAATACAGTGCCTTCTTGTAGACGACGTGCCCGTCGGTATGGACCTTGACCTCGCACCATACGGCCAGCACTGGCGGCACATCGGGCAGTCTGGCGAGCAGTGGCTTCTCGATGGCGAAACGTGCAAGCGGCTGCTCGCGCGT
>NZ_JBKGUA010000516.1:0-244 GCF_046543485.1 Paraburkholderia sp. EG304 | reverse complement strand
AGCCGTTCGCCCGAGAGCCAGCGCCGCTGCCAGGCGGCATAGTCCGGATACTGGATCGCAAGCGGCGGCAGCGGATCGTCTTGTCCAGCCTCAAACGCCCGGTACAGCTGACTGAGTTCACGCCCCAGCACGCCCAGCGACCAGCCATCCGAGACAATGTGATGCTGGGTCAGCAGGAAGACGTGCTCCTCGTCCGACAGCCGGATCAGCCGGCCCCGCCTCAGCGGGCCGCGCGCCAGAGCGA
>NZ_JBKGUA010000515.1:0-244 GCF_046543485.1 Paraburkholderia sp. EG304 | reverse complement strand
AGGCGCTGGAGCGGGCGCCGCACACGCCGGTGCGGGAGCTGGACATCCTGCCGGGCGCTGAGCGGGCGTACCTGCTGGAGGAGCTGAACCGGACGGCGGCGGCGTATCCGTCGGAGCAGTGCATCCACGAACTGTTCGAGGCGCAGGTCGCCAAGGCGCCGGAGGCGGTTGCGGTGGTCTGTGCGGAGGAGCGCGTGAGCTATGGCGAGCTCAATGCGCGGGCCAACCGTCTGGCGCATTATCT
>NZ_JBKGUA010000514.1:0-248 GCF_046543485.1 Paraburkholderia sp. EG304 | reverse complement strand
AACCCGCACCTTCGTCAGCTTCCATCGCCAGCGTCTGCTGCTTCATCCTGTTCTGCCTTCCTTATCCACTCCGCTCTATAACGCTCCGAGTAGCTATGCGGTGGACTTGATCAGCAATGCCTTAGGTAGCGGCAGGCTCATAGGGCGGACCACAGTAATGCGGTAACCAACCCGCGGATATCAGTGTGACCCACCGTCGAGACGTACTGCTACGTCGCCCTCAGGAAATTCAGATGTACCCAGACCGA
>NZ_JBKGUA010000513.1:0-248 GCF_046543485.1 Paraburkholderia sp. EG304 | reverse complement strand
ACGGCGACTGTTGCGATCGCCTTCCACGATCTGTCGCGAGATCAAGCGCAATAGTGGAGAGAAAGGCTACAGGGCGAGCCATGCGGACCAGCTCGCATGGGAACGTGCGCACCGGCCCAAGGTCTGCAAACTGGCCAGGCATCGGGTGCTGGCCCATATAGTTGCCAACAAGCTCCAGATGCAGTGGTCACCGCAGCAGATTGCTGGATGGCTGAAACGCGCCTGGCCGCGCGACGAGGATCGCCACG
>NZ_JBKGUA010000512.1:0-249 GCF_046543485.1 Paraburkholderia sp. EG304 | reverse complement strand
CATCGACTCGGTATAGCCGTCCGCTCCGCGCATCGCTTCAGTCTCAGTGTTGTCCGGTTCTTTGTTTCAACGTTTACCCCTCCCGCGCGGATGACGTGCGCGGGAGGTATTTCAACAGCCTGCTAAAGGGCGACAAGACGCTGGCAGAGCTGGCGCAGCAGTACGATGTTCATCCGAACCAGATTACGGACTGGAAGAAGCAACTGCAGGAGCGCGTGTCGGAAGTGTTCGAGACGGGCAAGTCGACGA
>NZ_JBKGUA010000511.1:0-249 GCF_046543485.1 Paraburkholderia sp. EG304 | reverse complement strand
GAGCAGGTATGCGCGTTCCTTTCAATGAGTGAAACAACCATCACCCTTCGTTTCAAGCCCAGCGGCACCGATGACTAGCGAGTTACTCGATGGACAAGAGTAACGTGTTTTCACACAGCCTCGGTCGGCTGCAGCCGCTCCCAGAGAAAAGGCAGACGCACAATGTTCATACCTTTGTTCTTGTAGTAAGCCACACTGTCGGCAGTCGGATACCTATAGTCACTGCCATAGTTGCCCGGTAGGCTGCCA
>NZ_JBKGUA010000510.1:0-249 GCF_046543485.1 Paraburkholderia sp. EG304 | reverse complement strand
CCATCGGTACCAGGCCAATGTCCAGGAGTTGAGACAACAATGTGGTTACCCGTTTGGGTACCAGGCTTGCTCGGGCTCATGGTCTGGGCGTCTCAGTCGTTACGCTGCATCGGGGATGGCCGGGGGGGTGTCCCAATCAACTTGCTGGTTTGATGCCAACAAAGCCGGCGGGCTCGTCACCCCCCGCCAAGGTCAGCCGAAACATCGGTTGAGGTCAAAGGGTTTGCCCTCCCGCATCATGTAATAAGC
>NZ_JBKGUA010000509.1:0-249 GCF_046543485.1 Paraburkholderia sp. EG304 | reverse complement strand
GGAGATGGCATTGGTTCCACCTGAATAAAAGGCATTGAGCATCAAATCGACATCACAAACCGGCGCAGCGACTCATTGAAATGAAGTGCTGCTCGCCGGCGAGGGGTATTTCAACAGCCTGTTAGAGCGTGTTAGGAACTTCGATTGAGACCTGTTATCCTGGCGGGATGAAAAGAACAGACCGCAAAGGGTATCCGACTGATGTGTCGGATGAGGAATGGAGTTTCGCGGCGCCGTATCTGACGCTGA
>NZ_JBKGUA010000508.1:0-250 GCF_046543485.1 Paraburkholderia sp. EG304 | reverse complement strand
CAGGAGATGGCATTGGTTCCACCTGAATAAAAGGCATTGAGCATCAAATCGACATCACAAACCGGCGCAGCGACTCATTGAAATGAAGTGCTGCTCGCCGGCGAGGGGTATTTCAACAGCCTGTTAGGGCTGCCAGCGCTATCTTTGCCTTGAATGCCGGGCTATGCGACCGGCGGCTTCTTTTTGCCATCTTTGGGTTCCTTTTGCTGGTCCCTATGACCAGCTCAGGCCCCGACCGTTCCACTTACCG
>NZ_JBKGUA010000507.1:0-250 GCF_046543485.1 Paraburkholderia sp. EG304 | reverse complement strand
AGCATTAACGTGCGCAGCATCGGTGCCCAGATCCATCGACCATGATGGCTGCTCGCCACCCGCAGCATCCGGGTCACTTCATCGTGCGAAAAAATGTAGGGAATATAGTGCGATTCCTTGACCGGTGTCACTGACCGGCATATTCGAGCCATTCCGGGATCGGCGTAATCGAGCCACCGGATGATCGCCGCAATCGAGCCAGTGCATGATCGGCGCAATCGGGCCACTCGATGATCGGCGTATTGGAGCC
>NZ_JBKGUA010000506.1:0-250 GCF_046543485.1 Paraburkholderia sp. EG304 | reverse complement strand
GTCATGCGCAACGCCAATCCTGCCGTCCGGTCCGCTCGGTCACGTTCCCGAAATGACCGGTCACGTTGCCGAAATCCCCGGTCACGATCCCGAAACGGCCGGTCACGTTCATCCGAAATACGCAGTTGGGAAAGCGCATCGGGGCGACCATCAGACAGCTGGGTTACCCGACAAAGAATTCCCTGAAAGCCTGGCATCGCGAATACGAACGGTGTCATGATTTGCAGATCGGCTATGTTCGTTCCAGGCC
>NZ_JBKGUA010000505.1:0-251 GCF_046543485.1 Paraburkholderia sp. EG304 | reverse complement strand
ACCGCAAGGGTGTTCATCCGCAAACGCATCTCGCCAACTTCAAGGGAATCCTGCAGGCCGATGCCTACGCCGGCTTCGATCAGCTGTACGCAAGCGGCGACGTCTTCGAAGCGGCATGCTGGGATCATTATCCCAAGTTGGGTTTTATGTTGTGACGCAGTTGGCCGGCAGCGGACTGTCGTGATCGAGGTGACGAATTACTCGGCATAATATTCGTCGCAACGCTGCACGAACAGGGTGTCCAAACGGGA
>NZ_JBKGUA010000504.1:0-251 GCF_046543485.1 Paraburkholderia sp. EG304 | reverse complement strand
GAAATCGTGGCTCGCTTGTGCCCTGGCCCAATACGCTTGCCGGCGCGGGCATTCAGCCTTGTATCTGCGCGTGCCGCGACTTGGCGAGGAGCTTCGCGATCTGCACGGCAACGGCGGCTTCACAAAAATGGCTGCTGCAGGTTGCCCGCGTCGACGTGCTTCTACTGGACGATTGGGGAATGGCGCCCCTCGATGCGATGGTTCGAAACGATTTGCTCGAGATGATCGATGACCGCTCGGCGGGAAAGGCG
>NZ_JBKGUA010000503.1:0-251 GCF_046543485.1 Paraburkholderia sp. EG304 | reverse complement strand
CACTTGAACCTTGCAAACGGCAGCTAAACCGCCCATTCTTGAACCCACCAAGATGCTCGTTTCTACCCGCTTCTTCTGGCGCCTATATGCCGGAAATACCCGGCTCCTTTATGCCGGAAGGTGACACGTGTGCGACGACCATGCAGCCGCTGGGCGAGGACGCATCCGAACAGCTCGCGCGCGTAGCCGCCGCATTCAAGGTGATCCGCACGATCCGGCGCAAATTGCTTTGCCCCGGCTGTGGCCATATC
>NZ_JBKGUA010000502.1:0-251 GCF_046543485.1 Paraburkholderia sp. EG304 | reverse complement strand
TTGCGACGAATATTATGCCGAGTAATTCGTCACCTCGATCACGACAGTCCGCTGCCGGCCAACTGCGTCACAACATAAAACCCAACTTGGGATAATGGGCCTTATGCGGAGTTCGGCATAAGGCGCACGCGTGATGGCGCACTTGGCGTTGTCGATGATGAGGCGCGATGGGACAGCGCCGAACCATTCGAATGCGCGGCGATGACATCCAAGCCAGGTCGCCACCGTCTGATCCCAGACGAACTCGACGT
>NZ_JBKGUA010000501.1:0-251 GCF_046543485.1 Paraburkholderia sp. EG304 | reverse complement strand
AGCGCGTTCGTCAAGCCCGCACTGCTCACAGTAGTCCCTGAAATACCGTATCCATCTGAGGTACAGCATGGCACTGCCGTCTCCTACAGAACGGTCGTCGTGCCACACGCGAACGATCTCGGACGTCAGAGGTGGCGCCGCTTGTTCGGGCAGGGTCCCGAGATTTTTAAGTGGAACCACCGGGGCGTTCATGCTGCCGATTTGATCGCAGGCAGTGTCGCGAAGTATGCCTCATCCGGCGTGCGGTCTTC
>NZ_JBKGUA010000500.1:0-251 GCF_046543485.1 Paraburkholderia sp. EG304 | reverse complement strand
CGGTGCCTGTACGAACCCCTCGGCGACGTCGTGCTTGTGAGGGGCACAGGCGGACGCAACGCAACACAACCAACCTTTATAACCGCTCAAGCTACCGGACAAGGTGCAATGTGAAGCCGACTCCTTGTCCTGCGGACGATATACGCGCGCAGGAAGGAATGATGTGCCGTAGTGACGCGCGAAGTCCAGCACAGTGTCGCCGGCACGAGGTTCATAGCGATCGGGATCGGCAATCATCGCGCGTGGGTTAT
>NZ_JBKGUA010000499.1:0-251 GCF_046543485.1 Paraburkholderia sp. EG304 | reverse complement strand
GCACGCGCAAGCGGGAATTTCTCGATGAGATGCGGCGTGTCGTGCCTTGGTCGAAGCTGATTGCGCTGATCGAGCCGCACTATCCGGCAGGCAAAACCGGACGGCCGCCTTTCCCGATCGCGACGATCCTGACGGAGAAGGGCTTGATGCTAAAGGCTGGATCCGCAGTCGACGCCACCCTGATTGCCGCGCCCAGTTCGACAAAGAACGGTTCCGGCACCCGGGATCCGGAAATGCACTCGACGCAGAAA
>NZ_JBKGUA010000498.1:0-251 GCF_046543485.1 Paraburkholderia sp. EG304 | reverse complement strand
ATCGTCGCGATCGGGAAAGGCGGCCGTCCGGTTTTGCCTGCCGGATAGTGCGGCTCGATCAGCGCAATCAGCTTCGACCAAGGCACGACACGCCGCATCTCATCGAGAAATTCCCGCTTGCGCGTGCGCTTGGTTGACAGATCCAGGTGAAGACCCAACTGCGACATTACTCTTCTCCTCAACTAATTCGCGATGCTTCCAGGATAGCTGAACGGGGCGTCAATGCCAGGACTTTTGCAGACCTTCCTTAA
>NZ_JBKGUA010000497.1:0-252 GCF_046543485.1 Paraburkholderia sp. EG304 | reverse complement strand
GCCATGCGGCAGTTCGCGATCCTCTACGAGGATCGCTTCACACGACCCAACAGCTAGAATGAAATTGATCGCCTGCCACGCCTGAAATGTTCAGACGCCTTGCACACAAAAATTCAGACACTCCCACTTCACAGGAGGTCCTTCGCGAAGAACGCCGCCGCTTTTTTTGCGATTTCCAGCTCCATCTGCAAGCGCTTGTTCTCCGCCCGCAGACGCGAAAGCTCCATCTGTTCCGCCGTGACGACCTTCGCC
>NZ_JBKGUA010000496.1:0-252 GCF_046543485.1 Paraburkholderia sp. EG304 | reverse complement strand
GTCGCTTGACCTTCGCGATCCGATTCAATGTCTCGTCCACTTTAGTTCCCACCAAATTATTTAGCGGGAACTAAACTACCAACCGGTTCGCTCAGCCGTCGAGAATGGCCGTCATGAGCCGCTTACAGTCAGCTGGGCGAACGGTTCGCTTCACTGGAGGTGAGCGTCACGCAGCGTTGCGAACAGCTGGCCCGACGTCTCGCGCGCGGCGGGACGATCAGTCTCATGGTCGACAGCACGGGATTGAGCTTT
>NZ_JBKGUA010000495.1:0-252 GCF_046543485.1 Paraburkholderia sp. EG304 | reverse complement strand
AGATCCGAGCGACATCTTGATCCGCGTGGCGTTATACCAGCGGATGTAAGCGTCAAGAATCTCCATGAAGTGATCAACGGTCGTAGCCCGCCAGTCACGAGGATAAAACAGTTCCGTCTTGAGCCGTGTCACTGACCGGCATATTCGAGCCATTCCGGGATCGGCGTAATCGAGCCACCGGATGATCGCCGCAATCGAGCCAGTGCATGATCGGCGCAATCGGGCCACTCGATGATCGGCGTATTGGAGCCA
>NZ_JBKGUA010000494.1:0-252 GCF_046543485.1 Paraburkholderia sp. EG304 | reverse complement strand
CATTCAGGTTCTTGAGCAGCGGGCAGATTGCCTCATTGACCGAGTGGACCGAGTCAAACCGGTGATGACGCAGGCGTGCCATGATCCAGCGTTCGACCACCTGGACCGCAACCTCTACCTTCGGTTTATCGTAAGTCAGCAACTGCTTGTCGTGACGACGGTTGCGCGACCGTAACGGTCGAGATCACCCATCCCTTTCACCCACTACGCGGCACTCGCATCCAACTGGCTACCCGGCGCATTAACTGGGGA
>NZ_JBKGUA010000493.1:0-252 GCF_046543485.1 Paraburkholderia sp. EG304 | reverse complement strand
CCTCGCGGACTGGACACGTGCACTACTGATGCGACGCCACTCAAACGTGGTGGCGTGCGCGCTGGCCAACAAGCTGGCTCGCACCGCCTGGGCTATCGTGGCACGTCACACCACCTTTGATCCAAGGTTGCGACAGCATCGGCTTGAATCAACGCAGGCTAACCCTCTCTGCTTTTGCGACGTCTGAAACCTGATGACGTGAACGGCACACCGGCCTGCGGAACACCCCGGCAAGCAAAGAGGCTCCTGAAG
>NZ_JBKGUA010000492.1:0-252 GCF_046543485.1 Paraburkholderia sp. EG304 | reverse complement strand
CTGAAATTTCGCCTTCCAGCAGGTCGGGTATAAACTCGACCGAAAGGAAGGAAAGAAGAAATGTTTAAGGTACCGCACCAGGTGTACACGGCGGAGTTCAAGGAAGCTGCAGTGCAACGAGTCAGGGACGGGCAAGGCGTGAGCGCCGTGGCCGGCGAATTGGGTATGTCGATACAGACGCTGCGCAACTGGCTCAAAGCGTCGGAAGCCGGCAAGCTGAACGGCCCGGGGGCGAAGGTCGTCACGGCGGAA
>NZ_JBKGUA010000491.1:0-252 GCF_046543485.1 Paraburkholderia sp. EG304 | reverse complement strand
ACCGCAAGGGTGTTCATCCGCAAACGCATCTCGCCAACTTCAAGGGAATCCTGCAGGCCGATGCCTACGCCGGCTTCGATCAGCTGTACGCAAGCGGCGACGTCTTCGAAGCGGCATGCTGGGATCACGCGAGGAGGTACGTGTACGACGTTCACGAGCGCACGCCGACTCCGGATACCCAGAAACTGCTCGAGATGATCGGAGAGCTCTACAGCATCGAAGCCGACATTCGCGGCAAACCACCCGATGAGC
>NZ_JBKGUA010000490.1:0-253 GCF_046543485.1 Paraburkholderia sp. EG304 | reverse complement strand
CGCTTCAGAACCTTGGCGATGCCCGGAGCAAGCGTCGTTCGTGGCGTCAGTATCTTCTTCATCGTTTGGCCAAAGCGTTCTCGTCAGCCTCGAATTTTACCTCCCTCGCGTTAATGCGACAGAGCCCATTCTTCGCCAACCCGCGGTAGCGCACCTTCGTGAAGCCCCACAGTCGTTTGACCACCGCGAAGACATGCTCTACGCGTGCGCGGATCCTCGACTTGTTGCGGTTCTTGCCGCGCTGCACCTCATC
>NZ_JBKGUA010000489.1:0-253 GCF_046543485.1 Paraburkholderia sp. EG304 | reverse complement strand
CCGTTGCTAACATATTGAATACCAGGCCCCGGAAAACGCTCGGCTGGAAGACGCCTGCGGAAGCGCTGGACGAGTACCTAAAATCTGTTCAACAATCCAGTGTTGCGACGACCGGTTGAATTCGCCCAATACGCCAGCCACGACTTCCAGCGCAAGCTGGCCTCGTACGGGATGCGCTGCTCGATGAGTCGCAAAGGCAATTGCTGGGACAACGCGCCGACGGAAAGCTTCTTCAACAGCTTGAAGAACGAGC
>NZ_JBKGUA010000488.1:0-253 GCF_046543485.1 Paraburkholderia sp. EG304 | reverse complement strand
AAAACGCGGTTGCAAAATCAGGCAAAACAACGCATTCTTGAGTCCCTTCGAAATCGCGTTTCGGGGCCATTCCAGGTGGCCTCATTACGCCGATCATCCCCGGCTCGATTACGCCGATCCGTGACAAGCCGTCCAAAGAAGCCTTCACAGGCGGCATTATCGGGCGAGCATTCTTTGCGCGACATCGAGCGAATGAGCCCGGCATCGCACATCCGGGATAGCCATCCCGGCCAGCGATAGTGGGCGCCGCGGT
>NZ_JBKGUA010000487.1:0-253 GCF_046543485.1 Paraburkholderia sp. EG304 | reverse complement strand
ATGCCGGGCTATGCGACCGGCGGCTTCTTTTTGCCATATTTGGGTTCCTTTTGCTGGTCCCTATGACCAGCTCAGGCCCCGACCGTTCCACTTACCGACCTTGTCCGAAATTCCGGCGCCACCTCTGTCGTCGGGGATGCCCCGAATGGGTAGCGGTCGGCAGATTGATGTCGCATTCGGCGCCCTTGCTCTTAACAGAACCACCGTAAATTCGATCACGACTGCTGTCATGCCCCGTCTCTTGTTGGACAGT
>NZ_JBKGUA010000486.1:0-253 GCF_046543485.1 Paraburkholderia sp. EG304 | reverse complement strand
GCGCGTAACCAGCGGGACAGGACACCGAATGCGCCGGCCAGCAAATCGCCTTCGCGAGGGCCGCTCCCGCCGCACCTGCCGCGCGAGGAGATCGTTCTCGAGCCCGATCCGCTCTGCCCCACGTGTGTGTCATCTTCCGCCATATAGGGGCCACCGGGCTTCCGGCATAAAGGAGCCGGGACGTTTTCGGCATAAAGGAGCCACTTCGTTTCCGGCATATAGGAGCCAGTTGGCTTTCGGCATAAGGAGCCAG
>NZ_JBKGUA010000485.1:0-253 GCF_046543485.1 Paraburkholderia sp. EG304 | reverse complement strand
AAGGACAGATGAAATGTTCGAGCAAAACTGCGCGGTCCGCCGCCCAGCAATTTTATTCGCTGGCATCATAAGTCATCCTTCGCATATTGCATTTGCTTGACTCCCTTTCCTTACTGCGACAGAACCGTTTTTACCGCTACCGGCTTGCCTGGCTGCTGTACTGCTAGCCAGATCGCCCGGGCGTCCGCCGCATCGTTCTTATTGCGGATGTTGAACGCCTTCACAAACTCCCCCGGCATCAGCTTCACCTCGT
>NZ_JBKGUA010000484.1:0-253 GCF_046543485.1 Paraburkholderia sp. EG304 | reverse complement strand
GCCCACGCACACCGCTTGACCGGGTAGATCGAGATAGGTCGTGTCAACGACCATGCAAACAATCCACGCTCTCACATCATGCCCCACGCGCGCGCGGATCGGGGATCGGCCCTGCCGAGCCGCTTACAGCTGACTGGCGCTGGGCACCGGGATGTCCAGCCCGCGAGTCTTCCAGTAGTCCTCCATATAGCCGGTGATCTGCCCCATCCCCCAACCGAACAGCCGGTAGAAGGTAAAGATCAGCTCGATGTAC
>NZ_JBKGUA010000483.1:0-253 GCF_046543485.1 Paraburkholderia sp. EG304 | reverse complement strand
AAGGACAGATGAAATGTTCGAGCAAAACTGCGCGGTCCGCCGCCCAGCAATTTTATTCGCTGGCATCATAAGTCATCCTTCGCATATTGCATTTGCTTGACTCCCTTTCCTTACTGCGACAGAACCCATCAAACTATCCATGGACGGCAAGGGAGCCTGGCGCGACAACGTGTTCGTCGAACGAGTGTGGCGAAGCGTCAAGTATGAGGAGGTGTATCTGAAGGCATATGAGTCGGTCAGCCACGCCCGGCGC
>NZ_JBKGUA010000482.1:0-253 GCF_046543485.1 Paraburkholderia sp. EG304 | reverse complement strand
CCGAAGTCGAGCTGCGCTGCGTCCGCCGGGGCGAACTCCAGGATCGTCGTCGCTCTCGCGCCGCGCTCGGCCTTCAGGTGCAGCAGGAAGCGCCGCACTGCAGAATAGCTGCCCGTATAGCCGTGATTGCGCTGAAGCGCGTTGAAGATCGTCGTGCCCTGCACGTCGGCGTCATACCAGCCGCGCACCAGATCGCGAAACGGTTCAATCGTGGAGACGCAGCTACGCGGCAGCTTCGGATTGTGTCCGAAGA
>NZ_JBKGUA010000481.1:0-254 GCF_046543485.1 Paraburkholderia sp. EG304 | reverse complement strand
CCGCTTCAGAACCTTGGCGATGCCCGGAGCAAGCGTCGTTCGTGGGGTCAGTATCTTCTTCATCGTTTGGCCAAAGCGTTCTCGTCAGCCTCGAATTTTACCTCCCTCGCGTTAATGCGACAGAGCCAAGTCATCGACGATGAGCACCGGAACGCGCACGAACTGCTGCAACTTGCGTTCATAAAGCTCAGTCGCCCGTGCTGCATGCAGCTTCTTGAGCAATTCGGTTTGCGTGATGAACAGGACATCGCGGC
>NZ_JBKGUA010000480.1:0-254 GCF_046543485.1 Paraburkholderia sp. EG304 | reverse complement strand
GAAAACGTGGTTGCAAAATCAGGCAAAAAAACGCATTCTTGAGTCCCTTCGAAATCGCGTTTCGGGGCCATTCCAGGTGGCCTCATTACGCCGATCATCCCCGGCTCGATTACGCCGATCCGTGACAACCGGTGCGAGCGCATGCTCGGGCACATACCCGGATGGATCCTCTCGACGTCGATACAGGCAAAGCTGCCGTACTACGCCGAATTCCAGCCCCACCGTGACCGGCTTACGGCCGGTTATGCGCGACA
>NZ_JBKGUA010000479.1:0-254 GCF_046543485.1 Paraburkholderia sp. EG304 | reverse complement strand
GGCAAAGAGCCAGCGCAGGCTGCATTCGACGAGGGTATTGACCTTCAGGTGATCAAACTCGAAGAAACGAAAAAGGGTTTCGTTCTGCTCCCCCGGCGGTGGGTGGTCGAGCGCAGCTTTGGCTGGCGAGCCTGTCAGATTTTTAGTGTGCCGAGGTCATGAGACGATAACGGAAATAACGTCCTATGACCGAAGCAACAGTGACCAAGAAGAGCAAGAACCCGAAGGCGCCGAAGCTGTTCCCCGACGAGCTG
>NZ_JBKGUA010000478.1:0-254 GCF_046543485.1 Paraburkholderia sp. EG304 | reverse complement strand
CGGAGAACAAGCGCTTGCAGATGGAGCTGGAAATCGCAAAAAAAGCGGCGGCGTTCTTCGCGAAGGACCTCCTGTGAAGTTCGCCTGGATTGACACGCAATGCCGGCACTATCCGCTGTCGGCGCTGTGCGAGGTCCTTGGAGTAAGCGTCAATGGCTATCGCGCGTGGAAGCGCGGCGGCACGCCTGAGCGACAGCGGCTGACCGATGTCCAGTTGCTCACGTTGATTCGAACGATTCATGCCAAAGTCAGAG
>NZ_JBKGUA010000477.1:0-255 GCF_046543485.1 Paraburkholderia sp. EG304 | reverse complement strand
CGCGGGCGACGTGATCTTCGCGAACCTGCCGCTGATCTTCGCGATCGGCGTCGCGCTCGGCTTCACCGAGAACGATGGCGTGTCGGGCATCGCCGCAACGATCGGGTATCTGGTGATGACGGCCACGCTGGGTGTGATCGCGAAGATAGAGGGCATCGAAACCGACACGATCATGGGCATACCGTCGATCCAGACCGGCGTGTTCGGCGGCATCCTCGCCGGTGGTCTTGCGGCCTGGATGTTCAACCGCTACTA
>NZ_JBKGUA010000476.1:0-255 GCF_046543485.1 Paraburkholderia sp. EG304 | reverse complement strand
CCTCCGCGCCCAGCGCCGCACGCCCCGCCGCATCGGCCAGCACCAGCCGCGGCGCCGCCTCCCCCAGAATCTGCCGCAGCCGCGCGCCCGGATACGCCGCATCCAGCGGCACATACGCGCCCCCCGCTTTCAGGATCGCCAGCAGCCCCACCACCATCGCCGCGCTGCGCTCCACGCAGATCCCCACCGGCTGATCCGGCCTGACTCCGAGTGCGATCAGATGATGGGCCAGCCGGTTGGCCCGCGCATTGAGCT
>NZ_JBKGUA010000475.1:0-255 GCF_046543485.1 Paraburkholderia sp. EG304 | reverse complement strand
AGCCGTTCGCCCGAGAGCCAGCGCCGCTGCCAGGCGGCATAGTCCGGATACTGGATCGCAAGCGGCGGCAGCGGATCGTCTTGTCCAGCCTCAAACGCCCGGTACAGCTGACTGAGTTCACGCCCCAACACGCCCAGCGACCAGCCATCCGAGACAATGTGATGCTGGGTCAGCAGGAAGACGTGCTCCTCGTCCGACAGCCGGATCAGCCGGCCCCGGATCAGCGGGCCGCGCGCCAGAGCGAACGGCGTGCGC
>NZ_JBKGUA010000474.1:0-255 GCF_046543485.1 Paraburkholderia sp. EG304 | reverse complement strand
CCCCGCCAATGTAGAGCTCCCCAGCCGCCCCGAACGGCACCGGCTCGCCATGACCGTCCAGCACGTACACCCGCGTGTTCGCAATCGGACGGCCGATCGGAACGTGCGTCGATACAGCGCATTCGCTGGGAATTTCGTAAAAGGTGCAACCCACAACCGTTTCGGTCGGCCCGTATTCATTCACCATCCTGGCGCCAGGCTGAACCCTGCGCCACAACTCGACTGTTGAATGCGACAGCGCTTCACCACCGATAA
>NZ_JBKGUA010000473.1:0-255 GCF_046543485.1 Paraburkholderia sp. EG304 | reverse complement strand
CCGTCGCGAGCAGCGATGTGGCAGTGCCGTCGGCACAGGCACCGGCATTTGTGCCGGTGCCGCTCGACACGATGAACGTTCGTCCGGCCGAGATCCGCGTCGAGGTGCGTCGCGCGAACCAGTCGATAACGATTAGCTCGCCGATATCAGAGGCAGCACAATGCGCCGCCTGGCTGCGTGAGTGGCTCGCATGATCCGCATTGATCAGGTGTGGCTGGCGGTCGAGCCGCTGGACATGCGGGCCGGCTTCGATAC
>NZ_JBKGUA010000472.1:0-255 GCF_046543485.1 Paraburkholderia sp. EG304 | reverse complement strand
CCCCGCCAATGTAGAGCTCCCCAGCCGCCCCGAACGGCACCGGCTCGCCATGACCGTCCAGCACGTACACCCGCGTGTTCGCAATCGGACGGCCGATCGGAACGTGCGTCGATACAGCGCATTCGCTCGGAATTTCGTAAAAGGTGCAACCCACAACCGTTTCGGTCGGCCCGTATTCATTCACCATCCTGGCGCCAGGCTGAACCCTGCGCCACAACTCGACTGTTGAATGCGACAGCGCTTCACCACCGATAA
>NZ_JBKGUA010000471.1:0-255 GCF_046543485.1 Paraburkholderia sp. EG304 | reverse complement strand
CACTTCACGAATGGATGGTGGCGCAGCGCAAGCTGGTGTCGGAAGGTTCTGCAATTGCCAAAGCGCTGGATTACAGTCTTAAACGATGGGATGCGCTGACCCGCTATCTCGATGACGGTCACGTGCCTATAGACAACAACTGGGTCGAAAACCAGATACGTCCTTGGGCTATCGGCAGGTCGAACTGGTTGTTTGCCGGTTCGCTTCGAGCCGGCAAACGAGCCGCAGCCATCATGAGTCTGCTACGTTCAGCGC
>NZ_JBKGUA010000470.1:0-255 GCF_046543485.1 Paraburkholderia sp. EG304 | reverse complement strand
CCAAGGTGAGTGCTATCGTCGTGTTCGCCGTCATTAGCAGCATCCGATGCGAGAACCGGTCGGTGAGGACCCCGGCGAGCAGCCCTAGTAGCAGGTAGGGCGCTCGTCCGCAGGCGAGCAATATCCCGGTCTCGAACGGGCTTGCGTTGTGAAGCTCGATCGCAGTCAGCGGAAGGGCAAGAAACGTCACTTGTGAGCCGAGAAGGGAGACCGTCTGGCCAGCGAGAAGCAGATAAAAGCTACAGGGCAGGCGGT
>NZ_JBKGUA010000469.1:0-255 GCF_046543485.1 Paraburkholderia sp. EG304 | reverse complement strand
CCCCCCCCCCCCCCCCCCCCCCCCCCCCCCCCCCCCCCCCCCCCCCCCCCCCCCCCCCCCCCCCCCCCCCCCCCCCCCCCCCCCCCCCCCCCCCCCCCCCCCCCCCCCCCCCCCCCCCCCCCCCCCCCCCCCCCCCCCCCCCCCCCCCCCCCCCCCCCCCCCCCCCCCCCCCCCCCCCCCCCCCCCCCCCCCCCCCCCCCCCCCCCCCCCCCCCCCCCCCCCCCCCCCCCCCCCCCCCCCCCCCCCCCCCCCCCC
>NZ_JBKGUA010000468.1:0-255 GCF_046543485.1 Paraburkholderia sp. EG304 | reverse complement strand
CCCTGTGCCACGCGTATCACCGAGCGCAGGTCGCTCACCATGCTCTCAAAGCAGCCCGCCTGCAACCAGCGTTGAGTCTGCTGATACACCAGCTCCCACGGCGGGAAATCATCGGGCAGCATCCTCCGCGGCGCGCCGGCACGAGCCATCCAGCGCAATGCATCAAACATGTCGCGCAGTTCGTATTTGCGCTGGGGCGCGTCGACGTCCATCAGCGTCAGATACGGCGCCGCGAAACTCCATTCCTCATCCGAC
>NZ_JBKGUA010000467.1:0-255 GCF_046543485.1 Paraburkholderia sp. EG304 | reverse complement strand
GCGAGCCTCGATGCTGCCAGTGTTGCCAGCCCCCGGGGGCCAGGAAACCGGCCCCAACCCGACAGACCGGGGAAAGCTCGGGTCGAAACGGCACATCGTTGTAGACGCGCGCGGCATTCCACTGGCCGTCACGGTCACGGGCGCCAACCGACACGACTCGATGGCATTCGAGCCCACGCTCGATGCCATTCCGGCAGTCTCGGGTCTGAATGGCCATCCCCGCAAACGCCCGGGCAAGTTGCGTGCGGACAAGGG
>NZ_JBKGUA010000466.1:0-255 GCF_046543485.1 Paraburkholderia sp. EG304 | reverse complement strand
ACCAAAGCAGCATGCGCTCACGCAGGAACAACTTGCCGGTCTGGTGGTGGGTTTGCCATGGCAGCGCATCGGCGCGGACGGTGTGATCCGTGTCGTTTGAGGACGTTCGGTACGTATACGGTCGCGCTTTCGCGCTCTCCGGGGTTCTGGCAGACTCGTCTGCATGGATCTGCCCGCCGACCTCAACACTCTTAGCCCGGAACAGTTGCGTGCGCTCGCCACGCAACTGATTGCACGCGTCGAAGACCGGGACCG
>NZ_JBKGUA010000465.1:0-255 GCF_046543485.1 Paraburkholderia sp. EG304 | reverse complement strand
CTCGCCGCTATCGAACTGGAACTCGAGCAGCTTCAGCCGGCAACGCCAGTCGACGAGCCACGTCAACAGTCCAAACGCGCATCGCTGCCTGCACAGTTGCCGCGTACAGAAATACATCACGAGCCTGGCGGCACCGTATGCCAGTGCGGCTGCGAGCGTGTGCGCATCGGCGAGGACATCAGCGAGAAACTGGATTACACGCCGGGTGTGTTCACGGTAGAGCGGCATATCCGTGGCAAGTGGGTGTGCAGGAAC
>NZ_JBKGUA010000464.1:0-255 GCF_046543485.1 Paraburkholderia sp. EG304 | reverse complement strand
TCGCTCACGGCGACGTGTTGATGGTGGGCGCGATGGTTGCGCTCTCCGCCATAGGTGTGCTGCAGAACCACTTTCCCGGCCTCGGCAACGTGCTGACGCTGGTCATCGCGTTGCTCATCGCGGCGGCGGTCTGCGCGGTGGTCGGCTACACGATCGAGCGCGTGGCCTACCGGCCGTTGCGCCGCGCACCGCGTCTCGCGCCGCTGATCACCGCGATCGGTGTGTCGATTCTGCTGCAGACGCTCGCGATGATGA
>NZ_JBKGUA010000463.1:0-255 GCF_046543485.1 Paraburkholderia sp. EG304 | reverse complement strand
GGCTGATTTCGTATCAGCATTGCCCACGCCGTCCGTGCATTCTTTGCCGCGAGCGCCGCAGCAGCGATATTTTTGTGCCGGCGTCGACATAGTTTCATCACCCAGGAATCAGCCATTTCGGGTTTGCAGGCTGCCATACGAATAACCGCGCGGGCGCCGTGAATCAGAAGTGTTCGTAATGCCGTATCGCCGCGCTTGCTGATGCCCAGCAGACGCGGCGTGCCGCCCGAAGAATGCTGACGCGGCACCAAACCC
>NZ_JBKGUA010000462.1:0-255 GCF_046543485.1 Paraburkholderia sp. EG304 | reverse complement strand
GTCTTTCTGCACGTCCTGCGGCAGACCCTGTGCGATCACCTTGCCGTAGTCGAGCACCGTCATCTGGTTGCACAGGCCCATCACGAGCTTCACGTCGTGTTCGATCAGCAGAATCGTCTTGCCGTCCACGCGGATCTTGTCGAGCAGCTTGGTCAGCTCGACCTTCTCGGTGGCGTTCATGCCGGCCGCCGGTTCGTCGAGCGCGAGCAGCTTCGGATCGGTCGCCAGCGCACGGGCGATTTCGAGGCGCCGCTG
>NZ_JBKGUA010000461.1:0-255 GCF_046543485.1 Paraburkholderia sp. EG304 | reverse complement strand
CTGGCATAAGGACCGCACGCTTCAGGCCGGCAGGTTCAGGCCACTGCGGCCGATGCCGGGGGCGGAGCCGCGGATTCGGCGTCCCTCACAAACTGCCGAAGGCTCAACCGACCTTGCCGCCATACCCAGCGAGCTCGACATCGTATAATCATCGCATACAGCATTGACCTCGCGAAGAGAACCTCCCCTGTGAATAACTTCACGTCTCAACAGCCGCTTGCCGATGACGTATTCGCCCGTCTCGCCGGGTTTCTC
>NZ_JBKGUA010000460.1:0-255 GCF_046543485.1 Paraburkholderia sp. EG304 | reverse complement strand
CTCGCCGCTATCGAACTGGAACTCGAGCAGCTTCAGCCGGCAACGCCAGTCGACGAGCCACGTCAACAGTCCAAACGCGCATCGCTGCCTGCACAGTTGCCGCGTACAGAAATACATCACGAGCCTGACGGCACCGTATGCCAGTGCGGCTGCGAGCGTGTGCGCATCGGCGAGGACATCAGCGAGAAACTGGATTACACGCCGGGTGTGTTCACGGTAGAGCGGCATATCCGTGGCAAGTGGGTGTGCAGGAAC
>NZ_JBKGUA010000459.1:0-255 GCF_046543485.1 Paraburkholderia sp. EG304 | reverse complement strand
CGCGCGATGTGTCTTGCCTTTGCCGGGACCGAGCATCTGTACCGGCGTCTCATCCGCATGCAGCACACCCTGCTGCAGGATTTCCTGATGCAGCGCGTCGACCAGCGGTTGTAGTTGCACGCCGCACGTACCGACCCATGCGCCCAATGTCGAGCGCGGTATCGCGACGCCCGCTCGCGCAAAGATCTGCTCCTGACGATACAGGGGAAGGTGGTCAGCGTACTTGGCAACCAGCACCGAAGCCAACAGTCCCGT
>NZ_JBKGUA010000458.1:0-255 GCF_046543485.1 Paraburkholderia sp. EG304 | reverse complement strand
TAGGCGTTATTTCCTTCGACAGACTCTTGCTGTACGTGGACAGTGCAGCCATGGCGGCAGCATAAGCCGTGGTTGATTCCGGCAAGGGCAACCGATTCTGGATGGACGTGACGTGGATGATGACGCCTGCACGTTGCTCAATCATCTTCGGCAACAACGCCCGATCCAGTCGTACGGCTGGAAACAGATTGAGATTCAGTTCTTTCTGCCATTCGGTTTCATCCAGCGCGGCAAAACCGCCTGCCGGGGCTGACG
>NZ_JBKGUA010000457.1:0-255 GCF_046543485.1 Paraburkholderia sp. EG304 | reverse complement strand
CGGCGGGACGATCAGTCTCATGGTCGACAGCACGGGATTGAGCTTTGGGCGGGCGAGCCAGTGGTACGAGGCAAAGTACGCCCAGAAGGCCGCGCGCACGCCGTGGCGCAAGATGCATCTGTCGATCTACGCTGACATGAACGTACACGCGATCCGCATCACCACTACAGAAGTATCGGACAGCGAACGAATGGACGCCGTGCTGCCCGCTGACGTGCCGATGGATCGGGTGATTGCCGATGGCGCGTACTACAG
>NZ_JBKGUA010000456.1:0-255 GCF_046543485.1 Paraburkholderia sp. EG304 | reverse complement strand
ACGGGACTGTTGGCTTCGGTGCTGGTTGCCAAGTACGCTGACCACCTTCCCCTGTATCGTCAGGAGCAGATCTTTGCGCGAGCGGGCGTCGCGATACCGCGCTCGACATTGGGCGCATGGGTCGGTATGTGCGGCGTGCAACTACAACCGCTGGTCGACGCGCTGCATCAGGAAATCCTGCAGCAGGGTGTGCTGCATGCGGATGAGACGCCGGTACAGATGCTCGGTCCCGGCAAAGGCAAGACACATCGCGCG
>NZ_JBKGUA010000455.1:0-255 GCF_046543485.1 Paraburkholderia sp. EG304 | reverse complement strand
ATGACCCACAGCCACTTTGTGCTGCTTCGCAATTCCTGGATTCTCATCCGCACCCAGCCATCTGGCGATGCCACATCGGCTATCCAGAACGCACCCCGACGGTCGACAGGATATGGGCACTTCTCGGGGAATACCTCGGCCCATTCCAGCGTATTGTCCTGAGCGACAGCGAATACGTCTTCGATACACCTCAACCGATTGATATCATCCAGCCATCGATCAGTCCGTTCTCCGCCAAGAATCGCAACTATGAAG
>NZ_JBKGUA010000454.1:0-255 GCF_046543485.1 Paraburkholderia sp. EG304 | reverse complement strand
CATCCATCGTTAGATCAATGATCGCGACGTTACTGATTCCCGCATTCGTCTCGCTGCCAATCGACATGCCGTGTCCATAGTAGAAGTGGTTATGCGCGAACATCAGGTTCTTGCTGCCAGGTGATGCCCTAGCCTTGATGGCGACGTGGTCGTCACCTGTGCTGATATACGAATAAGCCAGCAACACGTTGCGTGACTGAGCGGGATCGAAACCGTCAGTGTTCTTCACGGTGTCCGGCGTGAAACATGTAGCGG
>NZ_JBKGUA010000453.1:0-255 GCF_046543485.1 Paraburkholderia sp. EG304 | reverse complement strand
CAGCAAGGGTAACGCTGTGCTGCGGAAGAAGCTTGGGCGCAAGCAACTGATCGAGTTCTTTGCAACCTATGCGACCTGCACGGTCGTCATGGAGGCGTGTGTAGGTTCTCACTTCATGGCACGCAAGCTGGCCACGTTCGGCCACGAAGTCAGACTGATTTCGCCGCAGTTTGTGAGGTCATTCGTAAAGTCAAACAAGAACGACTTCGTCGATGCCGAAGCGATCTGCGAAGCTGCATCGCGCCCGGCCATGCG
>NZ_JBKGUA010000452.1:0-255 GCF_046543485.1 Paraburkholderia sp. EG304 | reverse complement strand
AAGTGGGTTGAGCCCATCCAGTGCTTCAGTGTGCCGAACACGTGTTCGACCGTTCGACGTCGTATTGTCATGGCGTCAAGCTGGCGATCAAGTCTGAGTTGCATTCTCTCGAGTACCGCTTCGTGTTCCCACCGGCGAATGCGCCGGTAAGGAGCCGGCGTGCACTGGTTTCTGAGCGGACAGCGCGGACAGGCGCTGCTCCAGTAGGTCCGCAGTTTCAGCAGATTGGCACTCTCAAAGGACGTGTACCTGTAT
>NZ_JBKGUA010000451.1:0-255 GCF_046543485.1 Paraburkholderia sp. EG304 | reverse complement strand
CATAAAGCTCAGTCGCCCGTGCTGCATGCAGCTTCTTGAGCAATTCGGTTTGCGTGATGAACAGGACATCGCGGCCCTGGCGTGCGGCGCTGTGGCCCAAGGCCTGCGCGAGATGCGATTTGCCGACGCCTGTTTGGCCGACCATCAGCACGCAGACCTTCTCGTCGATATAGCGGCCGGCGGCGAGATCATGGATGTGAGCGCGGTTGAGCTTGGGAACGCGGTCGAAGTCGAAGTTTTCGAGCGTCTTGCCCA
>NZ_JBKGUA010000450.1:0-255 GCF_046543485.1 Paraburkholderia sp. EG304 | reverse complement strand
TGGAAGCGGTAGAGCGCACCGCAGTCGACGCCCCCACTGTCCTGCGGGAAATCCGTTCCTTCATGCACTGCGACTATATCCAGGCTGTGCGTCTGCATGATGCGGGCCCGGACGTCATGTATCTGGAGGAGGACGGCTACCAGAAGGACCCGCAGGCGTTCTTTCACTGTCGACTGTGGCCGAATCAAACGGTCGCGGGTCGTGCGCTGTGGGTCGGAAAGACAGTGGACGGCGACGACGCCAGTCCCACGATGC
>NZ_JBKGUA010000449.1:0-255 GCF_046543485.1 Paraburkholderia sp. EG304 | reverse complement strand
CGTACCCCTCGGCCAGCGCGGCGTACGAGCGCTGTACCTCGGGATCGTACATACACGCCTTTGTAATCGCGCATTTGGCGTTGTCGATGATCACGCGCTCCACGCGGCCGCCGAACCATTCGAAGGCACGCCGGTGGCAGGCCAGCCACGTCTCGACCGTTTGATCGAGGACGATCTCTGCATACTGGTGCCGCGACCAGCACAGCGTCATCACGAAGAACCATGTCTTGAGCACAAGCCCGGACTCATGCATGA
>NZ_JBKGUA010000448.1:0-255 GCF_046543485.1 Paraburkholderia sp. EG304 | reverse complement strand
CGCTCGAGCCAATGTATCCGGTGGTGTTCTTCGACGCGCTGCGTGTGAAGATCCGCGACGAAGGGATGGTGCGCAACAAGGCGATCTATCTGGCGCTGGGGATCCTGCCCGACGGCACGCGTGACATCCTCGGACTGTGGATCGAGAACACCGAGGGCGCGAAGTTCTGGATGAAGGTCTTCAGCGATCTGAAGACACGCGGCGTGCAGGACATCCTGATTGCCGTCACCGACGGACTGAAGGGCATGTCCGACG
>NZ_JBKGUA010000447.1:0-255 GCF_046543485.1 Paraburkholderia sp. EG304 | reverse complement strand
CCGTGCTCGCGCGTGCCGGCCTGCTGCATCACCCAGTCGCGCAATTGACGGTTGGCGTCGGCGAGATCGCGGAATTCGCGCAGCGGCACGAAGGATCGTTTGATGTATTTGACTCCGGCCTCAACGATGCCCTTCTTCGCAGGATCGTGTGGAGGGCATGCATCGATCCGGAAGCCGTACCCCTCGGCCAGCGCGGCGTACGAGCGCTGTACCTCGGGATCGTACATACACGCCTTTGTAATCGCGCATTTGGCG
>NZ_JBKGUA010000446.1:0-255 GCF_046543485.1 Paraburkholderia sp. EG304 | reverse complement strand
CGCTCGATCGGCAGGCCCGGCATCGGCAGTTGTTCGATATGGCCACAGCCGGGGCAAAGCAATTTGCGCCGGATCGTGCGGATCACCTTGAATGCGGCGGCTACGCGCGCGAGCTGTTCGGATGCGTGCTCGCCCAGCGGCTGCATGGTCGTCGCACACGTGGGGCAGAGCGGATCGGGCTCGAGAACGATCTCCTCGCGCGGCAGGTGCGGCGGGAGCGGCCCTCGCGAAGGCGATTTGCTGGCCGGCGCATTC
>NZ_JBKGUA010000445.1:0-255 GCF_046543485.1 Paraburkholderia sp. EG304 | reverse complement strand
GAGTCGAAGGAGGTTCGAAGTGTTTGAGTATCGACAGGTTCTGGCGCGCATGCGTCAGGGCGATTCCGACCGTGACATTGCCAGCGCACGCCTGATGGGGCGTGGGAAGCTGAAGACCGTCAGGCAGGTCGCGCTCGCTCGGGGCTGGCTCGATCCCGGTCGGCCCTTGCCGGACGACGCCGAACTGGCAGCGATCTTCGGACGCAATCCGAAGCTGCCGCGTAGCTGCGTCTCCACGATTGAACCGTTTCGCGA
>NZ_JBKGUA010000444.1:0-255 GCF_046543485.1 Paraburkholderia sp. EG304 | reverse complement strand
GCGTCTTGCCCAGGGAGAAGCCAGCGCGGGCGAGCCGCACGCCGAGCTTCTTCTGCTCTCTCCGTGCGACCTCGTCGTGCAGAAGCATGGCGAGGAACTCCGTGTAGGCAAGTTGCCCGTCGATGGCTTGACGGTTGCGTTGCTCGAGCGAGTCAAGGATGCCCGAGAGGCGCAACTGCTTGAGGATCGTGTTCAGTTCTGGACTGGGATGCATGGGCGTTCAATGGATCAGAAGGGAATGGAGGTCACGGCCGA
>NZ_JBKGUA010000443.1:0-255 GCF_046543485.1 Paraburkholderia sp. EG304 | reverse complement strand
TGCTGCGCACGTTAATGCTGGTGCTGTACTGTACCGGCCTGCGACTGGGCGAAGCAGTCCGCCTGCGAATGGATGACGTGGATCTAAAGCGCGGTACGTTCCTGATCACGCACAGCAAGGGACGATCGCGTATCATTCCATTTCGCCCGGACCTCGCGCGAGAGTTGCGTCAATACCTTCACGCGCGTCACGAGATCCTCGGACGTCTCGGCGTTAGTGAGCCGCAAGCATTGTTCATCCGGCTTGATGGTACGC
>NZ_JBKGUA010000442.1:0-255 GCF_046543485.1 Paraburkholderia sp. EG304 | reverse complement strand
CCGCGTGTTCGCGATCGGACGCCCAATCGTCTCAACGACAGCCTCCCCCCTCGGCATGCAAATCCAGGTCGAGTACGTCGTTGTCTCGGAAGGTGCGTACAGGTTACATAACTTCTCGATGCGACTGCTCCCGAAGGCCTTCTCTATGAGGCTCGCCTTCAGCCGCTCACCCGCCAGATTGATGATGCTTGCCGAAGCCGGCACTGCGTTCTTCTCGAGCAGAGCGGCGAGCGCCGAAGGCACTGTGTTGATCAG
>NZ_JBKGUA010000441.1:0-255 GCF_046543485.1 Paraburkholderia sp. EG304 | reverse complement strand
TCGCCCAGGCCGGCGTTGCCGTGTCGAGATCCACCACGCTCACACCGGCTAGCGCGTCGCAGCCCAGCGCGGCACGGCCGGCCGCATCGGCCAGCAGCAGCGGCGGCGCCGCATCCTCGAGCACCTGCCGCAGCCGCGCCGACGGATAGGCCGGATCCAGCGGCAGATACGCGCCCCCCGCCTTGAGGATCGCCAACAGCCCCACCACCATCGCCGGACTGCGCGCAAGGCAGATCGCCACCGGCTGGTCCGGCC
>NZ_JBKGUA010000440.1:0-256 GCF_046543485.1 Paraburkholderia sp. EG304 | reverse complement strand
TACCCAAAGGAGCATGTATGCCAAGCAAACCAAAAGCAGGGTCTGCGCCCCCGCCTGAGCTGCCCGCGATTCCAGAGGAGCTCATCGATCAGTTCGTGAAGGGTCCGATGACGGCGGAAGCGGTGCAGGCAGCCTCGATGGCGTTCAAGAAGGCGCTGATCGAGCGTGCGCTGGGCGCCGAGCTAAAACATCACCTGGGCTATCCGAGCGGAGGCCAACGCCCGCCGGAGTCGACCAACCAGCGCAACGGCAGGAG
>NZ_JBKGUA010000439.1:0-258 GCF_046543485.1 Paraburkholderia sp. EG304 | reverse complement strand
CGAAGTACTTCCACGCGAATTCGACGGGTACGGATTCGTCGGCGACGGCTCAGGACGCGGTGGCGATCGGTGTGGGCACGGTGTCGGCAGGCGACTACGCCACGGCGGCTGGTCCTTACGCTAAGGCGTCTGAATTCGGTGCCACGGCGCTTGGTAATGTGGCTAAAGCGCTTGGATCCAAGTCCACGGCGATTGGTTTTAACACGAATGCGACAGGCGCCGCCGCCGTGGCGCTTGGTGATACGGCAGGCGCGACAG
>NZ_JBKGUA010000438.1:0-258 GCF_046543485.1 Paraburkholderia sp. EG304 | reverse complement strand
CCCCGCGCCCGGTCAGATAATGCGCCAGACGGTTGGCCCGCGCATTGAGCTCGCCATAGCTCACGCGCTCCTCCGCACAGACCACCGCCACCGCCTCCGGCGCCTTGGCGACCTGCGCCTCGAACAGCTCATGGATGCACTGCTCCGACGGATACGCCGCCGCCGTCCGGTTCAGCTCCTCCAGCAGGTACGCCCGCTCAGCGCCCGGCAGGATGTCCAGCTCCCGCACCGGCGTGTGCGGCGCCCGCTCCAGCGCCT
>NZ_JBKGUA010000437.1:0-258 GCF_046543485.1 Paraburkholderia sp. EG304 | reverse complement strand
TGTAGACGACGTGCCCGTCGGTATGGACCTTGACCTCGCACCATACGGCCAGCACTGGCGGCACATCGGGCAGTCTGGCGAGCAGTGGCTTCTCGATGGCGAAACGTGCAAGCGGCTGCTCGCGCGTCGTGCCGTGCTCGCGCGTGCCGGCCTGCTGCATCACCCAGTCGCGCAATTGACGGTTGGCGTCGGCGAGATCGCGGAATTCGCGCAGCGGCACGAAGGATCGTTTGATGTATTTGACTCCGGCCTCAACGA
>NZ_JBKGUA010000436.1:0-259 GCF_046543485.1 Paraburkholderia sp. EG304 | reverse complement strand
TGGTCGAACTTGCCGGATGCAAACAATCCCCGTGGCGGCACGAGGATCTTGTGCAGTTCATTGACCACCGACGATTTGCCGATGCCCGAATAACCGGAAACCAGCACGAGCTCGGGCACGCCATTGCTGAGAATCCGGTCGAACGTGGTGACCAGGGTATCGACTTCGCGCTCACGTCCGTAAAGCTTCTCGGGGATCATCAGCCGGTCGGGGGTGCCGTGCTCGTCCAGCGCGAAGTCGTCGATGCGCCGCTGACGCT
>NZ_JBKGUA010000435.1:0-261 GCF_046543485.1 Paraburkholderia sp. EG304 | reverse complement strand
GCCCCACCAGATGCGCGCGCAGCGTCGCCGCAAGCTGCGCTTCCTGCGCCTCCTCTGCGGCCACCACATACGCCACCAGCTGCGGCTCGCCGGCCCGCTCCTCGCGCGCCACCACCACCGCCTCGCGTACCCATGCATGTCCGCACAGGTGCGCGGCCACCTCGCCCGGCTCGATGCGAAAGCCCCGGATCTTGACCTGCTCGTCGGTGCGCCCCAGAAACTCCAGATTGCCGTCCGGCAGGTACCGCGCCAGGTCCCCCG
>NZ_JBKGUA010000434.1:0-263 GCF_046543485.1 Paraburkholderia sp. EG304 | reverse complement strand
ACAAGCATGAGCATTGCGAAGACGACAAAATGAAGCCCGGCGAGAGTTTCGGGGAGCCGTTCATAGTCACGTGCGAGACGCCGGAAACGGTTGAGCCAGCCAAAGCTGCGCTCGACCACCCACCGCCGGGGGAGCAGGAGGTGTCAGGAATTTTGTGTGCCGAGGTCGGTTAAAAGATCTCAGCTCATGGCGTTCGTGAACCGCTCGCCGAACATAATGGCGAACTGATTGACTGCCTGCCGCCAGGTAATAGGCGGCATCTT
>NZ_JBKGUA010000433.1:0-263 GCF_046543485.1 Paraburkholderia sp. EG304 | reverse complement strand
CGCCGACGGATAGGCCGGATCCAGCGGCAGATACGCGCCCCCCGCCTTGAGGATCGCCAACAGCCCCACCACCATCGCCGGACTGCGCGCAAGGCAGATCGCCACCGGCTGGTCCGGCCTCACCCCGAGCCCGGTCAGATGATGCGCCAGACGGTTGGCCCGCGCATTGAGCTCGCCATAGCTCACGCGCTCCTCCGCACAGACCACCGCCACCGCCTCCGGCGCCTTGGCGACCTGCGCCTCGAACAGTTCGTGGATGCACT
>NZ_JBKGUA010000432.1:0-264 GCF_046543485.1 Paraburkholderia sp. EG304 | reverse complement strand
TGCAGCGCTGCGCCAGCGCCAGCGGGGCATGCTCGTGGGTGAGCAGCTCCGCCAGCCGCGCGTGGGTGCGACGCACACTCTCCCCGACCCCGGTTCCATCCACATCGAGCCGCACCGGCAGCGTGTTGATGAACAGGCCCATCGCCCGGTCCGCGCCGCTGCCACCATGCATGCGCCCGAACAGCACCGTGCCGAACACCACCTGCTCGCGCCCGCTGCTGCGCGCCACCACCTGCGCCCACGCCAGATGGCACAGGCTGGCCA
>NZ_JBKGUA010000431.1:0-267 GCF_046543485.1 Paraburkholderia sp. EG304 | reverse complement strand
CCATGAAGGTGAAAAGCGTGCTTACCCAGATCAATACCGACCAATGTGACGTTTTGCATGGCAGATCTCCCAAGGAATCCCGGCAGAGTACCCCTGCTGCGGGGAGGGGGTGACCATCCCATTACAGCTTGATGGAAAAGTTAAGGAAGGTCTGCAAAAGTCCTGGCATTGACGCCCCGTTCAGCTATCCTGGAAGCATCGCGAATTAGTTGAGGAGAAGAGTAATGTCGCAGTTGGGTCTTCACCTGGATCTGTCAACCAAGCGCA
>NZ_JBKGUA010000430.1:0-268 GCF_046543485.1 Paraburkholderia sp. EG304 | reverse complement strand
CAGCCAGTTGGCCCTCCCGATAGCCCACGGACGTATTTGGTTTTCGACCCAGTTGTTGTCTATGGGCACATGTCCGTCGTCGAGATAGCGCGTCAGCGCTTCCCAGCGTTTAAGGCTGTAATCCAGCGCTTTCGCAATCGTTGAACCTTCCGAAACCAGCTTGCGCTGCGCCACCATCCATTCATGAAGTGCGTCGCACACCGGTTTGGCCCGGCTCTGTCGAAGCCTGCGACGCTCTTCAGCTTCCAGTGTCTGCGCCTCGCGCTCG
>NZ_JBKGUA010000429.1:0-268 GCF_046543485.1 Paraburkholderia sp. EG304 | reverse complement strand
CGCCGGTGGCAGGCCAGCCACGTCTCGACCGTTTGATCGAGGACGATCTCTGCATACTGGTGCCGCGACCAGCACAGCGTCATCACGAAGAACCATGTCTTGAGCACAAGCCCGGACTCATGCATGAGCACCGGACCGGCTCCGAAGTCGAGCTGCGCTGCGTCCGCCGGGGCGAACTCCAGGATCGTCGTCGCTCTCGCGCCGCGCTCGGCCTTCAGGTGCAGCAGGAAGCGCCGCACTGCAGAATAGCTGCCCGTATAGCCGTGAT
>NZ_JBKGUA010000428.1:0-269 GCF_046543485.1 Paraburkholderia sp. EG304 | reverse complement strand
CGGCGTCAATCCGAATCAGCTGTTTCACTGGCGCAAGCTGTATCAGGACGGCAGCCTGTCGGCTGTCAGTGCCGGCGAGGAAGTCGTGCCGGCGTCGGAACTGAGCGATGCACTCAAGCAAATCAGGCAGCTTCAGCGACTACTCGGAAAAAAGACAATGGAGAATGAGATTCTTCGTGAGGCAGTGGAGGTGGCGAAGTCGCGAAAATGGATTGCGCGCTCACCCTCATTGCCAGGGGACGACCAGTGAAGCGGGTCTGTGACGTTCC
>NZ_JBKGUA010000427.1:0-269 GCF_046543485.1 Paraburkholderia sp. EG304 | reverse complement strand
AAAGGACAGATGAAATGTTCGAGCAAAACTGCGCGGTCCGCCGCCCAGCAATTTTATTCTCTGGCATCATAAGTCATCCTTCGTATATTGCATTTGCTTGACTCCCTTTCCTTACTGCGACAGAACCGTTTGATGACCCAGTGGTACACCGTCGAATGATCCACCGCGATACCACGCTCGTCCATCATTTCCGCAAGATTGCGCAAACTCAGCGAATAGGCCACGTACCATCGCACGCACAGCAAAATCACTTCAAGCGGGTAGTGAAG
>NZ_JBKGUA010000426.1:0-270 GCF_046543485.1 Paraburkholderia sp. EG304 | reverse complement strand
GGCGGTGGGTGGTCGAGCGCAGCTTTGGCTGGCTCAACCGTTTCCGGCGTCTCGCACGTGACTATGAACGGCTCCCCGAAACTCTCGCCGGGCTTCATTTTGTCGTCTTCGCAATGCTCATGCTTGTTAGCGCCGATGTAAAACTGACCCGCCGGGGGTGCGGCTAAAATCCTGGACTGGGTTATGCCGCCATTCCAAGACTTTCCCGGTATTCAATGGGGCTGAGAGATCCGAGCGACATCTTGATCCGCGTGGCGTTATACCAGCGGA
>NZ_JBKGUA010000425.1:0-272 GCF_046543485.1 Paraburkholderia sp. EG304 | reverse complement strand
TCGACACCGACTGCGGCCGTGTCGGGGGTGTATTCCTTTCCCATAGGTAGGTAACTTACTTTTCCGTGCGTTCTTGTTCAATAGTAAGTTTATAGCGAAAATTCCTGTATCGACACTTTGCCCTCAGCGGCTACTGGCATGGACGTTTCACTACCCGATGCGGTCTCCACTTTTTTTCAGGTGAGCAATGGTGCCGCGCCTTCATCGCTGCGACGTGCTTTTTCCGAAAAGGCCGTTGTCCACGATGAAGGCCAGACGTATCAGGGACACGA
>NZ_JBKGUA010000424.1:0-273 GCF_046543485.1 Paraburkholderia sp. EG304 | reverse complement strand
CGAGCGCGAGGCGCAGACACTGGAAGCTGAAGAGCGTCGCAGGCTTCGACAGAGCCGGGCCAAACCGGTGTGCGACGCACTTCATGAATGGATGGTGGCGCAGCGCAAGCTGGTTTCGGAAGGTTCAGCGATTGCGAAAGCGCTGGTGTCACTGACCGGCATATTCGAGCCATTCCGGGATCGGCGTAATCGAGCCACCGGATGATCGCCGCAATCGGGCCACTCGATGATCGGCGTATTGGAGCCACCGCAGGATCGGCGTAATCGAGCCAC
>NZ_JBKGUA010000423.1:0-274 GCF_046543485.1 Paraburkholderia sp. EG304 | reverse complement strand
GACGCCGTGCTGGCGTGCAACCATCGAGACCGACTTGCCCGGCTCGAAACTCTCCCGCACCATCGTCAGCTTCTCTTCAGCTGACCACCGCCGCCGGCGCTCCGGCCCCGTCAACACTTCCATCACTTCTTGCTCGTTGTTAGAGCTTGTTAGGAACTTTGAAGTACTGGCACGGCGTGGACAAGCATGAGCATTGCGAAGACGACAAAATGAAGCCCGGCGAGAGTTTCGGGGAGCCGTTCATAGTCACGTGCGAGACGCCGGAAACGGTTGA
>NZ_JBKGUA010000422.1:0-274 GCF_046543485.1 Paraburkholderia sp. EG304 | reverse complement strand
CAATAAGCGAGTTGTGTTCGGGCTGATGAACGAGCCGAATTCCATGCCGACCGAGCAATGGCTATCAGCGGCCAACGCCGCGTTGGCCGCGATACGCGCTGCCGGCGCGAGCAATATGGTGTTCGTAACCGGTAATGCGTGGACGGCGGCGCATAGTTGGACCCAGAACTGGTACGGCACTCCCAATGCAACGGTGATGAAGGACGTTAGGGATCCGGGGAACAACTTCGTGTTCGAGGTGCATCAATATCTCGACAGCAACAGCGCGGGAAGT
>NZ_JBKGUA010000421.1:0-276 GCF_046543485.1 Paraburkholderia sp. EG304 | reverse complement strand
GCTCGTCGGTGCGCCCCAGAAACTCCAGATTGCCGTCCGGCAGGTACCGCGCCAGGTCCCCCGTGCGGTACAGCCGATCGCCCTCCACAAAGGGACTGGCGATGAACCGCTCGGCTGTCAGCTCGGGACGGTTCAGGTAGCCCCGCGCCACCCCCGCCCCGCCAATGTAAAGCTCGCCCACCGCCCCGAACGGCACCGGCGCGCCATGACCGTCCAGCACGTACACCCGCGTGTTCGCAATCGGACGGCCGATCGGGACCACTGATCCATTAAAAT
>NZ_JBKGUA010000420.1:0-281 GCF_046543485.1 Paraburkholderia sp. EG304 | reverse complement strand
AGGCCGGCACGCGCGAGCACGGCACGACGCGCGAGCAGCCGCTTGCACGTTTCGCCATCGAGAAGCCACTGCTCGCCAGACTGCCCGATGTGCCGCCAGTGCTGGCCGTATGGTGCGAGGTCAAGGTCCATACCGACGGGCACGTCGTCTACAAGAAGGCACTGTATTCGGTGCCGTTCACGCTCGTTGGCAAGCAGCTGTGGCTGAAGGCGACCGACACGGTCGTGCAGGTGTTCCACCGCCATGAGCTCGTCGCGACCCATCCGCGCTTGCGCAAGCCC
>NZ_JBKGUA010000419.1:0-281 GCF_046543485.1 Paraburkholderia sp. EG304 | reverse complement strand
CAGGAGATGGCATTGGTTCCACCTGAATAAAAGGCATTGAGCATCAAATCGACATCACAAACCGGCGCAGCGACTCATTGAAATGAAGTGCTGCTCGCCGGCGAGGGGTATTTCAACAGCCTGCTAATGGTTAGAGCCACTGCACGCGTATGCAGGCTGCGGTGGAATCGAAGCGCTCGGATCACCGGCAGCCACCTCAAATAGAGACGCAAGCGGGTAGCCATTACCCTGGTCCGTGTCCCAATTGTCGCCTAACTCGTTCACGTAGTATCGACCTTGAC
>NZ_JBKGUA010000418.1:0-285 GCF_046543485.1 Paraburkholderia sp. EG304 | reverse complement strand
CCCACCGCCCCGAACGGCACAGGCGCGCCATGACCGTCCAGAAGATACACCCGCGTGTTCGCGATTGGACGCCCAATCGGGACAATGGTCCCATCAAACTCAGCCGGGCAACTCCAAACCGTCGCGCAGACCGTTGCTTCGGTAGGTCCATAGGCGTTGACAATGGATGCTGCAGGCAGGCGTCGGATGAGTTCTGCGTTCGGCAGCTCTCCGGCAAGAATGAGAACCTGCGACGCCAAACATTCCAGATCCTGGCTTCCCTGAAGCAATGCGGGAGGTAACGTC
>NZ_JBKGUA010000417.1:0-286 GCF_046543485.1 Paraburkholderia sp. EG304 | reverse complement strand
GGCAGACTGGCGATGTCTCTCGCCATACCGAAAGATGCCAGGCCGGTCTGACACTATCTCATCTTAACGAGGACACGGAGAGTTTCCTGAAGGCGGCGTAGCCCGGCACCCGAGCAACCCGCGATTGAACTATGCAACACATCTTATGCGACTTGCGACTTTAGGGCTACGCTGAACAAGCAGCTGAATTTGCGACGTGTCGGCGATGTAGAGGTGTTCAGGTCGTGAAGCCGACCGTCATCCTTTGGTTTTTGGCCCTTGCGGGCATTGCACGCGGGCGTTTTGC
>NZ_JBKGUA010000416.1:0-288 GCF_046543485.1 Paraburkholderia sp. EG304 | reverse complement strand
CGAGAGCGACGACGATCCTGGAGTTCGCCCCGGCGGACGCAGCGCAGCTCGACTTCGGTGCCGGTCCCGTTTTGACACACGAATCCGGCGTACCGCTCAAGACATGGTTCTTCGTGATGACGCTGTGCTGGTCGCGGCACCAGTATGCAGAGCTCGTGCTGGATCAAACGGTCGAGACGTGGCTGGCCTGCCACCGGCGCGCCTTCGAATGGTTCGGCGGCCGCGTGGAGCGCGTGATCATCGACAACGCCAAATGCGCGATTACAAAGGCGTGTATGTACGATCCCG
>NZ_JBKGUA010000415.1:0-291 GCF_046543485.1 Paraburkholderia sp. EG304 | reverse complement strand
CCCGGATCTTGACCTGCTCGTCGGTGCGCCCCAGAAACTCCAGATTGCCGTCCGGCAGGTACCGCGCCAGGTCCCCCGTGCGGTACAGCCGATCGCCCTCCACAAAGGGACTGGCGATGAACCGCTCTGCTGTCAGCTCGGGGCGGTTCAGGTAGCCACGCGCGACCCCCGCCCCGCCAATGTAAAGCTCGCCCACCGCCCCGAACGGCACCGGCGCGCCATGACCGTCCAGCACGTACACCCGCGTGTTCGCAATCGGACGGCCGATCGGGACCACTGATCCATTAAAAT
>NZ_JBKGUA010000414.1:0-292 GCF_046543485.1 Paraburkholderia sp. EG304 | reverse complement strand
ACTCGACACTCTGTAACTGGATCGGCTACAAAACGGAAAGCGATACGTGAGGGCGATTTTTCGGCGCCTGTCGACAGCCTTCCTTCTCCCGAAAGTGCGTTGTGAACCCTCGATGCTATGGCACAGACCGTCCTGCGGCATTGGTTTGTGCGGTGAGTATGCGCGCCGAAGTTTTTGGATGGCCTTCGCAAGGTCACTTGAGGATGGCAGACCGAACAGGCGAGCCTAATCTATGCGCTGAAGACAATCGACGTCGCACCGTCGTGACTACGAACCAGCAGCGATCGCGTGC
>NZ_JBKGUA010000413.1:0-294 GCF_046543485.1 Paraburkholderia sp. EG304 | reverse complement strand
AGAATCGTTTGCCCTTGCCGGAATCAACCACGGCTTATGCTGCCGCCAAGGCTGCACTGTCCACGTACAGCAAGAGTCGGTCGAAGGAAATCACGCCTAAGGGCGTGCGCGTCGTGCGCGTGTCGCCGGGATGGGTGGAAACCGAAGCGGCAGTTGCGCTGGCAGAGCGGCTTGCCAGCCCGGCCGGTACGGATTACGAAGGCGGCAAGCAGATCATTATGGACGCGCTGGGTGGCATCCCGCTCGGACGGCCGTGTACGCCGGCGGAAGTCGCGAACCTGATCGCGTTTTTGA
>NZ_JBKGUA010000412.1:0-297 GCF_046543485.1 Paraburkholderia sp. EG304 | reverse complement strand
AGCGATCTTGTCCCACATAGCAAACTCCAAGATCTGGCATCTGCGCCTCCCGACTACGGCGCGCGATCCGTAATCGCGCGCAGATATGCTATCGCAGATACTGTTGGGACCTCCTGACAAGAGCCAGGGCCGACGGCAGCCATATAAATAAAGGCTCTGTGGAGAAACCGCCATACAAGCACGAAAAGGACTACAAGGGCTTCCCCGTTGGACGCAAGTACAACGTTGACTTTTGGTGCTTTCTGCTGCGCTGCCTGGCTGGTGCAAGTGAGAAGGTGAAGGACTGCGGTACTACAA
>NZ_JBKGUA010000411.1:0-298 GCF_046543485.1 Paraburkholderia sp. EG304 | reverse complement strand
AACCCGCACCTTCGTCAGCTTCCATCGCCAGCGTCTGCTGCTTCATCCTGTTCTGCCTTCCTTATCCACTCCGCTCTATAACGCTCCGAGTAGCTATGCGGTGGACTTGATCAGCAATGCCTTAGGTGTTGATGGACGCGCCGCGCAAGCCACTGGAAATATGCTGGCATTGGGGTATTCGAATGTAAGGGACTTCCCCGTCCCGAGGCTGCGGCGGAAGCCGCGGTTCGGCATCAAAGTGCCATGATGAGGTCTGAGCCTTCATCAATACCCACAGGAGGGGAAATCCATGCCCATT
>NZ_JBKGUA010000410.1:0-302 GCF_046543485.1 Paraburkholderia sp. EG304 | reverse complement strand
CGTTGCGTGACTGAGCGGGATCGAAACCGTCAGTGTTCTTCACGGTGTCCGGCGTGAAACATGTAGCGGGGGTCTTCTGGTCAGGTGTGGTGCCAGAGGGACAAGCATACCCGCTGACGCTGTACGCGAAGCTTGGTGCCAGGACCTTTATATTCCATGCGACTACTCCCGCAACGCCATCGGTGACAACATGGAAATTGGGCGAGTTCTGCAAGGTGATGCGATAGAGTGTGAAAGCGGAGCCTCCCGTCACCTGGACAAGCCGGGGATTTTGCTGGTGTAGTCCGGAGATCTTGTTTTGA
>NZ_JBKGUA010000409.1:0-308 GCF_046543485.1 Paraburkholderia sp. EG304 | reverse complement strand
ATGCGCCAGACGGTTGGCCCGCGCATTGAGCTCGCCATAGCTCACGCGCTCCTCCGCACAGACCACCGCCACCGCCTCCGGCGCCTTGGCGACCTGCGCCTCGAACAGTTCGTGGATGCACTGCTCCGACGGATACGCCGCCGCCGTCCGGTTCAGCTCCTCCAGCAGGTACGCCCGCTCGGCGCCCGGCAGGATGTCCAGCTCCCGCACCGGCGTGTGCGGCGCCCGCTCCAGCGCCTCCGCCAGCTGCTCGAGCGTGTGCTGCATGTAGCCGCAGACCCGATCCGCTGAGACGCCTTCGGCCACCT
>NZ_JBKGUA010000408.1:0-313 GCF_046543485.1 Paraburkholderia sp. EG304 | reverse complement strand
GAGCTGCACGTCACCGGCGTTGCGGAAAAACACGGTCTGGCGCCGCGCGACCAACGCCTGCCCCTGCGACACGGTCATGCCCGGCACCACCGCCGCGATCACTTCGGCCGACGCGGTGTTCATGTTGGTCGCGGTGACGGTCGGCAGCACGGTGACGAACGGCCGCAGCTTTGCGACGATCTCCGATGTGTAGCCCGGAATGTCGAGCAGCGAATCGACGCCCGTCATTAGCAGCGGCGCGACCGCCACGTTGTCCTCGCCGTCCTCGATGGCGGGCTGGTTGGTGAAGTTGCCGCCCGTCATCCCGCCGCCG
>NZ_JBKGUA010000407.1:0-314 GCF_046543485.1 Paraburkholderia sp. EG304 | reverse complement strand
CGGCACCGTATGCCAGTGCGGCTGCGAGCGTGTGCGCATCGGCGAGGACATCAGCGAGAAACTGGATTACACGCCGGGTGTGTTCACGGTAGAGCGGCATATCCGTGGCAAGTGGGTGTGCAGGAACTGCGAAACGCTGATCCAGGCGCCGGTGCCCGCACACGTCATCGACAAGGGCATCCCGACCACGGGACTGTTGGCTTCGGTGCTGGTTGCCAAGTACGCTGACCACCTTCCCCTGTATCGTCAGGAGCAGATCTTTGCGCGAGCGGGCGTCGCGATACCGCGCTCGACATTGGGCGCATGGGTCGGTA
>NZ_JBKGUA010000406.1:0-319 GCF_046543485.1 Paraburkholderia sp. EG304 | reverse complement strand
GCACTTCGGCACGCAAATCTCGCAAATTCCAAAGTGGTATGACTCGATTCGTTCGGCCCTATCTAGTTTTGAAGAGCACACGGGGCCTCAGCGCGCAAATGCAACTGAGGCGTGAGTTGATGCCCACCTTGCAATTACCCACTTCTTTTTAGCGCAAGCTCCTAGCCGATCTGAATCTCTGTCAGACGTCGGATCCCGCGCCACATTACGGTATTGCCCGGCGGAGGGTCGTTGGCGCGCGCAAGGTAACCCCCGAGCTGAGCGAGCCTGATAACGTTGCGCACGAGCGGCGGAGCTTGCGCGTTGTGGGGCGTATCGT
>NZ_JBKGUA010000405.1:0-319 GCF_046543485.1 Paraburkholderia sp. EG304 | reverse complement strand
AAGCTCCTCCTCGCAGGTAACGCAAGACATATCATCATGTTCACTGATATACCTTCACTCAGTTTGTCTCCGGGCCATCTCATCGTCTGGCGAGCCAGCGCCCCGCACATGCCGGAAGCACCATGGACGGCCGACTCGCGGCGACCATCCCATGCTCAGGAGGCCTTGATCAGGTACGCACTTGACACAGCAGGTGAAGGCCCCCTGCCGCCGTCCTGGTTGGGGTGTGCTTTCGATCTGCCCGCTGGACTTGATGCAGATGCCTTCGCTGCGGCATTGCGCAACTGGACAGATCGCCACGAAACGCTCCGCAGTCAGC
>NZ_JBKGUA010000404.1:0-320 GCF_046543485.1 Paraburkholderia sp. EG304 | reverse complement strand
CTTTGCACACAGTGCGCGATGTCCGACCGCGCTGAGCGTACCTTCGAGCTCCTCCGTTACTCTTTAGGAGGAGACCGCCCCAGTCAAACTACCCACCATACACGGTCCCCGATCCAGATTATGGACCTAGGTTAGAACGTCAAGCACGACAGGGTGGTATTTCAAGGATGGCTCCACTGCAGCTAGCGCCACAGTTTCATAGCCTCCCACCTATCCTACACAGACGAACTCAACGTTCAGTGTAAAGCTATAGTAAAGGTTCACGGGGTCTTTCCGTCTTGCCACGGGAACGCTGCATCTTCACAGCGATTTCAATTTCA
>NZ_JBKGUA010000403.1:0-320 GCF_046543485.1 Paraburkholderia sp. EG304 | reverse complement strand
CTTTGCACACAGTGCGCGATGTCCGACCGCGCTGAGCGTACCTTCGAGCTCCTCCGTTACTCTTTAGGAGGAGACCGCCCCAGTCAAACTACCCACCATACACGGTCCCCGATCCAGATTATGGACCCAGGTTAGAACGTCAAGCACGACAGGGTGGTATTTCAAGGATGGCTCCACCACAGCTAGCGCCATGGTTTCATAGCCTCCCACCTATCCTACACAGACGAACTCAACGTTCAGTGTAAAGCTATAGTAAAGGTTCACGGGGTCTTTCCGTCTTGCCACGGGAACGCTGCATCTTCACAGCGATTTCAATTTCA
>NZ_JBKGUA010000402.1:0-321 GCF_046543485.1 Paraburkholderia sp. EG304 | reverse complement strand
GGTATCCGAGCCTCGCCGACCTAATTCGCAGGTAGTCTAGTTGACGCAAGACAGTCCGTGCCGGATCGCGTACCGGATCACGTCGGTGTTGTTCGTGATGCCGAGTTTCTGCATCAGCCGCATCTTGTGGGTGCTGATCGTTTTTGCACTGAGCGCGCACACATCCGCGATTTCGTTAAGGCTCTTTCCCGCAGAGAGCATTTGCAAGACCTGAAACTCGCGGTCTGACAGCACTTCATGCGGTGGCACGTCGCCGCGGTGCCTGTCGAAGACCATTGCGTCGACGAGCCTCGGATCGATGAAACGCCCGCCGCCCGCGAT
>NZ_JBKGUA010000401.1:0-325 GCF_046543485.1 Paraburkholderia sp. EG304 | reverse complement strand
GCCGCTCTTTCCACTCGTGACGATGGGCATTCTGAGCCGTTCCGGGCGTTAATCCAGATGCTCGTCGAGCACTTGCGCGAACTTGGCAGCAAGGTGGCTGAGCTCGAAGGTCGTATCCGCGCGATCCGTCGCACGGATGCGCCCGGTCGGCTTCTCGAAACAATACCCGGGATCGGGCCACTTACCGCGTCGGCCCTTGCAGCCTCGATCGGCAACGCCGGATCTTTTCGCAGCGGCCGCGAACTTGCTGCATGGCTGGGTTTGGTGCCGCGTCAGCATTCTTCGGGCGGCACGCCGCGTCTGCTGGGCATCAGCAAGCGCGGCG
>NZ_JBKGUA010000400.1:0-326 GCF_046543485.1 Paraburkholderia sp. EG304 | reverse complement strand
CACATTCTCACGAGCGGTCCAAAGGCACAGACAAGCGAAGCGAAGGCGAGATAGTTCCCTGCGAGCTTGTCGTAGCGAGTGACGACACGACGAAAATGTTTGATACGACTGCAAAAGCGTTCGACGATGTTCCGGGTCCGATACAGCACGCGGCTATAGCGACGCTTGGTCTTCAGGTTCGAACGCGGCGGGATTACGACCTTCGCACGAGTAGTGCGGATACTTTCCACAAAGGCGTTCGAGTCGTAGCCCTTGTCAGCGATGACCGCACCGGTGCGCAGATGCTCAACCAGTTCGTTCGCGCACGTAATATCGGAAACTTGTCC
>NZ_JBKGUA010000399.1:0-328 GCF_046543485.1 Paraburkholderia sp. EG304 | reverse complement strand
TACGCGACCAGAGGTCGACGTAGAATCTACCGTCCGGAGAAAACTCGATGTGATGATTGGCCGGTTCTGGCGTAAGTGATGTCAGCCCCTTTCCGTCGAAGCCAATTCGGTAGGCATGAACGAAATAAGGGTCCTCACCGAAATTCATTCCGCTTGCTTCGAACCAAATTTCCCTTCTGACCGGATCGATGTGGTCCACCGCGCGGACAATCCAGTCACCTTTGGTGATTTGGTTTTCTAAAACACCGGTACGGCCATTAAAGAGGTACAGATGTTCAAATCCATCGCGCTCGGATGCCCAGATAATTTCCTCTCCATCATTAACATT
>NZ_JBKGUA010000398.1:0-329 GCF_046543485.1 Paraburkholderia sp. EG304 | reverse complement strand
AAGGACAGATGAAATGTTCGAGCAAAACTGCGCGGTCCGCCGCCCAGCAATTTTATTCGCTGGCATCATAAGTCATCCTTCGCATATTGCATTTGCTTGACTCCCTTTCCTTACTGCGACAGAACCGCCAAGACCGCCGAGGAGCGCTACCAGACCGCTGCCGGTGTCGAGCATGATCTGCGGCGTTGCCTCGTCGACTGGGAGCGTCAGCGGCGCATCGACGACTTCGCGCTGGACGAGCACGGCACCCCCGACCGGCTGATGATCCCCGAGAAGCTTTACGGACGTGAGCGCGAAGTCGATACCCTGGTCACCACGTTCGACCGGAT
>NZ_JBKGUA010000397.1:0-334 GCF_046543485.1 Paraburkholderia sp. EG304 | reverse complement strand
CAACGGTGCCACCCAGCGCTCTCCACTCGACTGATTGATTGCGAGAGCGCAATGCGGCTCTATACTCTCTGCTGCAGATTCGTCGCACGTCGAACCTGCATTTCGCGTTTCCACACAGCCTCGACCCTCAACGGACCGTTTGATGTCACAGAGCTGTCACGCCTTGTCGCCTTCGTCAAACCCGTGACGGCGTCCGGCGAGACCGTAGTGTTAGATCCACACAACTATGCACGCTATCGCGGCAATGTGATTGGCTCGAGCGCCGTACCTGATAGCGCCTACGCCGATTTCTGGTCGCGCCTCGCATCCCAATTCAAGGACAATAAGCGAGTTG
>NZ_JBKGUA010000396.1:0-335 GCF_046543485.1 Paraburkholderia sp. EG304 | reverse complement strand
CTACAACCGCTGGTCGACGCGCTGCATCAGGAAATCCTGCAGCAGGGTGTGCTGCATGCGGATGAGACGCCGGTACAGATGCTCGGTCCCGGCAAAGGCAAGACACATCGCGCGTATCTGTGGGCGTATACGCCGACGCACTACAGTGAGCTGCGCGCCGTGGTCTACGACTTCGCCGACAGCCGTGCAGGCGAACATGCCCGCGCGTTCCTCGCTGACTGGCAGGGCAAACTGGTATGCGACGACTACAGTGGGTACAAGGCTGGATTCCAGCAGGGCATCACTGAAATTGGATATGCAGCGCACGCGAGACGCAAGTTCTTCGATCTGCACGC
>NZ_JBKGUA010000395.1:0-339 GCF_046543485.1 Paraburkholderia sp. EG304 | reverse complement strand
GCGCCGGCGTCGTCGACGGCTAGGTGCCGCTGCTTCTTCAATAGTGTTCACGTGTCCACCTATTTAAGTGAACACGATGCTCCCAAGACTTTCACCGTGACTCAAGATGGGATGACCGGGCGCTTACAGCGATTCAACGAGTATTGGATCGCTTTGGTGGTGTCCGATTTCGCGGAGAGCGCGAGAAGCGTCGCCTCGAACCACTGCTTCATGTCGGCGGATTCAACCGGTCGATGCAATAGTTTGCTGGAACCGTTCAGCCGGCGTTTCGTAATTCAGTGTCTTCCTTGGACGCTCATTCAGCCTTCTTGCCACGGCATTAAGTTTGGCCTGAGAGTA
>NZ_JBKGUA010000394.1:0-343 GCF_046543485.1 Paraburkholderia sp. EG304 | reverse complement strand
CTGCCTGACGGTCTTCAGCTTCCCACGCCCCATCAGGCGTGCGCTGGCAATGTCACGGTCGGAATCGCCCTGACGCATGCGCGCCAGAACCTGTCGATACTCAAACACTTCGAACCTCCTTCGACTCATCGGCCCTCCGGGCAAAAAGCCTGAAGGTACCGGGTTGTGGAAATTCGAAATGCGTTTCGGGCTGCCGCCCGACAGAACACTGAGCCCGCTACGTGGCTCGATTACGCCGATCCTGCGGTGGCTCCAATACGCCGATCATCGAGTGGCCCGATTGCGCCGATCATGCACTGGCTCGATTGCGGCGATCATCCGGTGGCTCGATTACGCCGATCCC
>NZ_JBKGUA010000393.1:0-345 GCF_046543485.1 Paraburkholderia sp. EG304 | reverse complement strand
CCTGCAGGACACGACCGCATTCTCGTACCAGCGCGAGCGTCCCGAACTCATCGGCTACACGGGCAAGACGAGCCTGCGCACAGGGAAGAATGGCATGGGCCCGCGACGACCGCTCACGCAATGCGACATCCTGATGCATTCGAGTCTTGCTGTTACTGCCGATGGATTGCCACTTGGCCTGGCGGCGGTGAAGTTCTGGACGAGAAAGCGGTTCAAGAGGGCTTCGGAGCTCAAGCGCCATATCAATCCCACGCGCGTACCGATTGAGGAAAAGGAAAGCTGGCGATGGCTGGAGAATATGCGCCAGTCGACCGAGCTTCTCGACGATCCTGTGCGTTGCATTCA
>NZ_JBKGUA010000392.1:0-347 GCF_046543485.1 Paraburkholderia sp. EG304 | reverse complement strand
CTTCTCCGTCAGGATCTCATTGACCAGTGCGAGCATTTGCGCGGCCAGCCCATGTGTTTCAAGCAGATGGCGGAACCGGAGAATCGTGCTTTCATCCGGCAAACGCACCATGCCGCCGTCGAGACCCGCGAACTCGCGATACAGCGGCACGTCGTACAGCGCCTCTTCCATTGCAGGGTCCGACAGACCGAACCACTGCTGCATAAAATGAATTTGCAGCATCGTCGCGATCGGGAAAGGCGGCCGTCCGGTTTTGCCTGCCGGATAGTGCGGCTCGATCAGCGCAATCAGCTTCGACCAAGGCACGACACGCCGCATCTCATCGAGAAATTCCCGCTTGCGCGTGC
>NZ_JBKGUA010000391.1:0-350 GCF_046543485.1 Paraburkholderia sp. EG304 | reverse complement strand
TCGTTTAAGACTGTAATCCAGCGCTTTGGCAATTGCAGAACCTTCCGACACCAGCTTGCGCTGCGCCACCATCCATTCGTGAAGTGCGCCGCAGACCGGCTTGGCCCGACTCTGTCGAAGCTTGTGGCGTTCCTCGGCTTGCAGCACTGCAGCGTCGCGCTCGATGTCGTAAAGCGGAGCAAAGAACGGCAGCGCCTGCGCGGCGATCTGACTGCTGTGATTTGCGTGCAGATCGAAGAACTTGCGTCTCGCGTGCGCTGCATATCCAATTTCAGTGATGCCCTGCTGGAATCCAGCCTTGTACCCACTGTAGTCGTCGCATACCAGTTTGCCCTGCCAGTCAGCGAGGA
>NZ_JBKGUA010000390.1:0-352 GCF_046543485.1 Paraburkholderia sp. EG304 | reverse complement strand
GCCGCTGTCGCTCAGGCGTGCCGCCGCGCTTCCACGCGCGATAGCCATTGACGCTTACTCCAAGGACCTCGCACAGCGCCGACAGCGGATAGTGCCGGCATTGCGTGTCAATCCAGGCGAACTTCACAGGAGGTCCTTCGCGAAGAACGCCGCCGCTTTTTTTGCGATTTCCAGCTCCATCTGCAAGCGCTTGTTCTCCGCCCGCAGACGCGAAAGCTCCATCTGTTCCGCCGTGACGACCTTCGCCCCCGGGCCGTTCAGCTTGCCGGCTTCCGACGCTTTGAGCCAGTTGCGCAGCGTCTGTATCGACATACCCAATTCGCCGGCCACGGCGCTCACGCCTTGCCCGTCC
>NZ_JBKGUA010000389.1:0-352 GCF_046543485.1 Paraburkholderia sp. EG304 | reverse complement strand
TCTACCAGATGCTTACCGGCGTGTTGCCGTTTGCTGCCACGGACGCCATGGAATGGGTGCACTGCCATATCGCCAGAACGCCATTGGCACCCAACGCGCGGGTGGAAGCCATCCCCGCCGTCATCTCTTGCATCGTCATGAAGCTGCTCGCCAAGACAGCCGAGGAGCGTTATCAGACTGCTGCCGGTGTCGATCATGATCTGCGGCGTTGCCTCGCGGACTGGCAGCGTCAGCGGCGCATCGACGACTTCGCGCTGGACGAGCACGGCACCCCCGACCGGCTGATGATCCCCGAGAAGCTTTACGGACGTGAGCGCGAAGTCGATACCCTGGTCACCACGTTCGACCGGAT
>NZ_JBKGUA010000388.1:0-352 GCF_046543485.1 Paraburkholderia sp. EG304 | reverse complement strand
GTTGCGCGCGGCGCGATCCCGGAGAACCCGGCCGAGCTGCTGGTGAGCGAGCGCATGCAGCAGTTCCTCGCGAAGACGAGCGACTACGACATCGTGCTGATCGACACACCGCCCGTGCTGGCCGTATGCGACGCGACCGCGCTCGCGGATAGCTGCGGCACCGTGTTGCTGGTGACGCGCTTCGAGACGACTTCCATCGCGCAGGTGCTGGAGGCGACCGCACAGCTCAAGCAGGCGAATGCCCGGGTGAAGGGTGTGATCTTCAACGGGATCGATACGGACGTCTATCGTTACAGTCTGGGCGCGCGCGCCGGCCTCTATCGCAATGCTTCCTATCTCGACGCATTGCCGG
>NZ_JBKGUA010000387.1:0-356 GCF_046543485.1 Paraburkholderia sp. EG304 | reverse complement strand
TTTCGCATCGAGCCGGGCGAGGTGGCCGCGCACCTGTGCGGACATGCGTGGGTGCGCGAGGCGGTGGTGGTGGCGCGCGAGGAGCGGGCCGGCGAGCCGCAGCTGGTGGCGTATGTGGTGGCCGCAGAGGAGGCGCAGGAAGCGCAGCTTGCGGCGACGCTGCGCGCGCATCTGGTGGGGCAGCTGCCGGACTACATGGTGCCGGCGGCGTTCGTGCCGCTGGCGGAGTTGCCGCTGACGGTGAACGGCAAGCTGGACCGCCGGGCGCTGCCGGCGCCGCAGGACGATGCGTATGCGCGGCGGGGCTACGAGGCGCCGCGCGGGGAGCTCGAGACGGTGCTGGCGCAGCTGTGGGC
>NZ_JBKGUA010000386.1:0-356 GCF_046543485.1 Paraburkholderia sp. EG304 | reverse complement strand
CAGGTGGTGCTAGCATGAAGCGGATGGGCACCTGATGGACGTTGTACATCTGTTGACCGGTCCACAACAGGAACTGCGATAACCCGATTGCCAGCCAACCCGGCGCCGGACACATGGGTGCGAGCGCCGCGCCGACGGCGCTGGTGCAGAGAGCCGCAACCAGCACTCGGCCGAGTCCCAGTGCCCGCGCAGCCAGACGGGCGAGCAACGCGCCGACGGCGGATCCTAGGGCCGCGATGCCCATGACGGTGCCAATCGCGGTGGCCGTCAGTCTCAAGTCCTTGGTCAGGTACGGGAGAAAGACAGCCGAGTAGGCGCTGTAGAAAAAGATAAGCGTGCCCGTCGCAAAGGTAATT
>NZ_JBKGUA010000385.1:0-359 GCF_046543485.1 Paraburkholderia sp. EG304 | reverse complement strand
TGTCCAAGTGATGGCGCGCCCGGCGAGTACATCGCTCCTCGCCCCGTCAACCGATACACCTGCTTTACACTTCGTCCCATGCAACACCCCTCGATAGAAGGTGTTGCGACGACCGGTTGAATTCGCCTTGACTGCCTCTATCCGAATGATGCAGGACGCCGGGCGCGGGCCGGCGGCGGAACCACGCCATCGTCAATGCGTCGGTCACGAGGTCCGCCGTCATGCGCGGCTCGACGGACCAACCTACGACCTCCGGGTTGAACAGGTCCAGCGTGACCGCCAGATACAGCCAGCCTTCGTCGGTCCAGATGTACGTGATGTCCGAGGTGAACACCTGATTGGGCTCGGCCCGCGTGAAC
>NZ_JBKGUA010000384.1:0-361 GCF_046543485.1 Paraburkholderia sp. EG304 | reverse complement strand
ACGGCGAAACCTTTCTCTTCAAGATCGCCTATCTGGCTGACGATCGCTGACGAGGGCGACGCGCTCACTGTAGACGCCGCGCAGACCGTGCGCTTTGGTGCAGGCGCCGTCTGGGTCGAGAAAACCGTAAATGATTCAGGGCGATGTGACTCTGGCTTCTTTGGGAAGAATCCGCTCTCCGGTGCGCCGAAGGTTTGCCAACGGCTTCAGAGCACTCGCGGTCTGCTCTGGCGTGGCGTCAGTTTGGCCGGCGCCGAGTTCGCGCCTGGCAGCCTACCGGGCAACTATGGCAGTGACTATAGGTATCCGACTGCCGACAGTGTGGCTTACTACAAGAACAAAGGTATGAACATTGTGCGTC
>NZ_JBKGUA010000383.1:0-366 GCF_046543485.1 Paraburkholderia sp. EG304 | reverse complement strand
TGTTGCTGTACTTCCGTTGGCAACTGGTCACGTAGTGCCAGGCACTTCTCGAAATACGTCCGTCCTTCCGGATCGTCAGCGACATCCAGAGGGTCGGGTCCTGCTATCACGAGGCGTATCGTATTTTCCTCGTCGGATGCCGCACGCACAAAACGGATAAAAGCGGTGATGATCCGGTCGATGCCTTTGAGGCTATCCCATCTGGAAACGTGCAGAAAATACCGCCAACCGAGGATTTGCTGAAGCGATGGCGTAGGTCCCGATTTGCGGCCATTAAACGAAACTGAATTTTCCAGCTTCTGGTCTGCCGGCCCTTCATAGTTGCGATTCTTGGCGGAGAACGGACTGATCGATGGCTGGATGATA
>NZ_JBKGUA010000382.1:0-367 GCF_046543485.1 Paraburkholderia sp. EG304 | reverse complement strand
GGATCGCCCGACTCGTATCCGATTTGCGCGAGAGCGTCTCCAGCATCGTTGTGAGCCACGCGTGGAGTTGATCGAGTAGCGGCCGCGCATGCTCCTGGCGATGCACACGGCGCTGGTCGGGCGGCTTGCCCCTGATTGTTTCCTCAATCCTGTATAGCGCGCCGATACGCTCAAGCGCCTCGGTGTTCAGCGCATTCGGGCGCGCCGCGTGCAATTCATAGAACTGGCGTCGAGCGTGAACCTTATGCCGAACTCCGCATAAGGCCCATTATCCCAAGTTGGGTTTTATGTTGTGACGCAGTTGGCCGGCAGCGGACTGTCGTGATCGAGGTGACGAATTACTCGGCATAATATTCGTCGCAACGCT
>NZ_JBKGUA010000381.1:0-367 GCF_046543485.1 Paraburkholderia sp. EG304 | reverse complement strand
TTGACCAGCTCACGACGAGACCATCGAAGCAATCGATTACCGGCGACAGGTACACCTTGCCCGCTGGGATCTGGAATTCTGTAATGTCGGTAAGCCATTTCTGATTCGGGGCGACTGCACGGAAATCACGATTGATGAGATTCTCCGGCGCGGGGCTTATTTCTCCGCGATAGGAGCCGTAGCGACGCCGTCTGGTCGTGGCAGCAGCCAGACCTTCCTGTCGCATCAAACGTCGTACGACCTTCTCCGAGATGAATACCTGCTGCCGACCCAGCGCCGCGCGGATTCGACGATAGCCGTAGCAACGGTAATTGCGTTCGAAGATGTCTGCAATGACGCGACGCGCACCAGCATGTCTGTCAGCGAC
>NZ_JBKGUA010000380.1:0-367 GCF_046543485.1 Paraburkholderia sp. EG304 | reverse complement strand
TTTTGAGAGGCGACGTCCCACCAGGTGCGCCTGCCCGCATTGGCGCCGCTGGTGAGCAAGCTGCCACCACGACCGTCGATGGTCCCGTCACCCAGAATCGCGCTGCCCGTAGTTGTCTGTGCAAGTATGAGCGGATTGCAAGATTTTTTATTTGATGTAGTCGCAGTACCGCACGTTCCCGCACCATTATCGAAGTCTGCGGGATTGCGAGAGGCGAATAGCGTCACGCCTCGGTCGATCCACAACGATACTCCGGATTTTAGCCTGAGCGGACCACTGAGAAAGCCGGTATCTCCTGATGCACCGGTGACAAGCTTAACCGCTTGGCCTGCCGGACAGGCGTCGATTGCGTCTTGGATGCGCGCGG
>NZ_JBKGUA010000379.1:0-371 GCF_046543485.1 Paraburkholderia sp. EG304 | reverse complement strand
AGCTCCCACGGCGGGAAATCATTGGGCAGCATCCTCCACGGCGCGCCGGCACGAGCCATCCAGCGCAATGCATCAAACATGTCGCGCAGTTCGTATTTGCGCTGGGGCGCGTCGACGTCCATCAGCGCCAGATACGGCGCCGCGAAACTCCATTCCTCATCCGACACATCAGTCGGATACCCTTTGCGGTCTGTTCTTTTCATCCCGCCAGGATAACAGGTCTCAATCGAAGTTCCTAACACGCTCTAGCAGGCTGTTGAAATACCTCCCGCGCACGTCATCCGCGCGGGAGGGGTAAACGTTGAAACAAAGAACCGGACAACACTGAGACTGAAGCGATGCGCGGAGCGGACGGCTATACCGAGTCGATG
>NZ_JBKGUA010000378.1:0-372 GCF_046543485.1 Paraburkholderia sp. EG304 | reverse complement strand
GGGCTCCCATCTGTTTGCGTCGGAATTCGCCAATGGAGTCGATGAGCCGACAACGGTCTTCCAGAGCCGACAGATCGGTTCCACGTTTGGTCATCAAGTCCACCACCAAGTTCCGCAAATCGTCGCGCTCGAGACCGAAACGTTCGCATTGCAAAACGAAATGCGCGCCGTCGTACCAGTCGGGGTCAACGGTGTCCTTCGTCGCACCGGCGAGCCGTGAGTCGCGGACGTCGATCATGTCGCACACAGCGAGGATATGCGGACCGAGGTCGACCGGTTCGGTGAAGTCAAGTTCTGGGCCAACGACCAAATCGCAGTGCGAGTCGAGAAGAACGCTGAGTAGAGTGGTGCCGGAACGATTCTCGCCGCCGA
>NZ_JBKGUA010000377.1:0-373 GCF_046543485.1 Paraburkholderia sp. EG304 | reverse complement strand
CGTGTTGATGCCATATCTGAATCAGGCCTCAGACTAGAGAATGAAAGATCCTCTCAAGGGCTTTGTCCGGATGGGTACGAGTTCCCGTGCCATGGACGCGACTATGCATTTTTGACGCAAACCGGTTTGCCGAAGGCGTTCCACCGGTTCAGCAGGTTGGCGATGATTATGCCTTCGCCTTCCTGCGACGCAAGCTCCTGCGTCAGCAGGCGCTCGCCGATGCAGCGCTTGATGCGCGAGATCTGCGCCTCGACCAGCGAGCGCACACCGTAGCCGTATTTCTTGTGAAATGCATAGATGCCTTTGTCCTCGACGTATCTGACGATCTGGTCATGCCGGCGGGTTCGCCCCTCGCCGTGTACGACAGCGTGAG
>NZ_JBKGUA010000376.1:0-375 GCF_046543485.1 Paraburkholderia sp. EG304 | reverse complement strand
ATCGTAATCGTTGAGATCGATTTCGTTCATGGCAATATGAGTAGGAATCGAAACAATAGAAAAAGTTGGTGATTGCAATTTTTGTCGCGTCTTTCCTAGACTTCGCCCTCTAGTATCACGCCCAATAGTGCTTGTTCGACAGACATGCCTTTTCTGTCGTGCGGAATGCCTCCATGCAGTATTCGACCATCGAAGCATCGGTGAACGGTGTCGTCATATCTTCGGACCTGCAATAGTCTGCGAGTGCTAGATCCAGTGCTGGTTCCAACGCCTCGAAAAAGGCCTCATTCATAGAAGCATTGCTCATGTATGTTGCCGGGTATCCGACATAGATGCCATGCTGCAGACACTTTTGTGCGAACGCTTTTCCATGTT
>NZ_JBKGUA010000375.1:0-380 GCF_046543485.1 Paraburkholderia sp. EG304 | reverse complement strand
ACATCGACTCGGTATAGCCGTCCGCTCCGCGCATCGCTTCAGTCTCAGTGTTGTCCGGTTCTTTGTTTCAACGTTTACCCCTCCCGCGCGGATGACGTGCGCGGGAGGTATTTCAACAGCCTGTTAGGGAACACCTCGCGATGAAGGAATGCGCCGGCGGTGGTGCCGGCATTTGAAGGACGGTCAGTGAGTGACGCGAAGACCCGAACTGGTCGAAACGAGAAGCACGTGCTCGCCCGGGACAAAACGCTGATCGTCCGGTTGAGCGACGACAACCGTGGCGCCCGAACTCTTGCGCACGATGATCTCAAGACCTGAACGCTGCGCCATGGCCTGTGAAACCTTCTGTGCGACAAAGCCCGATGCAGCGCCCGACAAGG
>NZ_JBKGUA010000374.1:0-386 GCF_046543485.1 Paraburkholderia sp. EG304 | reverse complement strand
GGCACGCGGTATCGCACGCATCGCGACGCCGTTGCGGACTTGTTCGAATACATCGAAGTGTTTTATAACCGCAGTCGTCGTCATTCATCGCTCGGCTTCACGTCGCCAACTCAGTTCATGCAAGACTAGCTTGCGGCTCAGCGGACAAAGGATACGGCTGCATAACCCCGGACCTCTGGAAGGCGAAAAACTGAGGGAAGCTCACTTCGCTTTTGGTATTGGCCTGAAGCCATTGACCACACCAGTGTGCAGCCCGCAGAGTAAGGAGTCGGCTTCACATTGCACCTTGTCCGGTAGCTTGAGCGGTTATAAAGGTTGGTTGTGTTGCGTTGCGTCCGCCTGTGCCCCTCACAAGCACGACGTCGCCGAGGGGTTCGTACAGGCAC
>NZ_JBKGUA010000373.1:0-392 GCF_046543485.1 Paraburkholderia sp. EG304 | reverse complement strand
CCTCCTGCACACAGCGCCACCAGGTACCCCGCACGCGGCCCGTGTGCATCCACCCCGTAGCCGGAGATCGCGGCGCCCAGCGCCACGCCCACGTTCAGCGCCGCCAGCAGCCAGGTCATGCCCTCGGTGAGCTGGCGCGGCGGCACCTGCTGCTCGGTCAACGACATCGCCACGATCATGGTCGGGGCGAAGAACGCGCCCGCCACGAACACCGTCGCGGCGAGTGCGCCGATGGTTCCCACCAGCAGCAGCGGCAACGTGGTCACCGCAGTCGCGATCCCGCCCAGCAGCAGCAGGCGGCGCAGGGGCGTCTGCAGGGTGAGCGCACCGAACAGCACGCCGGACAGGCAGGAGCCGGCGGCATACGCGCACAGCACGATGCTGGCGGCAGC
>NZ_JBKGUA010000372.1:0-393 GCF_046543485.1 Paraburkholderia sp. EG304 | reverse complement strand
AATGCCAGATCGCGATCGCGGCGGCCGGCAGGCCGAACATCTTGAACAGGAACGCGCCCGCAAGAATCCCGGCGGTGGGATCGCCCGCGAAATAGCGGGTGATGTCGCCGTGAACCTCCTTGCCGGTCGTCGGGTCGACGAAGCTGCCCATTTCGAAGAAGAATGGCACGTTCCAGATGTGATGCAGACCGAATGGAATCAGCAGACGTTCGACGAAACCGTACACCGTCGCGGCGGTGCGCGGGTCAGAAACCGCTGCCCAGTGCGAAAAGGCTTTGATTGCGCTGCCTATTGGCGGCCACACGAAGGACAGGATCGCGCCGAGCACGATCGAGCCGATCGCGGTCACGATGGGCACGAAGCGCTTGCCGGCGAAGAAGCCGAGATACGGCG
>NZ_JBKGUA010000371.1:0-395 GCF_046543485.1 Paraburkholderia sp. EG304 | reverse complement strand
CGAGCTGCCGCACTACGGCCCGCTCGCCGGCACCGCGCAGGCGCAGAAGGACTACGCGGTCACGATCGTGCGCAACTTCCTGTATTCGACGCTGATGAGGCATCTGTGGGGCGCGCTGACGGGCTCCACCGACGAACAGCTCGCCGCGATCGCCGCGAAGTCGATCAAGGAAACGCAGTACCACGTGCATCACGCGGGCGAGTGGCTGATCCGCTTCGGCGACGGCACCGACGAATCGCACCGTCGCGCGCAGGCCGCGCTCGACTATCTGATGCCGTACACGTACGAGTTCTTCAGCGCGGACGCGGTGGAAGACGCGATCGCCGCGGCGGGCATCGGCCCGCGCACCTCGGCGCTGGAAGCCGCATGGCTCGACGACGTGCGCGCCACGCTCG
>NZ_JBKGUA010000370.1:0-399 GCF_046543485.1 Paraburkholderia sp. EG304 | reverse complement strand
GAGCTCAAGCGCCATATCAATCCCACGCGCGTACCGATTGAGGAAAAGGAAAGCTGGCGATGGCTGGAGAATATGCGCCAGTCGACCGAGCTTCTCGACGATCCTGTGCGTTGCATTCACATCGGCGCTCGGGAAAGCGACATTTACGAGCTGTTTTGCACCGCATACGATCTTTGCACCGTAAGCGGCCAGCAAACCCGTCTTGGCGAACTGAACTAGCGGATGGGATCCGCCGGTTGCCAGCGATGAGGCAGCAATGCTGCGATGTCGCCGGCCTTTTGAGTCGGCAATCGGGTGAGAACGTCCTTCAGGTAGGCATGCGGTTCGTGCCCATTCAGTTGCGCTGAACGTAGCAGACTCATGATGGCTGCGGCTCGTTTGCCGGCTCGAAGCGAACCG
>NZ_JBKGUA010000369.1:0-400 GCF_046543485.1 Paraburkholderia sp. EG304 | reverse complement strand
CCTTCGCCTGCCAGTCCTTGACCGACAGTTTTCCGCTAGCCACGGAGTCCACCGAGTCGAGCAGCGCGGTTTTCATGTCGATGCCGGGTACGGCCTTGGCGGACTTGAATCCACCGATAGTCGACTTGAGGCCTGGCTCATCGTAGACGGTATAGAAGGGTGCCACTTCGGCCGGCAGGCCCTTTGTTCCGGTCTTGGTAGGCATTGCTGCACCAGCCTTGGCGAATAAGCCAGTGGCCTTGTCGGAGTAGAGCCAGGCGATGAAGGTTTTCGCCGAGGCCTTATTCTTCGCGCCACTGGGGATCCACACACTCTCGATAAAGCTAGTGAGGTGCCGGTCTTCCTTCTTCATGGCCGGCACTGTCGTGAGCCCCCACGCGAAGCCTGCGCTGCGCGGAGC
>NZ_JBKGUA010000368.1:0-400 GCF_046543485.1 Paraburkholderia sp. EG304 | reverse complement strand
CCATCCATGGCGCTCATGGTCCCCCCAACCCCCACACCCCCGCCCCTCGACAGTTGGCCGGTGGCCATGGAAAGGCAACGCAACTAGCATCGAGCAGGGCATCTGCCGCTTACCGGATCTCGATTACGTCGAGCAGCTCGGCCCATTCAACCATGCTGACTACCTCGAGCGTCCCGATCGCTTTGACCGTTCAGACCGCTCCGATCAGACCCATCACTGTCATCGCGCCGGATGTTTGAACCATTGCGCACGCTCCAACCGCATCAACGGCTGTGATCGTCGCAACAATTCTAGAGTTTCGATCCAGGTTCGCGAAGCCTGCGCAGCCTGCCTGAGCCACCGCGGAAGCGCGCTTTTCCCTTCCGCACCAGCACATTGTCAAAGGGCGGGCACGGGTGGG
>NZ_JBKGUA010000367.1:0-400 GCF_046543485.1 Paraburkholderia sp. EG304 | reverse complement strand
CGGTCAGCGTCGCGATGGTGGCGCTGTACCTGGGCCTGAGCTATCTCGGCCTGATGTCGCTGCATGCGCAGGTGCCGACGCTGGGCGTGGGCATGTTCTGCCTGCTGCTGGCACCGGAGTTCTACGCGCCGCTGCGGCGGTTGGCCGCGCACTATCACGACCGCGCCAACGCACTGGCCGCGGCCGCCGAAGTGGAGCGCCTGCTCGGTGAACTGCCTGCCGCAGCCGCAGCCGCAGCCGGTGTCGATGACGCACCGCCCGCCACCGCGCGTGCGCCGGAACTGCTCGAACTGCACGCGCCGCCGGTGGTCGTACGCGACGTGAGCCTGCGCCCGTTGGGTGCGCACCACGATGTGGTGCCGCACCTGTGGTGCCTGGGCGAGGCGGGGCAGCGCGTGGC
>NZ_JBKGUA010000366.1:0-402 GCF_046543485.1 Paraburkholderia sp. EG304 | reverse complement strand
AGCCAGGATCATCACGGAAAATCGAAAAATTTTCTCAATCCACTGACCGATGGCTCATCGCTGTCCGCATGGTGTCCGAGGGGGTTGACGTCCCTCGACTCGCCGTTGGCGTCTATGCGACCTCGTCGTCGACCCCACTCTTCTTTGCTCAGGCTATTGGACGATTTGTTCGCTCACGGGTGCCGGGCGAGACCGCGTCGATCTTCCTTCCCTCACTTCCTATTTTGTTGGACCTGGCATCCCAACTGGAGGCTGAACGCAACCATGTTTTAGGCAAACCGCACCGGTCCAATGATGGTTGGGACGATGAACTTGTAGCACAGGCGAATAAGACAGAGTCAGAACCTGAGGACGTGAAGAAATATGAGTCACTTGGCGCTGAGGCTGAGCTTGATCATGTGA
>NZ_JBKGUA010000365.1:0-402 GCF_046543485.1 Paraburkholderia sp. EG304 | reverse complement strand
TGACGCTGGCGGCGATCACGCCGGGCACCTGCGCGAGGCTGCGTTCGACGCGGCCGACACAGGAGGCGCAGGTCATGCCCTCGATGCTCAGTTCGGTGCTGTCTTCCCGCACGGTGTAGCCCGCACTCTCGATGGCGCGTACGGCGGCCAGGGGATCGGCCGCGCCGATGAAACCGAGGTCGGCGCGCTCGGTGGCGAGGTTGACGGAGGCGCTCATCACGCCGGGCACCGCAGTGAGCGCACGCTCGACCCGGCCCACGCACGAGGCACAGGTCATGCCCTCGATGGGCAGGCTCAGACGGCTGATCGGCGCGCCGGACCGGGAAGCAAGGGAAGACATGGGGACAGTCCTTGGGGTGAGGTTACCTGCCACCCTAAAGGTTCCCATCAGGGGAAGGTCAA
>NZ_JBKGUA010000364.1:0-403 GCF_046543485.1 Paraburkholderia sp. EG304 | reverse complement strand
GCCAAAAACAAATAAACGGCGGCGCTTCGTTCCTTTCACCACCGGGATTCCAATAAGGGAGACGACCCATGGCACAGGTAATCAACACCAATACGATGTCGCTCAACGCTCAGCGCAACCTGAGCACCAGCGGCAGCTCGCTCGCTACCACCATCCAGCGCCTGTCGTCGGGCCTGCGCATCAACAGCGCAAAAGACGACGCCGCCGGCCTGGCGATTTCCGAGCGCTTCGGCACCCAGATCCGCGGCACCGATGTCGCGATCCGCAATGCAAACGATGGCATCTCGCTGGCCCAGGTCGCCGAAGGTTCGTTGAACGAAGTCGGCAACAACCTGCAGCGATTCCGCGAACTGGCCGTGCAGGCCTCCAACGCCACCAAATCCTCCAGCGACCGCAAGGCCCT
>NZ_JBKGUA010000363.1:0-403 GCF_046543485.1 Paraburkholderia sp. EG304 | reverse complement strand
AGGGTGTGTTCGCGCGGCACCGCGGCCGCCTGTTGCTGACCGTCCTGCTGCTGTGGACGACGATGCTGGCCGGCACCGCCTTGCTGGGGCTGTCCGGTGGGTTCCTGACCGCCGCCGCCTTGGCCGGGGCGGCCGGGCTCGGCAATGGCTTCAACTTCTTCTCGCCCTCGGCGGGCATCCGCGGGCTGACCATGGCGCGGATCGTGTCGCGCTACTTCGAAAAACTGGTCGGCCACGATGTCACCCTGCGCATCGCGCGCGATCTGCGCGTGTGGTTCTTCCGTCGCGCGCTGCCGCTGGCACCGGCGCGCCTGGCAGGGGTGCGCACCGGTGAGCTGCTGGCGCGGCTGATGTCGGATATCGGCGAGGTCGACGGCCTGCTGGTGCGCGCGATCGGCCCGCT
>NZ_JBKGUA010000362.1:0-404 GCF_046543485.1 Paraburkholderia sp. EG304 | reverse complement strand
ACCTGGGCGATCTTGGCTTCGCCCGGCTGCGCGCCGGCGACTGGGCCCGGGCGCAGGAACCGCTGGCCAAGGCGGCCGAGCTGTCGCCCGGCAGCGCCAAGGCCAACGCCAATCTGGCGGTGTGGGCCCTGCTGCGCGGCCAGAACGAGATGGCAGAGACGATCATGCGCAACGCGCGCTTGACCGACAGCGCCCAGGCTGAAGTGCGCCGGCTGGCGGAACAGCTGCGCCAGCAGGCCACGCCTGCACTGTCGGTGCAGCGCGCCCCGGCCAGCGTCGCCGCAGCGGCCCCGGCGCCCGCACCCACCGCCCGCCGCGCGACCCCACCGTCAACCCGCCGGGTGGCCGCCGATACCGATCGCCGCACCAGCAGCGATGCGCGCCTGGCGCCATCGATGCTGGAG
>NZ_JBKGUA010000361.1:0-410 GCF_046543485.1 Paraburkholderia sp. EG304 | reverse complement strand
ACGGAAAGGGGCTGACATCACTTACGCCAGAACCGGCCAATCATCACATCGAGTTTTCTCCGGACGGTAGATTCTACGTCGACCTCTGGTCGCGTATCGACCTTCCCCCACGCATGGCGCTTTTCCGGTCTAGCGACAACGCTAAACTGATGCAGATCGAGAGCACCGACATCTCCCAACTCGAATCTAATGGATGGAGAACACCAATCAATTTTGTTGCCAAAGGGCGCGATGGTAAGACCGATATTTGGGGAATCATTCATCTACCAGATAGATTCGATCGACATCTGAAGTATCCTGTGGTGGAGCATATATATGCCGGCCCGCAAGGCTCTCACGTCCCAAAGTCATTCACAACCACAACAGAGCCCCTTACCCAGTTGGGTTTTATCGTTGTGCAAATCGACGGA
>NZ_JBKGUA010000360.1:0-411 GCF_046543485.1 Paraburkholderia sp. EG304 | reverse complement strand
GATCGCAACGGCAAGGACCGCAATGGCCGTCGTGATGAGCGTGGCGAGCGCGGTGGCAACGGCAATGCGCAGGCGCAGGGCCGTGGCAAGGACCGTGGTGAGCGGGGCGAACGCGGCCCGAAGGGCGAGCGTCGCGACGAGCGCCGCCAGGACACCGCCGCCGCACCGGCCAATGGCAACGCCGCGCAGGTGCAGGCGCCCGGCCAGGGCAAGCCGCGCAACGAGCAGCAGCCGGCCAAGCCGCGCAATGAACCGCGCAATGACCAGCAGCAGCCGAAGCTGAAGCAGAAGCAGGGCCAGAACGGCCAGGCCAAGCCGCAGCAGAACGAGGGTGAGAAGCCGGCCGTGAGCGAAAAGCCCGCGCGCCGCAGCCCTGGAACCAGTGGGCCGAAGTCGTCTCGCGCACGCCGC
>NZ_JBKGUA010000359.1:0-413 GCF_046543485.1 Paraburkholderia sp. EG304 | reverse complement strand
TGACGACAGATCGCCTCCCAGCGGTGAGCGAGCTATAGAACTCGGCGGCGCCTGCGATTGGTCGGAGCAGATCCATCACCTGGACCTCATAGTCTGCGATGCGGGCCGCTTCTCGTTCCGGCGAGAGGCCGGGAGAGATTGACGCAACTAGTTCTATATCCCGGCGCGCGGCAGACATCCGCAACACACTCTCCGGAGAGAGCCGTTCCTCCCCTGCCCATCGACGGAGAGCGTTTTCAACTACAGCCGCTGAATCCACAAGGACACCGTCCAGGTCGAAGGCAACGTGATCGTAATCGTTGAGATCGATTTCGTTCATGGCAATATGAGTAGGAATCGAAACAATAGAAAAAGTTGGTGATTGCAATTTTTGTCGCGTCTTTCCTAGACTTCGCCCTCTAGTATCACGCCCA
>NZ_JBKGUA010000358.1:0-417 GCF_046543485.1 Paraburkholderia sp. EG304 | reverse complement strand
AGATCAGCCACCCCGGCCGATAGCTCCCGTTGGCTGGCCATCTGCTGCCAACTGGTGAGCAGAGCGGTCGGCATCGCCATCAGATCAGCTAGCTCCTGGGTGCGGGACGCGGCGCGATCGGCCAAGCCGCGCACCTCGTCGAGGCGACGGTTCGCCTCCGACATGGCTTCCTCCACAGCCCGAGAAAGGTCATCGATAGCGGGGAGGGCACGTTGCCAACCGTCCACCTCGGCCCACAGCTCGGAAACAAAGCTGCGGGTCGACTCGACCTGGACGTGGGCCACCGCCAGCCGGAAACTCGTGAGATCCGCGCTAGTGGCCATGGCGTCGAGGTCAGCGACTACCCCGTTGACCAGCGGCGCTATCTCGGCGTCCATCCGGCTCCACAGGGTGAGGACGGTCACCAAGGGCCGCAAC
>NZ_JBKGUA010000357.1:0-417 GCF_046543485.1 Paraburkholderia sp. EG304 | reverse complement strand
TCAGCGACCGGCGATGACACTGCGCCGGTCTCCCACACGAATCTTGCGGGCTTGCGTTCAACGAAGGCAAACAATAGCAGTCCTGAGCCCAACGTAAACGATTGAATGTGACTATAGAAAAATCCTACGAACTCAATGTCACGGCGATCAGTATAAAGGGAAATCAACTCGACGGAAAATGCATCGATGTGGCATTCCAATTAGGCGGATCTTGCCCGAAAACATTGCGAACGAAGAAATCCATGAGCTTACGCTCGGTGAAGATACCGGGGGCTCCATGATCAGCACCAGGCACATAGACCATTTCGAATTCCTTTCCCGCCTTAATGAGACTGTCGGCGAGCGCAAAGGTGGAGGCCGGATCGACATTGTGGTCCATTTCGCCCACAACAAGCATAAGTTTGCCGTGCAGATTGT
>NZ_JBKGUA010000356.1:0-418 GCF_046543485.1 Paraburkholderia sp. EG304 | reverse complement strand
GCGCTGGACCTCGGCGGTGCTCCGCGCATTGCTGCATCGGATGTTCGCCCTGGTGGGGCTGTGGGTCGCCTTGATCCGGCCGCCGAGCGAACCGGAGCAGGGCGGCGAGAGCGGGCGTGTGCAGGTGGCCTTCGTGGGCCGCGGCACCCCGCAACAGGAGGAGGGCGGCCAGCCCGCCGCCGAACCGGCGACCGCGGACGCCGCCCGTGCCGCCGCGACCGACAGCGCCCAGGTGGTGGCCTCTGCCGGTGCCGACGCGCGTGAGCCGTCTGCCTCGGCGCCGCAGCCCGTCGCCGCGCCTGCGCCCCCCAGTGAACCGCAGCCGGCGCCTCCCGCGCCGTCGACGCCCGCGGTGGAGCAGCCCGTGCAGGCGACCGAGGTCGCCCAGGCCACGACCGATTTCGTGGTGCCGCCGACC
>NZ_JBKGUA010000355.1:0-419 GCF_046543485.1 Paraburkholderia sp. EG304 | reverse complement strand
ACGCCTGACCATGATTGCTCGCATAACGCGATCCGGTCAGTCGCTGGCAAACCGGAACTGCGCAGACGCGGTCTCACAGGTGCTCTTCCGGCCTGCCGGCCCAGACGTTTTTACACGGCCTCGGCCAATTGCGGTCATTGATCGTGTCGTGTTCCAGGACTCTTTTGACTCCATCAACAGACGCTCAAAGCGGTCGAAGCGCCGTTGGGCCGCTGAAGCCATTGTTGCGACCGCGGAGAGTCTGATCCGGCTTGGCTTGCTCGGCCAATCAACGGAGATTACCTAGGGCAACCGTTGCGCTGCTCCGCCCATTTGAGAAGGGCGTCCAGAGCGGGACAGAGTGCTTGTCCCCAATCAGTCAACCGGTATTCCACCTTGGGCGGCACCTGGGCATAGAGCTTTCTTGCCACGATCCCGTC
>NZ_JBKGUA010000354.1:0-431 GCF_046543485.1 Paraburkholderia sp. EG304 | reverse complement strand
CAAGCATAAGTTTGCCGTGCAGATTGTCGGCATTGTCGATGGCGGAGGACTGTGAGTATTCAATGCCGACGGGCCAGCCCATCCACTGTTCGTTCCACCATATCTTGTCCATACGGTTGTCATAGCAACCACTGTTGGCTACCGCAAGCTTATAGAAGTCCGAATGGAATAGCAGTGCATCAATGGCGTTCTGGCCGCCAGCTGATGTACCGAAGATTCCCAAATTCGAGATGTCGTACCAGGGATATAGAGAGGCAGCCGCCTTATGCCACAGAATGCGATCGGGAAGGCCTGCATCTTTCAAATTCTTCCACGCGACGTCATGGAAAAGGCGTGAACGGTTGTTAGTGCCCATTCCGTCGATTTGCACAACGATAAAACCCAACTGGGTAAGGGGCTCTGTTGTGGTTGTGAATGACTTTGGGACGTGA
>NZ_JBKGUA010000353.1:0-432 GCF_046543485.1 Paraburkholderia sp. EG304 | reverse complement strand
TCCTATGCCGACCGCGCCCTCATGTTGTTAGACGGTCGCATCGTCGACGACATTGCCTCCCCCACCGCCGAATCGGTGAGCGAGGCAATGGCCGGATTGGAGGGCTGATGTTCACTGAGGCTCTCAGAGAGCTGCGTCACCATCCCGGTCGGTTGGTCGCTACCCTCATTGCCATTGCAGTGTCAGTTGGGTTCCTCGTCGGTATCTCGATGTTCGTACGTACCCAGGGTGTGGCGCTGGGGAAGGAACAGGCTGTCGCCACCTCGAAAGCCGACGTCGTCGTCGACACCGACGGAGCGGTTGTCGACCCCGATGAGGTCACCCGAACTATCTAGGAAACCCAGGGGGTCGGGGCTGTCGACACCGTGTTGTCGACGTCCATGCCAGCAGCCCACGGACACGATTCGGTGATGATCGACCTCCTCCAGGTTC
>NZ_JBKGUA010000352.1:0-432 GCF_046543485.1 Paraburkholderia sp. EG304 | reverse complement strand
CGGTATAAGCCGTGCCGGCAACGGTCAACAGGATGCCAAGCACGACCCCCAGCATCGATCCAAGGACGCCGAGCACGATCGCCTCGGCGAGGACTCGTCGTCTCACTTGGCCGCTCGACGCTCCAACAGCCCTCATGAGGCCGATCTGGCGACGTCGCTGAGCCAACAGAATGAGAAAGGTCGTCGTGATAATAATCGCTCCCACTAACAGGGCGATAGCACCAAAGACCATAAGCATGTACTTGGTGACATCGAAGTCCTCGGTGAGACTATTGATGGTTTTCTTCTGGAAAGAGTCAGCCGTCGAGATCGTGGCGCCGGCGTCGTCTTTATTGAACTGCGGTGCGTCCTTAATCTTCGGCAGGGTCTTCTCGAGGTTGGTGACGAGTTGTCCCGGCGCCGTCCCATCCTTGGCCTTGACGACCCAGGTAT
>NZ_JBKGUA010000351.1:0-432 GCF_046543485.1 Paraburkholderia sp. EG304 | reverse complement strand
CAGCGGCCGGGTCTGTTTGCTCACTGGATTCTGGCGCAGAACGGTGGGCAATAGGAGCCGGATGAATTGAGAGATTCACGTCCGGTTCTGAGAGGGCCTGCGGGTGCGATTCCCGCGGGCTACTCACCTACGGTCACTGGAATTCTGAGGCCGGTAAAGCGGCCAGTCGGCAGTGCGTACTCCCGACCCACAACTGCATTTTGACCCAACGCGAGGCCTATGGCCGGTTGAAAACTGGAACGGCCATTCGCGCGGCGTATCGGCCGGCAAGTCGTCGGCCGTTGCGATCATTGAACGAATGCCGCTTGTCACCTTCCGGCATAAAGGAGCCGGGTATTTCCGGCATATAGGCGCCAGAAGAAGCGGGTAGAAACGAGCATCTTGGTGGGTTCAAGAATGGGCGGTTTAGCTGCCGTTTGCAAGGTTCAAGTG
>NZ_JBKGUA010000350.1:0-433 GCF_046543485.1 Paraburkholderia sp. EG304 | reverse complement strand
CTGGTCGCGGGGCCAGCAGCAGGCCACCCCTGCGCGGTCGCGCTACATCACCTCCGGCGATCCCGCCGACCTCGCCGCGACGCGGCAGGCACTGCGGGAGCCGCCGGGCGATCTGCATGCCCGCCGCGCCCTGGAACAGGCCGAGCCGGACATTGCCGCGGCACGCCGGGGGTTCATCGAAGGCGGCAACGCCCGCGGTGACATCAACCGCCTGATCCTCTCCTACCGCTACCTGCGTGACCAGGCCTATTTCCGCGATGCGGTCCGCGTGTGGCGCGGCACCGATGACGACCTGCTGCAACTGGCCGCCATCACCGACCGGGTCCAGGCCGGACATGCCGCCGGCAGCCTGACCCCGGCGGTGGAGCAGGCCTTGCTGCACCGGGTGCAGGCGCTGGACCTGGGCATGCAGAACCAGGCGCGTGCATTCTCC
>NZ_JBKGUA010000349.1:0-435 GCF_046543485.1 Paraburkholderia sp. EG304 | reverse complement strand
AAAGGTAGGTCTGCGGGGGTTGCCCGTCTCGTCGTAGCCATGACGTCAGGTTACCGATCGGTGACGACGATCCTTGATAGGGCTGCAAGAATAGGTTTGTGGTAACAAGTGCGAGGCGCATCCGGGCTAGAAAGGTTCCCCGGCGTTCTGTTCCCCGCGCGTTCGCGAGAGGATGCTTGACGGTTCACTCCGTCCTGCCTTTTCCCTTGTCTGGCCTGCCCGTTACCTTCATCGGTTACTGCATTATCAACGGGTTGGGGTTCCTTATCGATATGAGCCTATTGGCCGTTTTCTTCCGAGGGGTAGGTTTGCCGTATCCGGTGTCGGTGTCTCTGGGGTACGGGCTGTCGGCCGTCTACTCATTCGTTGTGAATAGATGGCTGAACTTCCACTCTCACGGTAACCTCGGTCGTCAGAGCGGACGCTACGTGGTGA
>NZ_JBKGUA010000348.1:0-437 GCF_046543485.1 Paraburkholderia sp. EG304 | reverse complement strand
TCGTCTCACACGACCGTTGGTTTCTTGACGAGATCTGCACTGACATCTGGGAGGTCCACAACGCCACCGTCGAGGCTTATCAGGGCGGATACTCGGCCTACACCTTAGCCCGGGTAGAACGAGCCCGCGTCGCCGCCACTAATGAGGCCAAGCGTCAGAACCTGGCACGTAAGGAATTAGCGTGGTTGCGTCGAGGCGCCCCTGCCCGTAGCTCCAAACCGCGTGACCGAGTCGAGGCAGCCAATGCCCTCATCGCCAATGTTCCCGAGCCGCGCGACAAGTTGGAGCTAGCACGCTTTTCCGCAACCCGGTTGGGCAAAGATGTGCTGGACCTCAACGAGGTTACCGTCACCGTCTCCTCCGATGAGCTTGGCGAGCGTACTCTATTTGACAAGGTGACATGGTCGATCGGCCCAGGCGACCGGATCGGCCTGATT
>NZ_JBKGUA010000347.1:0-438 GCF_046543485.1 Paraburkholderia sp. EG304 | reverse complement strand
TCGGTGGCATGCATCTGAGGAAAGCCGCCTCCCAAATACAGTCCTTGGATGCCGTCAGGAAGGCGCCGATCCGTAAGGGGATCAACGTCGACGACCCGGAACCCTGCCGCTATCAGCATCTCGGTGGTCTCCGGGTACCGGAAGGTGAAGGCCCGTCCGGCGAACATACCCACAAGCGGCGACTCACCGAATGGATGGCCTTGCCAGCCGGCGGATTCCAGGGCAGCGGCGGGGTCCCACGGCTCGACGTCGAGGTCGGGGGCAGTAGCAGCCATATCCATAACGGCGTCAAGATCGACGTATTCGGCAATGAGGCCCCCCAGCCCGGCAACCTTGGTCGCGGAGTCTTCCCATTCCCCCGCTGGCACCAGACCGAGGTGGCGCGACGGCACAAAGATCGACTCGGTACGCGGGATCTGACCGAGCACCGGGATACCC
>NZ_JBKGUA010000346.1:0-438 GCF_046543485.1 Paraburkholderia sp. EG304 | reverse complement strand
GGCGCACGACTGGCTGCTGCGCCTGCAGACCGGCCCGGTGACGGCCGCTGACGCCGAGGCATTCCGACGTTGGCGCGCGCAGGACCCCCGCCATGCGCTGGCCTTCGCCCAGGCACGCCGGCTGTGGGCAGCGCTGGCGCCGGCGCTGCAGGCCACTGCCGCGCCCGCGGAGGCACCGGCGGCGAACGCTGGCGTGCCGCTGAGCGCATCCGCAGCCGCCCTCCCGGTGCGGCAACGCCCCCGCCGATTCAATCCCGGACGCCGTGCGTTCCTGGGCGGTGCCGCGGCGGCGGCCGCCGTCGGCTGGGTGGCGGTGCAGTCGCCGCTGGGGCTGTGGCCGGCGCTGGACGCGCTGGGCGCCGACTACCGCACGGCCACCGGCGAGCGCCGCGATGTCAGCATCGGCAGCGTCGCCGTGGCCATGGCCGCGCGCACCAC
>NZ_JBKGUA010000345.1:0-444 GCF_046543485.1 Paraburkholderia sp. EG304 | reverse complement strand
GATCAGTTGTGAACCTGCTACGCATCGTCGTCAGTGAGGCATCTTCGACCTGATATAGGCCGTCACCCCGACGCCCACACCAATCACCAGCGCCACGATGACACCAATCCAAATCAGTGTCTCCACGGTAGAGCTACCACCGCCACGCTCGTCAACGATCCGGGAACGCAGGTACGCCGCCAGCCAGGTGATCTGTTTTTTAGCCAGGTCGAGATCGGTCATCATGATTTCTCCTTCATTGTTAGGTTGTGATCAATATTGTGGTGCTTACAGGCATCATTATGAAAGGTTCGCGGCCCATATGGGGGCTCGACACGATGTCGGTTTATCCGGCTGTGATGAGTGTGAGGGCGGCCGCCCCCAGCAAGATGAGCATGACCGAGCCGGCTTGCAGGATCGTCCACAGGCCAAGCCGCTGGGTGATCGTGGTGGATTCTTGTTGCA
>NZ_JBKGUA010000344.1:0-445 GCF_046543485.1 Paraburkholderia sp. EG304 | reverse complement strand
GTTCACACCCCAGCCGGCTTTCGCGAGAACCCAACCCGCGATGAGACCGAGAAGCACGACACCTGCGCAGATCCAAACCATGATCGGCTGGTGAAGGAAGAAGAATACTGAACCAGCAGCGATGCCGATCAACATAATAATGACAGCGGTCCAGGCTGCTGGTGAATCGCCGTGACCGGGGTCGTTAGGGATGTCCAAAGTTCCTCCTGAAAGTTACGTGGTTACTAGTCTACTGGGTTGCTACCGACATGGCGAAACAGACATGCGAGCTATGGCAGGTTCTCACTGGGATCTTCGCCGTTGGAAAGCATGTCCCAGTCGCTTACACGGTCCGGTTCTGCAGAAACTGGAGCTTTGTCGGTCTCATATTTTCGACCGCCAGTTTTCCAGTTACGGCTTCGCAGCACAACAATGAGCCCCGCAATAATCGTGACCACGCCAGTTA
>NZ_JBKGUA010000343.1:0-446 GCF_046543485.1 Paraburkholderia sp. EG304 | reverse complement strand
AATTTTAGTACGAAATAAATCGATAAGATCTTTATTAATTATACTATTAATGATGGCCTTGGGCTTAGTTTTCACCTTTGTCACCAACCTCCCGTCAGAACGATTCAATATCACTTTCTCAGCTTTTCTGGGTGCTACTATAATAACAGTTCGCCAACAAATAAAAGACTATAGATATGAAAAAAATTAAACCGGTTATAGTTGTTTTTGGCTGTACAGGCACCGTTGGAAGAGAAGTAATGCAGCAACTGAAATACCATGACTGTATTGTGCGGGGAGTTCTTAGAAATCCTGAGCGCTCTTATCCTGTACCTACAAGCTCATCATCAAATATAACCTACGTAAGTGCCAGTCTTAATTCTATAAAACAACTGAAAGAAGCATGTTCCAGGGCTGATGCTCTGTTTCTGCTCACGGCTACATCTCCGGATCAGATTGAACATGAA
>NZ_JBKGUA010000342.1:0-447 GCF_046543485.1 Paraburkholderia sp. EG304 | reverse complement strand
GTGGTACATCGATCGTCGCCTTCCCGATAGGGCCGCTCTGGTGCGTACAGCGCAAGCCATCCGTGCCGCACGCTGTCCACTCATCATTTCTGGTGGAGGCACGATCTACTCCGAGGCCAGCCAGGAGCTGCGGGACTTCGCATCTGCTACCGGCATCCCGGTCGCCGACACCCAGGCGGGGAAGGGTGCAATCAATTGGGATCATCCGTGTGCCGTTGGTGGCGTTGGTGCGACTGGTTCCGACTCAGCGAATGCGCTGGCGGCCCAGGCCGACCTCATCATCGGCATTGGTACGCGGTACTCCGATTTCACCACCGGTTCACAGACGGCCTTTAAAAATCCGGACGTGACGTTCGTCAACGTCAATGTGGGGTCCTTTGATGCCGCCAAGCAGGGTGCGCAGATGTTGGTGGCCGATGCGCGTGAGGCTCTCACAGCCCTGTCGAA
>NZ_JBKGUA010000341.1:0-449 GCF_046543485.1 Paraburkholderia sp. EG304 | reverse complement strand
GAACAGGACCGTGAAACGACTCCACGCCGATGATAGTGCGGATTGCCCGTGTGAAAGTAGGTAATCGTCAGGCTCCCCCACAAGCCAGAAACCCCACCCCCAGCGGTGGGGTTTTTGCGTTTACGCGACCGAAATCAAAAGCAAGATCCTCGACCGAGAGCAAACAATAAGCGTGGCCGGAAGCCGTTGCCGTCCACTGGCGAAAGCAGCCTGTTTATCGACGGCGACCATTACGTCGCCCATATGGCCAAGCCTGACGCGCCAAGGGTGCTCTCGTGTTTTGAACACTTCAACGAGCGCCACCCGCACCGAGCCCTGAAATGTAAGCGGCTCATGACGGCCATTCTCGACGGCTGAGCGAACCGGTTGGTAGTTTAGTTCCCGCTAAATAATTTGGTGGGAACTAAAGTGGACGAGACATTGAATCGGATCGCGAAGGTCAAGCGACC
>NZ_JBKGUA010000340.1:0-449 GCF_046543485.1 Paraburkholderia sp. EG304 | reverse complement strand
GAACCTTCTGGCGTTTCTGAACTCTCTCTGACTCCCGAGATTTATGTCGTGATCGGCGACGCGCAACGACTGATCACACAAAGGCGACGCAAGCAGACTCGGCATAAAACGCAACTCGGGATAATGAGCCTTATGCCGAACTCCGCATAAGGCGCATGCACGTCGGAAGCTGCACGATCTGCACGCTGTCCGGCCATCGCCGATCACTGGCGAAGCACTGAAGCGTATCGGCGCACTCTATCGCATCGAAGAGCACATACGGGGCAAGCCACCCGAAGAGCGACGGCGTATCCGCCAGGCACAAGCCGCTCAGCTGCTTGACGACGGCGGATTCAACCGGTCGATGCAACACAATGAACGCTGCGTGAGCGGCGGGAGTGTTGCAAATGAAGTACAGAACCCGGACCTTTTATAGCGAAAGCCAGAAAGCGTTGATGTGGGAGCGGTGG
>NZ_JBKGUA010000339.1:0-450 GCF_046543485.1 Paraburkholderia sp. EG304 | reverse complement strand
AGACCGAACAGGCGAGCCTAATCTATGCGCTGAAGACAATCGACGTCGCACCGTCGTGACTACGAACCAGCAGCGATCGCGTGCAACAATCGGATTCGCTTCTTATATTGCAACGGGCTCGACGCCTCAAAACGGCGATGGAAACCGACAGCCTTACGACTCGCCCTCGCAGCTTCACTATCGGCAAGCGGAGCGCGCAGGCCCGCGAGGGCCAAAGGCGTCACGGGTCAAGACCGGATGGCAGCGGCTTCCGCGGCGCGGAGCGCACGCCCCAACGCAGCAGCGGTACACCAGGACGCACAGGGTGCCCGGGCGATGAGTACCGCAGGATCGTATCGGTGTCCCGATGGATCAGTCTTACGCGGTGGGAATCGTTCCGCCGTCGATCACGTACTCTGCCCCGCTGATCGCCGCCGCACGCGGCGAGATCAAAAACGCGATCAGGTTCGC
>NZ_JBKGUA010000338.1:0-453 GCF_046543485.1 Paraburkholderia sp. EG304 | reverse complement strand
GGCATGTGCGGGGCGCTGGCTCGCCAGACGATGAGATGGCCCGGAGACAAACTGAGTGAAGGTATATCAGTGAACATGATGATATGTCTTGCGTTACCTGCGAGGAGGAGCTTCGGCTACGAAAGTCGGCTCGGCATGTCCCTCCTGGAGCTGGGGTGTCCGCACTGTTCGCAGAGGAGACGTCAAAATCCACCCAGAGGACATCGCTATTAGAGCACCGCTGAACAGGAGCGTTGCCCGGGAACCCAGCAACGTTCCACAGGAGCCGCCCAGCAGGGCGCCGAAGGAAGCGAGGCCCCATACTATGGTGCGAATGGTTGCGTTCGCACGCCCATGCAACTCAGGTGGTGCTAGCATGAAGCGGATGGGCACCTGATGGACGTTGTACATCTGTTGACCGGTCCACAACAGGAACTGCGATAACCCGATTGCCAGCCAACCCGGCGCCGGACA
>NZ_JBKGUA010000337.1:0-454 GCF_046543485.1 Paraburkholderia sp. EG304 | reverse complement strand
ATGGATGTCCTCCCAGACCAACCGGGCAGGACGCCTTGTCCTGACTACCCAGCAATCCGTCATCCCGGGAACTATCGCCGACAATATCGAGTCCCTCCTCGACGACGAAGGTAATGAATCCTCCCACGACGGCAAAGGCGCTCGGAGCCACACATGTGATTCAGCTGGGCCGATACGTCTCCCGGATCACGTCCCATGAATCGACGAGGAGCCGCCACCTTGCGGTGACGGCCCCACCGAGTCGCGACGGTCAGAAGCGGGGAATGTTCCTCATATTGGACGTGGCCATCGACACCGCCTCACCAGCACCACGATTGAGCACAATCTTGCTCATGGCGGTGGCAAACCCGATCATCTGCTCGCCCTTGATCTCAGGCGGCAGGGACAAGGCGTTGGGGTCAGTGATCACCTCGACTAGGGCTGGACCGTCAAAATCCATAGCATCCGTTAGGGC
>NZ_JBKGUA010000336.1:0-455 GCF_046543485.1 Paraburkholderia sp. EG304 | reverse complement strand
ACCAACTCCAGCCGCCAACTGGGCCGGAAGGTTGACGCCGACAAGGGCGAGGCGGCAGAGGTTCCCACAAGCTCCTAGAGCTGCAGCCCATGCCACCGTGCACGGTGAGGAATTGAAGAGGATGGCGAATCCGGCGACTCCGCATGCTGTCGCTACCGCATAGGCAAACCACGCCCAGGGGTACGGGAAAACCGTCTGAGCAGGCAGCGGTTGCAGGCCAGTAGCCGCTGAGAATACCCAGGCAGACATAGTCGCGGCAAGGATAAGACCGACGGAATAGGTTGCCCGACTTAAACCCGCCGTGAAGTCCATACGAACCATGTCAAGGATCGAAGTGATCATGGGGAAGCCTGGTACGAGGAACAGTAGAGAGGCGACGTAGCCCGGGCCGTGGATGGTATGCAGGCCAGTATTAGTCAGCAGATCTGACAACATGAGGTAGATCAAACAGGCTG
>NZ_JBKGUA010000335.1:0-455 GCF_046543485.1 Paraburkholderia sp. EG304 | reverse complement strand
GACAATGGATGCTGCAGGCAGGCGTCGGATGAGTTCTGCGTTCGGCAGCTCTCCGGCAAGAATGAGAACCTGCGACGCCAAACATTCCAGATCCTGGCTTCCCTGAAGCAATGCGGGAGGTAACGTCGCATGGGTGATGGCTTCGTTTCGCAGGTAATCCGATAGCTTGTTACCCGCTTGACGGCGCTCATCCGCAGGCAAATGCAGTGCGGCTCCTGAGCCGAACGCCATAACAAGCTCCCAGGCGCTTGCATCAAAACCGAAGGAGGAGAACTGCATTATTCGGCTATTGGAACAAACGCCAAAAAGCTTGATCTGAGCCAACGCGAGATTGGCCAAGCCCCGATGTTCGACCATGACGCCCTTGGGCGTGCCTGATGATCCCGAGGTGTAGATCACGTAGGCGAGGTGGCGTGAGCTCAGGCCGAGCGCGCGCGGGTCCGGATCGGAGGCCG
>NZ_JBKGUA010000334.1:0-460 GCF_046543485.1 Paraburkholderia sp. EG304 | reverse complement strand
ACCCAGCCGGGATCGCTGTCATCCTCGGCGTCAAGACCCTGGCACGCTACGCCGAGCTGAAGTCGCAACCGACTCCGGGATCGGACGCGGCGCAGGCCAACAAGGAGTCGAGTGCAGCTATCGAGCAATTCATCATCGGAACGATGGCATCAGCTCTATGGTCGGTACTGCTCACGGTGACAGCTAAAGCCCTATGGGGCTGACACAGCTACACACGCGGTCCGTGACCGGCCCGGACCCCCACGATGCGCTATCAGCCCCCGGAACTCACTCAGCCCTAACCGGCTCCAGCTTCCACACTTGCTCGGCATAGTCGCGAATGGTGCGGTCCGAGGAGAACCGACCAGACTTGGTGACGTTCACCCATGCCTTGCGCGCCCAACCACGGGCGTCAGCATGATCAGCGGCCATCTTGTCCTTGACATCCCGGTAGGACGCGAAGTCGCCCAGCACATAGTAG
>NZ_JBKGUA010000333.1:0-461 GCF_046543485.1 Paraburkholderia sp. EG304 | reverse complement strand
GTCTACTCTCAGGCCAAACTTAATGCCGTGGCAAGAAGGCTGAATGAGCGTCCAAGGAAGACACTGAATTACGAAACGCCGGCTGAACGGTTCCAGCAAACTATTGCATCGACCGGTTGAATCCGCCATGCAGAACCGGCCATTTCTTTTTAATGGGCCATTGACTGCTAAGGCCGAGGTCCGAAAAGAGATCTGCCGTCAGATTTCTGAGGGGAGCAGTCGTTTGAGCGTCAGCTTCGAAGATGGAACTGCCGGCGGCTTCTGGCCGGCTAGCGCCCGACGACCAAGCCTGGCGATCGCCGCGGGCGCGGCTTTTCATGCAAGCGGCATAGAGCGACCGAGGCTGTGTGGAAACGCGAAATGCAGGTTCGACGTGCGACGAATCTGCAGCAGAGAGTATAGAGCCGCATTGCGCTCTCGCAATCAATCAGTCGAGTGGAGAGCGCTGGGTGGCACCGTTG
>NZ_JBKGUA010000332.1:0-468 GCF_046543485.1 Paraburkholderia sp. EG304 | reverse complement strand
CCGATAACCGGCCCCAGCATCGTTCCCAATCCGCCGACCAGCGTGATCAAAACGACCTCGCCCGAGGTCGACCAGTGGACGTCCGTCAAAGAGGCAAGTTGAAAGACGATTGCCTTCGTCGACCCGGCGAGGCCAGCAATGGCTGCGGAGAGAACGAAGAGAACAAGCTGATAGTGTCGCACGCGGTATCCGAGCGAGACCGCACGTGGTTCGTTGTCGCGAATGGCCTTGCAGACCTGGCCGAAAGGGGAGTTCACAATTCGATAGACGGATAGAAGTCCGAACATAAAGATCGCTGCGACAACGATGTAGAGCACCCGGTCGTCCGCCAGATCGAGGAAACCGAACAGCTTGCCGCGCGGCACTGCCTGGATGCCGTTTTCCCCGCCTGTGAAATCCGGGACTTACACCGAAACGAAGTAGAGTAGCTGCGCAAGTGCAAGCGTGATCATGGCGAAGTAGATACCC
>NZ_JBKGUA010000331.1:0-469 GCF_046543485.1 Paraburkholderia sp. EG304 | reverse complement strand
CGTGTCCGGGTCCACCGCCCCGATGGGTCTCCCGGCCAAGGTGCAGTCGCTCTACCACATGATGTGGTCGAACTCCGGCTCCCCGCAGCTGCGCAACCTTCCCAGCCAGGTCAACGTCGTGAACCTGTCGTTCCTGCAGGGTGACGAGCCGCGCCTGGTCGGCTGGGGCTCGCAGTCCGAGGCCAGCTTCCTGGCCGACGCCAAGGAGCTGCGCGCCCGCGGCGTTCGGATCGTCGCCTCCATCGGCGGCGCCGGCGGTCACGTCAACGTCGCCAACCGCGAGGCCTTCGTCCGCGGCGTCATGAACGTCAACGCCAAGCTGCCGCTCGACGGCATCGACTGGGACATCGAGGGCAGCACCCCGATGGCCGCCAGCGACGTGGTGTGGATCAGCAAGCGTCTCAAGGAGCTGCGCGGCGACAAGTTCGCCATCACGCTGGCCCCCAACGGCAGCAACATCGACCAGTAC
>NZ_JBKGUA010000330.1:0-471 GCF_046543485.1 Paraburkholderia sp. EG304 | reverse complement strand
GAGAAGAAGGTGGTCCAGGCGAACTTCGAGACCCTGGAGTCCGGGGCCGCCCTGGACACCGACCAGTGCGACGCCGCGATCTCCGGGATCACCATCACGGACGCGCGCAAGGAGTCCGTGGACTTCTCCAAGCCGTACTTCAACGACCAGATCGCCCTGCTGACCACCAAGGACTCCGGGATCTCCGGCTTCGACGGCGTGGGGGGCAAGACCGTGGGCGTTCAGCAGGCCACCTCCGGTGAGCAGTACGCCAAGGACAAGGGCCTCAAGACCCAGCAGTTCGAGGACGTGGAGCTCATGTTCCAGGCCCTCGAGTCCGGCGGCGTGCAGGCCGTGTCCGGCAACATCTCCACCCTGTCCAAGCGCGCGAGCGAGAACCCGGACCTGGAGGTCGTGCAGTCCGTGGACACCAACGAGAACCTCGGGGTGGCCGTGAAGAAGGGCAACACGGAGCTGCTCGACTCCGTGAAC
>NZ_JBKGUA010000329.1:0-471 GCF_046543485.1 Paraburkholderia sp. EG304 | reverse complement strand
GGTGTCATGCCGCCGAGCGTCTTCAGCAGCGCCGAGACCGAGCCGCTCTTGCCCAGAGCGCCGACGCGCACCGCTTCGAGCTCCGCCTCGTCGGAGGCGGCCGCGATGGCGGTGCCGATCTCGCCTTCGAGTTTTGCGATGTCGCTCATGGTCACTCCGGAAGGGCTTGCAGGTCGGTGGCGTGCGGCTTGCCGCCGGCCTGTGTCAGCATGCAGTGCACTTGCCCGCGATGATGCGTGCCGTGATTGAACATGTGGGCCACCAGCACCCATCTAGGCTTGGTGACGTCGCGCTGGAGCGCGCCGGAGAACCAGTTCAGATCGCCGTCGAGCGCCGCAGGCTCAAGCCGGTCCGACCACGCGATCATGACGTCGTCGAACGCCGTGCGCTCGCGCTTCATTCCATCCCACTCGGGAAACAGCGAGACCGATTCCGGAATGCCGGCCTGTGGCCGCGGCATGTCCGGTGAAA
>NZ_JBKGUA010000328.1:0-471 GCF_046543485.1 Paraburkholderia sp. EG304 | reverse complement strand
GCTTTAGGTAATGCCAAAAGGAATTATATTGACTGTCGTGATGTAGCAGCTGTAGCAGTCAATTATCTACTAACAACGGAGGAGGTAAAACAGCATTCAGTTATTTTGGCAGGCCCGCAAGCCATTACAAATATAGAAATGGCAGAAAAGCTTTCTTATGTAACCGGTCGCAAAATAGAATATGTAGCTATTACACAAGATGAGCTGTTTAGTCAGCTAACAAAGAAAGCAAAGCTACCGGAATGGCTGGCCTTACATATCGTAGAACTCGATGATTTAGCGATTAAGGTTCCGGAACCTGAGAGCGATACTATTACAAACTTAATTTTAAGAAAACCGCGTATCATGGACGAATACCTACAGGAATCCAGGTACCTTTTTAAAAGAAAACCATTATGGAAAATCTTGTTTTAATTATGAAAAATATTGGAAAGCATTACTCTTTTAGAGTAATGCACAGCATATAAACAC
>NZ_JBKGUA010000327.1:0-471 GCF_046543485.1 Paraburkholderia sp. EG304 | reverse complement strand
TGAACCTTCCGAAACCAGCTTGCGCTGCGCCACCATCCATTCATGAAGTGCGTCGCACACCGGTTTGGCCCGGCTCTGTCGAAGCCTGCGACGCTCTTCAGCTTCCAGTGTCTGCGCCTCGCGCTCGATGTCGTAAAGCGCAGCGAAGAATGGCAGCGCCAATACGGCGATCTGGCTGCTGTGATTGGCATGCAGATCGAAGAACCTGCGTCTCGCGTGCGCCGCACATCCGATTTCAGTGATTCCCTGCTGGAATCCAGCCTTGTACCCACTGTAGTCGTCGCACACCAGCTTGCCCTGCCAGCCAGCGAGGAACGCGCGGGCATGTTCGCCTGCCCGGCTCCCGGCGAAGTCGTAGACCACGGCGCGCAGCTCACTGTAGTGCGTCGGCGTATACGCCCACAGATACGCGCGATGTGTCTTGCCTTTGCCGGGACCGAGCATCTGTACCGGCGTCTCATCCGCATGCAG
>NZ_JBKGUA010000326.1:0-472 GCF_046543485.1 Paraburkholderia sp. EG304 | reverse complement strand
AGCTGCGACGGCAGCGCGGCGCCACCGACCAGCACCAGCCGCTCGCCCTGCAGGCGGTACATCGCGCCGACATCGGCATTGAGCTGCGCGCACAGCGCGCGCATGGCAGCTTCGGCCAGTTCACGCGGGGTGGGATCCCCTTGAAGGCTGGTGCCGACCACATTCTCGCCAGCCTGCAGCCACAGCGCGTCGGCCGCTTCGCGGCGGGCGCCGATGGCCTTCATCACGGTCAGCGCCATCATCAGGAAGGCGACGCCGCCGATGCTGCGGTTGACGAAAGAGAACGCCGAATTGCTGCTGGCCGGCGCGACGTTGTATCCGACCGCCAACAGGAGGCAGGACCCGATCGCGACCAGCAGCGGCACGTCCAGGCGGCGCTGGAACAGCGTGATGCCGACCGCCATGAAGTAGGTCAGCCAGACCGCATAGCCCAGCGGCACGACCATCTCCGTGGCCAGCGTGGCCGCCATCA
>NZ_JBKGUA010000325.1:0-472 GCF_046543485.1 Paraburkholderia sp. EG304 | reverse complement strand
GACAATGGATGCTGCAGGCAGGCGTCGGATGAGTTCTGCGTTCGGCAGCTCTCCGGCAAGAATGAGAACCTGCGACGCCAAACATTCCAGATCCTGGCTTCCCTGAAGCAATGCGGGAGGTAACGTCACATGGGTGATGGCTTCGTTTCGCAGGTAATCCGATAGCTTGTTACCCGCTTGACGGCGCTCATCCGCAGGCAAATGCAGTGCGGCTCCTGAGCCGACCGCCATAACAAGCTCCGAGGCGCTTGCATCAAAACCGAAGGAGGAGAACTGCATTATTCGGCTATTGGAACAAACGCCAAAAAGCTTGATCTGAGCCAACCCGAGATTGGCCAAGCCCCGATGCTCGACCATGACGCCCTTGGGCGTGCCTGATGATCCCGAGGTGTAGATCACATAGGCGAGGTGGCGCGCGCTCAGGCCGAGCGCGCGCGGGTCCGGATCGGAGGCCGGCAGGTTCGCCCAGGCC
>NZ_JBKGUA010000324.1:0-472 GCF_046543485.1 Paraburkholderia sp. EG304 | reverse complement strand
TTATCCGTTCTATTACTGCCATCGAAGCTCCCCGTGCCGGACAACCGGCGGCAGGACAGCTTACGCGGCGCAAAAGCGGACATTTGAACTTGGCCAGAAGCGGACATTACAACTTAGCCGCTACAGTCCGCCTATACGGCCGTTAATTACAACTACGTCAAACCCGACGCCAAGTAATTGGTTAGCCGATGCACAGTAATTGGCTTGCTGTGCATCGGTGCTGTCGATTCCGACGCCTTCAACGTTTTCCGCCTAGCGGGCGTCCAGATCTCGTTTAGAGCGGCTAACACAACCTGGACATCAAGCCCTAGGTTTCGTATCCTGGGCGCATGTCCTGAGCTTCCTCTGAAATTTCGCCTTCCAGCAGGTCGGGTATAAACTCGACCGAAAGGAAGGAAAGAAGAAATGTTTAAGGTACCGCACCAGGTGTACACGGCGGAGTTCAAGGAAGCTGCAGTGCAACGAGTCAGGG
>NZ_JBKGUA010000323.1:0-475 GCF_046543485.1 Paraburkholderia sp. EG304 | reverse complement strand
GTGCGAGGTGAACTCGATTTCCTGCAATGCCATGATTGACCTCCTTGTCAGCGGCTCAGCTGTCAACAGTGGCGAGGCTAACACCTCGTGGGCTGCTGGTGAATGGCTGGTGAGTACGGGTGTCATGTCCAAAGCGGCTAACTGAGCCCAGGACCGCAGGCTCTAGCAGTTACTGCGCGGCCGTTCATCCTGTATGTGCACAATCGTGCACTTGTGACCCCGCTGCACGGAGGTGGTTGTGCGCGGCCTAGTATCGTACCTGCTGGTGCCAAGGAATCCTTCGTGGGATTTTGAGGCGGTAAGAGGGAATCCGGTGAGACTCCGGAACTGCCCCGCAGCGGTGAGTGGGAACGACATCACCATCGTCGCTCATCCGGTTCTCGAATCGGTTTGGCGGCGATCAAGCACTGGGCTTCGGTCTGGGAAGCGGTGACGTAGGACTCGTCGGCAGACGAGGTGCCCATGAGTCCGAATA
>NZ_JBKGUA010000322.1:0-475 GCF_046543485.1 Paraburkholderia sp. EG304 | reverse complement strand
CAATGCATCAAACATGTCGCGCAGTTCGTATTTGCGCTGGGGCGCGTCGACGTCCATCAGCGTCAGATACGGCGCCGCGAAACTCCATTCCTCATCCGACACATCAGTCGGATACCCTTTGCGGTCTATTCTTTTCATCCCGCCAGGATAACAGGTCTCAATCGAAGTTCCTAACACGCTCTAGGTGAGGTTGTATCGAGACCTTCGTTTGGTCAGTGAAAAGGTGCGCAACCGTTTTGTTCGGTGCACGCCCATATGAACTCCATGCTCCTCGAGACTTTTCTGCAAGCGCTCAAGACGCAAGGCATTCTTGAGTACGCTGATGCGCCGTGGGAACCTTGGCTTCTAAGAAACGGTTTCATAAAGACTGCTGGGCACGCTTGAGCGTGTTCCAGCAGATCAAGGAACAACCGAGTTTGAGAAACGCCTCATGAATGTCGGCTCGACGTTCAAAACGGATGCGAAGACGGCGGAA
>NZ_JBKGUA010000321.1:0-480 GCF_046543485.1 Paraburkholderia sp. EG304 | reverse complement strand
GTCCGGGTACCACCGTAGTAGTCGTAACCCCACACGTCTGACAACAGGAGGTCTCGGGTAAGTACTCTACCGGGGTGTCCGACGAGGTACTTCAGCAGCTCGAACTCGGTGTAGGTGAGATCAAGGTCCTTGTCCCCGACACTTGCTGTGTACCCGTCCTCGTCGACGGTGAACGGTCCGGCCACGAGCTGGTTGGTGACCTGGATCGTAAACAGACAGCGAAGCCGGGTCTCGGCTTCCGATGGGGTTGCCGAATCGCACAGAAAGTCGTCCATTCCCCAGTCGGGGCTGATGACCGAGAGAGTGTCGGAGCCGACCAACAGCAGGACCGGCACTCGTCTCTCGTGACAGGACAGCCGCAGACAAGCCTCGCGCGCCTTGGCCGGTTCGTCGTGGCAGTCGACGAGCACGTCGTCGACCCCTTCCAGATGAGACATGCATTCCTTCAGGTCGTCGTAGCGAGAGATGCTGTGCGGTAAC
>NZ_JBKGUA010000320.1:0-480 GCF_046543485.1 Paraburkholderia sp. EG304 | reverse complement strand
ACAGCCTATAGTGCCGCAACGATTGGTCTCGGGGGACCAGCGCCATGGCGGGGAACTGGTCAGGCCAGTGAGCGGACCTCGTCAACGATTCCGGGCATTGCGGCCTCGATGGCGTCGAGGGTGTCCTCGAACCCGTCGGCCGAGCCATACCAGGGGTCCGGCAGGGAGGTGCCAGGGGTGCAGTTGGGGTCGTAGTCGCGGATGAGACGGAGGTTGTCGGCGTCGGGGGCCATTCGCTTCATCATCTGGATGTGGCGTGGCTCGGCGGCTATGACGAGGTCGGCGGACATGATCTCGGACCCGTCGATCTGGTGAGCATTGTGGCCCGAGCAGGGGTATCCGTGGGACTTCAGGACGGACCTGGCTCGCGAATCCATCGGGCCGCCGTGTTCCTCATCGCTGACACCGGCGCTGGTGATGCGAGCGTCCAGGCCTTCGTTGGCGAAGACCTTCCTGGCGACGAATTCAGCCATCGGGGAA
>NZ_JBKGUA010000319.1:0-480 GCF_046543485.1 Paraburkholderia sp. EG304 | reverse complement strand
GGACGTTGAGGTGCGTCAGACCGATTCTGAGGAACGGATGATGGGGTGGATTCATCAGGCCGCTGATGACCGGACCCCGGTCGTCATTAATCCGGCGGCTTGGAGCCACTACAACATCGCTATTGCCGATGCCCTCGTCCAGTTGGTGGCGCCTTGTATTGAGGTCCATATCTCTAACATCGCAGCCCGGGAGGAGTTCCGTCACCACAGTGTGGTGTCGGCGCATGTCACCGGGACGATCGCCGGGCTGGGATTGAAGGGGTATGAGCTGGCGTTGTCCTGGCTGGCCACTGATTGAGGTCTGTGTTCCTCATCGGTGTGTTTACCGGTTCATCGACTCGAAGATCTCCTTGCACTCCGGGCAGACAGGGAATTTCTCGGGGTTGCGGGAGGGTACCCATACCTTGCCGCACAGGGCGACGACGGGGGTCCCGTTGACCATCGCGTCGGTGAGTTTCGCTTTGGGGACATAGTGTGAGA
>NZ_JBKGUA010000318.1:0-481 GCF_046543485.1 Paraburkholderia sp. EG304 | reverse complement strand
ATGCGTCGTCGTCATGCAAGCCTCCCCTTTCGGCCTGACTGCACCGTTACGCGCCAAGCGCACACTCGGCGGGTGAGCGTGCCTTCACCCGCCGATGTCGCCGCTGTGGGTCCCTCATCCAATGGTCAGAGGCACTTCTTCCTCTTGTGAAAAGTCGGATCAATCCAAGATTGACGCTGGCTTGAATCATGATGCGTCGAAACGGGCCACGGTAGCCTATGACTTGTGTGGAGGATCAATAGGCGAGACCGCCGTCACGACGAGAATGGCTCCGACGACGAGGAGGTGCAGGTCACTCCTTCGGCCCCGGAACCGTCACCCAAACCGATGGCTCCTGCCTCCCCTGCCGACTCCCCTAAGTCAGCCCCTGCTCCCGTACCATCACCAGTACCGCCGGAATGTCCAGCACCACGTCGTGCTGCCGAGCACGCCTTTGGTGATAATGCTCTTTTCACTGCCACGAGCGCCATTGATTCTCCTG
>NZ_JBKGUA010000317.1:0-483 GCF_046543485.1 Paraburkholderia sp. EG304 | reverse complement strand
TGTCGCGCATAACCGGCCGTAAGCCGGTCACGGTGGGGCTGGAATTCGGCGTAGTACGGCAGCTTTGCCTGTATCGACGTCGAGAGGATCCATCCGGGTATGTGCCCGAGCATGCGCTCGCACCGGTCAAGGAATCGCACTATATTCCCTACATTTTTTCGCACGATGAAGTGACCCGGATGCTGCGGGTGGCGAGCAGCCATCATGGTCGATGGATCTGGGCACCGATGCTGCGCACGTTAATGCTGGTGCTGTACTGTACCGGCCTGCGACTGGGCGAAGCAGTCCGCCTGCGAATGGATGACGTGGATCTAAAGCGCGGTACGTTCCTGATCACGCACAGCAAGGGACGATCACGTATCATTCCATTTCGCCCGGACCTCGCGCGAGAGTTGCGTCAATACCTTCACGCGCGTCACGAGATCCTCGGACGTCTCGGCGTTAGTGAGCCGCAAGCATTGTTCATCCGGCTTGATGGTACGC
>NZ_JBKGUA010000316.1:0-485 GCF_046543485.1 Paraburkholderia sp. EG304 | reverse complement strand
GCCCACGGTCGGCGAACGCCATCTGACTGACCAGCAGGTACGGATCGCCCTGGCCGGCCAACAGATGATGGAACAGGATGCCGTCCTGCAGCGGCGACAAGCCATAAATGTCCTGGATGTTGCCGACCCCACCCGGCACCGTGCCGACGATCCGGTCGATCTCGCGCTGCGTCAGCTCGATCAGCGGCAGCATCTCTGGCGTGATCGCCGTACCCTGCTCGCTGATCAGGTTGGCCGGGACCACCACCTCCTGATGGCTGCCAAGGCTTGCCGCCAGATCCGCCAGCACTGGCTTGGCGAACAGGGTGCGCACCTCGACCCCAAGCGACAGCCGCCGCAGCCGCTCCATCAGTTGCACCGCCAGCAGCGAGTGGCCGCCCAGTTCGAAGAAGTGGTCGTGCCGCCCGACCCGCTCCAGCCCCAGAAGCTCCGCCCAGAGCCTTGCCAGCGCGGTCTCGATCTCGCCTTGCGGCGGCTCGTAGCTC
>NZ_JBKGUA010000315.1:0-487 GCF_046543485.1 Paraburkholderia sp. EG304 | reverse complement strand
GCTGCACCAGGCCCCGGAGTCGACCGGCGCCCAGAACCGCTTCCGCTTGGCAGTCGACGCTCTGCTGCAGTGAGCACGGGGCGGCAGCCAGGGCACCGGCACCGCTTGAATCACCCCCCGTCACGGGCGCGACCCACCCGCGCCTACGTGCGCCGCCGGGCCAGGTCCTCGAGCATTTCCCAGGATTTCAGGCCGCGTCCGCCCAGATGGTGCATCAGCACCGCGCGCATCGGCCGGCGCAGGCTGCCCAGATCCTCGGGCCCGGGCATCGCATCGGCGGCCAGCGCCAGCAAGGCGCTGCCGGTCGCCGTGCCACGCCGCTGATCGACACCGCGGTCGCTGAGCAGCCGACGCGGCCCCTCCTGCGGGTCCAGTTCGTAGCGCGCGGCCGGGTCGACCGGCTCGTCATCGCTGCCGTGCAGCAGATCGAAGCCGAACCCCAGCGCCTCCAGCAGATCGCGCTCGAAACGCCGCAGGGTCCAGGCCA
>NZ_JBKGUA010000314.1:0-489 GCF_046543485.1 Paraburkholderia sp. EG304 | reverse complement strand
CTTCCAGATTGCCCGAGGCGACCACGCCGACCAGCGCGTGGTGATCGCGCTCGGTGAGATCGTGCTGCCCGGGGAAGCGATAACGCAGGGTTTCCATGGCGTGCCCCTTACCAGTTGCGGAAGCGTTTGGGCGGGTTGTACAACCCACCGGACCAACGCACGAGATCCTTGACCGAGCGCGCGGCGAGCAGGTCGCGGCTGGCATCGCGGGTGCGGATGCCGAGGTCGTCGGGGCGGCGGATGATGCCGCGGTCGCGCAGGTTTTCCACCATCGCGCGGTCGCGGCCCAGGCCGACGGCGGTGTAGCCGGCCACGCCGCGGATCGCCTGTTCGCGTTCCTCCGGGCTGCGGCACAGCAGCAGATTCGCGATGCCTTCTTCGGTCAGCACGTGGGTGACGTCGTCGCCGTAGATCATCACCGGCGGCAGCGGCATCTTCGCGCGCTCGGCCAGCTCCCAGGCATCGAGGCGATCCACGAAGGCCGGCGCC
>NZ_JBKGUA010000313.1:0-490 GCF_046543485.1 Paraburkholderia sp. EG304 | reverse complement strand
TCCACACCCACAGCCCCTGGATTTTCCTTGTTGACCTCTTCTTCGGCTCACTTGGCGCCGGCGTGTTCAACCTCATGGTGTGGGCCTTCATTACCGACGTCATCGATGCCCAGGAGGTCATGTCCGGGGAGCGTGAAGACGGTGTCATCTATGGCGTGAACTCCTTCGCCCGCAAGCTTGCCCAGGCCATTGCCGGTGGAATCGGCGGAGCCATGCTGACGATGATCGGCTACCAGTCCTCCTCCCAAGGTGGTGCCGTTCAGTCGGAGTCCGTCGTCAATCACCTGTACACGCTCGCCACCGCCATCCCGACGATCTGCTGCCTCGGCGCTGCCCTGCTCATGCTGGGCTACCCGCTCACCCGCGACAAGGTGGTCGCCAACGCCGACGAGTTGGCTCGTCGCCACGCAGTACAGGCCGAGCAAAACTCCTGACCCATAACGGAGGCACATCATGGACCGCTCATGCGGATCACCGACCACTTGACAAC
>NZ_JBKGUA010000312.1:0-490 GCF_046543485.1 Paraburkholderia sp. EG304 | reverse complement strand
ATCCACAGGTGGACGTCGTCCATCGACTGTAAGCGGGTGTTCTGGATCGTCTGGAACGGCAGGCCGTGCTTCTGGCAGATGCCGTAGCGGTTGTGGCCGTCCACCAGCACCTCACCCCACAGCACCAGCGCATCGCGGCAGCCCTCGGCGAGGATGCTGCGCTCCAGGGCGTCGTGCTCGTCCGGGGTCAGCGGGTCGATGTAGGCCTTGAGTTCTTCTTTGACGACAATGTCCATGCAATCCGGTACGCGAGCGAAACGTGACCGACCATTGTAAGGATCGCGGCGGTCGCCGTCGTCGCCGACGGATTCAGGCTCAGCCGGTGGCGCGGATCATCTCGCCCAGCACGTCCACGATGCGGTCGATGTGGCTGCGCTCCAGGATCAGCGGCGGCGACAGTGCGATCACATCGCCGGTGCAGCGCACCAGCAGCTGGCCGTCGCGGAAGCAGCGCTCGAACACCTCGTAGCCGCGGGCGCCCGGTGCATCC
>NZ_JBKGUA010000311.1:0-492 GCF_046543485.1 Paraburkholderia sp. EG304 | reverse complement strand
GTACCAGTCGAGCTTTTCGATTGCCTCTGCACGAGAGCGGACCGGCAGGTTGGTGATCAGCTTCCATTCGATGCGGGCACGCCCGGGCGGCGGATCGCGTTCCTGTGCGTGCAGGACTGTTAGCTGTGGCGCACGGTAACGGTTCTGCTTGCCGATGGGCGGCAGAACGGTCATAGGCTGGTAGCGCAGTTCGAGCGTCGCGGTCATCGGACGGCCTTTCGCGTCGCGAAGCTCGACGCGGCGGAGCCCCTTGACCTGAACCATGCTGCATGGCTTTGGAGATCGTGTGCTGACCGTCTCCCGCGAGCCTGTCAACGCAGGCACGCACAAGGAAGTGGGTGCAAAGATCGTATGCGGTGCAAAACAGCTCGTAAATGTCGCTTTCCCGATCGCCGATGTGAATGCAACGCACAGGATCGTCGAGAAGCTCGGTCGACTGGCGCATATTCTCCAGCCATCGCCAGCTTTCCTTTTCCTCAATCGGTACGCGCG
>NZ_JBKGUA010000310.1:0-505 GCF_046543485.1 Paraburkholderia sp. EG304 | reverse complement strand
ACATGAGCCTACATGGACGTACTTGCGGCGGGTCCCGACAACCCACCCGTGCCCGCCCAAACCGCGACAAGCGCGGCCCTAAGCGCCGTTGCCGTTGTCGTTGCCGTTGTCGTTGTCGTTGCCGCTGCGATTGACGCACTCCAACGCACGAGCGCAGAACAAAAAAAGGGCGAGGCACTCGGCCCCGCCCTCTCAATACCACCGGAAATCGAATCAGCCGCGTTGCGCGCAATACATCGACTGCGCCGGCAACACCAGCTCGCCATCCACCGCCTCGCCCACCTCCGGACCCGGCACATGCATCGCCTGCCACGCGCCCACCGGCAGCGACACCCGAACGCGCTCAGCCGACAGATTGAACGCCAACAGCAACGTCTCCTCGCCGTGCGCCCGCTCGAACATCAACACCGGCGCGGCCGACTCCAGGAAACGGATGTCCCCCAACAACAACGTCGGCATCGTCCGCCGCCACGCCAGGAACTGACGGAACGCGTTCAACACCGAC
>NZ_JBKGUA010000309.1:0-510 GCF_046543485.1 Paraburkholderia sp. EG304 | reverse complement strand
AGGATCGTTTGATGTATTTGACTCCGGCCTCAACGACGCCCTTCTTCGCAGGATCGTGTGGAGGGCATGCATCGATCCGGAAGCCGTACCCCTCGGCCAGCGCGGCGTACGAGCGCTGTACCTCGGGGTCGTACATGCACGCCTTTGTGATCGCGCACTTGGCGTTGTCGATGATCACGCGTTCGACGCGGCCACCAAACCATTCGAAGGCGCGCCGGTGACAGGCCAGCCACGTCTCGACCGTCTGATCCAGCACGACCTCGGCGTATTGATGACGCGACCAGCACAGCGTCATCACGAAGAACCATGTCTTGAGCAGAACCCCGGACTCATGCGTGAGCACCGGACCGGCGCCGAAGTCGACCTGTGCGGCCTCGGCCGGTGCGAACTCCAGGATCGTCGTCGCTCTCGAGCCGCGCTCGGCCTTCAGGTGCAGCAGGAAGCGCCGCACTGCCGAATAGCTGCCCGTATAGCCGTGGTTGCGCTGAAGCGCGTTGAAGATCGTCGTGC
>NZ_JBKGUA010000308.1:0-513 GCF_046543485.1 Paraburkholderia sp. EG304 | reverse complement strand
CGTCCTCGATGCTGTTGAGCAGGTGCTCATGCGCGGCGATCAGCACTTTCTGGTACTGCTCGGACTGCTCGAACGGCTGCACGCCAGGCTCGGCTTCGGGGCCGGCATCGGCGCGGGCCGTGGGGGTCGGGAACGGGGTCACTTTGTCTTCCATGGGGAACCACTCAGGCGAAGGGCGAGGTGTTCCCGCCAGCCCCTGGCCGGCGCGGGGGCCGTCGGATCCAGGTGCGACAACAGCGGGGCAAGGGCACGCACATACGGATCACGGGGCGCATCCTGCAGCAGCAGGCGGCCATGGCTGGCACTGGAACGCAGGGTGGGCCGATCGGGCAGCACCGCCAACAGCGGCAGCTCGAAGCGGGCGGCGATCTGCGCCGGGCTCAGGCCGCTGGCATCGTCATGGCGGTTGATGATCAGCTGCGCCCGGGTATCGCGCGCACCGACCTGGGTGAGATGGCGGAGCATCTGGTCCAGCGAGACGAGGGTGCCGATCGACTGGTCGGCGATCAGCCA
>NZ_JBKGUA010000307.1:0-517 GCF_046543485.1 Paraburkholderia sp. EG304 | reverse complement strand
CTGCAGCGGCGTCTGTGTCTGCCAGTCCAGGCGCAGCGCCTGCACGCCGGTCTTCAGCGCGCTGGCATCGATCAGCCAGCCGGCGGGTTGTCCGGCCGCCCCGCCCCGCCCCAGCCGCGCCTCGACCCGGCGCACGCTGCCGTCGGTGTTCCGCTCGGTGAGCAGCTGCAGGTCATCGCCGGAGGTGCCGGCCATCGGCGGCAGCGGAAACCAGGACAGCGTCTGCCACTGCGGTGCCTGCGCCAGCGGCTGGTCAGCGGCCAACAACGCCGACGGCAGGGCCTGGCCCTGCGCGTTGAACACCTGCACATCGGCCAGACGGGGCGAGACCGCGGTGCGGTACACGCCCTCGCCGAGGGTCAACCGGTACGCACCGGCCTGCGGCTGCGCGAGCTGCAGCGGCCATTGCTGGCGATAGGCCTGGCGACCATCGGCGCCCTGGGCCTGGGCCTGGGCCGGAAGCGCCGGAAGCGCCAGCGCAGCGAGGAGGATCAGCGGGCGAAAGGTCTTCAAGACT
>NZ_JBKGUA010000306.1:0-517 GCF_046543485.1 Paraburkholderia sp. EG304 | reverse complement strand
CAGTTCTTTCTGCCATTCGGTTTCATCCAGCGCGGCAAAACCGCCTGCCGGGGCTGACGATCCGCCCAGGACATGGATGATGGCGTCCACGCCACCCAGCCGGCTTTCGACGGCCTGTGCTACGGTGGCGCAACCCTCCGGCGTAGTGAGGTCGGCTTCGACGAACATGGCGTCGGGAATGAAGTCCGGCTTGGCACGAGCCGTCGTCAGAATGCGCGCGCCGAGTTCGCCGAGCAGTTCGACGACGGCGCGGCCAACGCCCTTCGTGCCAGCCGTGACCAGCACACGCTTGCCCGTTAGTTCGCGGGTCGTGGTCATCAGTGGATCTCCAGAAATTCAATCTTGTGGTCCGTGAGCCGGAATACATGTTTCAGGTCGGCGAGACCTCCGGGGAAGTTGCCAGCATATTGAGCCACGACAGTGACGCCGGCGTCGTCTTGCACGAACGTCAACGGCTCTACGCTATAGCCATACTTGCGCTGCGCTTCCGCCAGCCTGGTTTCGATTGCTTCGTGTC
>NZ_JBKGUA010000305.1:0-521 GCF_046543485.1 Paraburkholderia sp. EG304 | reverse complement strand
AAACCCGCACCTTCGTCAGCTTCCATCGCCAGCGTCTGCTGCTTCATCCTGTTCTGCCTTCCTTATCCACTCCGCTCTATAACGCTCCGAGTAGCTATGCGGTGGACTTGATCAGCAATGCCTTAAGCTTTTTCAGGAGAACAACTGGGAGGTGTTCACTGTCTCCCGGCGGCCGTTCTCGGGCAGTTGCAAGTGGCCTGCTGCGCGCCAAGCGCACATACAGGCAGACCTCGCGGACCTAGATAGTATCGACCGAATCGCTTTGGAAGTCAGGCGACGGCTACCTAATGGACAGTTACACGCGCTCGTCGAAAATCCTGGCGTCTCTCCTAAAGGCGAGGACAGATCGCGCCTCGGAGTTCTCAAGAGCGATCTTCGGACTTGGATGACTGTGTGAGCTTCCCCTGAAATTTCGCCTTCCAGCAGGTCGGGTATAAACTCGACCGAAAGGAAGGAAAGAAGAAATGTTTAAGGTACCGCACCAGGTGTACACGGCGGAGTTCAAGGAAGCTGCAGTGCAA
>NZ_JBKGUA010000304.1:0-522 GCF_046543485.1 Paraburkholderia sp. EG304 | reverse complement strand
AAGCAGATCTCGATGACCGACCCCGACTCACGCTCGATGATCTCGCAAGCCAAGGGTACGGGCGTGGTTGGCTACAACGTCCAGGTAGCCGTCGACACCCGACACCATCTCATCGTCGCCCACGAAGTCACGAATGTCGGCAGCGACCGAACGCAGTTGAGCCCGATGGCTAAAGCCGCGCGCGATGCGATGGGCAAGAAGAAAATCAAGGCACTGGCAGACCGCGGATACTTCAGCGCACCGGAGATCAAGGCGTGCGACGACGCGGGTATTGCGGCGCTGGTGCCAAAGAGCCAAACCTCCGGTGCAAAGGCTGACGGTCGGTTCGACCGGGCCGACTTCATTTACATCGCCAAAGATGACCAGTACCTGTGTCCGGCGGGTCAACGTGCGATATACAGGTACACGTCCTTTGAGAGTGCCAATCTGCTGAAACTGCGGACCTACTGGAGCAGCGCCTGTCCGCGCTGTCCGCTCAGAAACCAGTGCACGCCGGCTCCTTACCGGCGCATTCGCCGGTGG
>NZ_JBKGUA010000303.1:0-532 GCF_046543485.1 Paraburkholderia sp. EG304 | reverse complement strand
TCGGGCGGGCCGGACGTGGCGACGCTTCTGGAGCGGACACGGCGTACGGCCCTGGGGGCGCAGGAGCATCAGGACCTGCCATTCGAGCAGGTGGTGGAGATCGTGCAGCCGCCCCGGGCGCTTGACCGCACGCCATTGTTCCAGGTGATGTTGGCTTGGGAGAACCACGCAGGTCCGTCGTTCGACCTTCCCGGACTGAGTGTGGAGGCTGCCGCCGACGGGCTCGATCAGGTCAAGTTCGATCTGGAGCTGAGCCTTAGCGAGCATGGCGAGGAGATCGCTGGAACACTGAGCTATGCCACGGCACTTTTTGATCAGGCGACGATCGAGCGGCAGCGTGGTTATCTGCTGGCGCTGCTGCGGGCGATGGTTGCGGACGCGGGCCAGCCGGTGGAGCGCATCGATATCCTGCCGGCGGCGGAGCGCGGGTATCTGCTGGAGGAGCTGAACCGCACGGAGGCGGCGTATCCGTCGGAGCGGTGCATCCATGAGCTGTTCGAGGCGCAGGTGCGGCGGGCACCGGAGGCGGTGG
>NZ_JBKGUA010000302.1:0-548 GCF_046543485.1 Paraburkholderia sp. EG304 | reverse complement strand
CGAGTCTGGAAGACCGCACGCCGGATGAGGCATACTTCGCGACACTGCCTGCGATCAAATCGGCAGCATGAACGCCCCGGTGGTTCCACTTAAAAATCTCGGGACCCTGCCCGAACAAGCGGCGCCATCTCTTTTTGTACATTGAATAAGCCGCGTTGATATGGAATTTACATATTTTGCGAATAGGCCTGTAACAGTTGTCGCCATAAAAAGAACTGGAATGAAAGATAGTTTTAATGTTGTTTCACTTAAATGTTGATAGAGGTTAAAGATATCTAAAATAAAAAGATACCCAGCGAACAATACAGCCCCGGGAGAAACCATAGTTCCTAAAAACGTTGCGTAATGAACCCGTCTGCGGCGCGCGACCAAAAATGGAGTCGAAAGTGTCACGATGCCATCTATCTTTTCATGCAGCTCGTCTAGCAGGCTGTTGAAATACCCCTCGCCGGCGAGCAGCACTTCATTTCAATGAGTCGCTGCGCCGGTTTGTGATGTCGATTTGATGCTCAATGCCTTTTATTCAGGTGGAACCAATGCCATCTCCT
>NZ_JBKGUA010000301.1:0-548 GCF_046543485.1 Paraburkholderia sp. EG304 | reverse complement strand
GGAAGACCGCACGCCGGATGAGGCATACTTCGCGACACTGCCTGCGATCAAATCGGCAGCATGAACGCCCCGGTGGTTCCACTTAAAAATCTCGGGACCCTGCCCGAACAAGCGGCGCCACCTCTATCGGCACCTCCCGCGGGGCGTTGATCGCCCGCAAGGCAGCCAGATTCGATCCGCTCTTGTCGATCGTCACGGTCTCGGGTTCGCCATTCTGGTCGATTGCCTTTTCGAAATAGGCCCGGGCCGCAGCCTTATCCCGTGGGGCTCGCAGCAGAAAATCAACGGTGTTGCCTGCCTTGTCGACAGCCCGATAGAGATACCGCCACTCACCCCTGATGCGAATGTAGGTCTCGTCCATCCTCCAACTCTTGCCGACCGTCCGTTTGCGCCGTCGAAACGCCTTCTCGAGGACCGGCAACAGTTTGAGTGCCCAACGATGAACGGTCGAATGATCGACCGCAATCCCGCGCTCGGCCATCATCTGTTCAAGATGGCGCAGGCTCAGCGGATAAGCCACGTACCACCGAACGCACAGCAACATCACG
>NZ_JBKGUA010000300.1:0-549 GCF_046543485.1 Paraburkholderia sp. EG304 | reverse complement strand
CCAGTGGAATGCCGCGCGCGTCTACAACGATGTGCCGTTTCGACCCGAGCTTTCCCCGGTCTGTCGGGTTGGGGCCGGTTTCCTGGCCCCCGGGGGCTGGCAACACTGGCAGCATCGAGGCTCGCCCGTTCCCAATCAATCTGGTCGTGCTCACGCAACCGGCGAAGCATTGCCAGATGCAGCTGCTCCCACACGCCTGCGGCCTGCCAGTCTCGTAGCCGTCGCCAGCAGCCGCTGCCGAAACCCAGTTCCTGCGGCAGGTCTTCCCATGGGATGCCGTTTGCAGGACATACAGGATGCCGTTCAGTGCTGCGCAGTCGTCAACTGTGCGCCGACGGCCGCCTTTCGGTGACGGCGTAAATGCCGGAATCAACAGTTCCAGCGCCGCCCGCAGTTCGTTGCTGATTTTTCTTCTGGATGAACTTCCCTCGGTTTTTCGCCTTCCAGAGGTCCGGGGTTATGCAGCCGTATCCTTTGTCCGCTGAGCCGCAAGCCAGTCTTGCATGAACTGAGTTGGCGACGTGAAGCCGAGCGATGAATGACGACGAC
>NZ_JBKGUA010000299.1:0-550 GCF_046543485.1 Paraburkholderia sp. EG304 | reverse complement strand
AGGCGCAGTCGCCGGCGTGGGCCGGGCAGCCGTCATCGGATCCGGATGCGCGCGCGCTGGGCCTGGGCCCGCACCATCTGGCCTATGTGATCTACACCTCGGGCTCCACCGGCACGCCCAAGGGCGTGATGGTTGAACATCGTGGAGTGGCCAATTATCTTGCGTGGGCCTGTGAAGCTTACGCGCCACGATCATCCTCGATCGTTTCTTCTTCCCTGGCGTTCGATGCGACGATCAACAGCCTGTTTGCACCGCTGATCTGCGGTGGTCATGCACGGCTGGTACGGGAACGCGATGAGGTCGCGGGACTAAAGGTACAGGCCAGTTCGGCATGCGGGCTGGTCAACGTTACCCCGAGCCATCTGGACGCGCTTGGACAACAGCTGCTGGCGGGCCCGATGGCCAGCCAGGTTGACCTGCTTGTTATCGGTGGTGAAGCGCTGTCGCATTCAACAGTCGAGTTGTGGCGCAGGGTTCAGCCTGGCGCCAGGATGGTGAATGAATACGGGCCGACCGAAACGGTTGTGGGTTGCACCTTTTACGAAATTCC
>NZ_JBKGUA010000298.1:0-553 GCF_046543485.1 Paraburkholderia sp. EG304 | reverse complement strand
TCCTTGCTCGTCGACGACAGGTCACCTGCGGCCACGTTCTTGATCTTCGTGCCATTGCTGGCACCACCCAGCGTGACCGTGCCCTTCGCGGCATCGTCGTAATGCACCGCCAGCGCATCCGTCCCGCCGCCGGCGCCATTTTGGCTGATCTGCTCAATTGCCTGGTTGGTCGCATACAGTTGAGAACCATTGACCGCATCGGTGCTCGTCGCGCTCAGGCGACCCGCGGCCACGTTCGTGATCGTGCGCTCGTTACCCACGCTGCCCACGCTCACCGTGCCAATCGGATTCGAACCGGCAAAGAAGTAGTTCGTGCCGCGGATGGACGTGCCGCTCGGACTCACCGCAGCCGAGGTCGTCGAGTCTGCGCCCAGCGCTACCGAATTCGCATGCGTTGCAGCGGCGCGCGCACCCAGCGCCAGTGAGAACTCACCTGTCGCGCCTGCCGTATCACCAAGCGCCACGGCGGCGGCGCCTGTCGCATTCGTGTTAAAACCAATCGCCGTGGACTTGGATCCAAGCGCTTTAGCCACATTACCAAGCGCCGTGGCAC
>NZ_JBKGUA010000297.1:0-555 GCF_046543485.1 Paraburkholderia sp. EG304 | reverse complement strand
GGTAGAAGCCCAGTCCTGACATGCGAACGGAATAGTCTGCCCCATGCCGTCCCAGAGCTTTTCCAGCAGCGTTGCGAAGCGACGGCGCAACCGTGTGTCCTGGAATTCGCTTCCCTGGACTCCAAGATTCATCCACGACCGATCATCCGCCCGTCGCTTGCCGGCCATCTCGCTTACACATGGAACGTGACGTATGCCAGGTTACCAGGTTTCGCGGCAAAGATGTGGGTAATTGCAAGGAATGCCCACACGCTTACGACAACCTCACAGGGATAGAGAAAAATGCATGGATCCCTGATGACGCAGACAGCGAACACCTCATGCTGATTGAGACCTTCATCTGTTTTGTCTCTGCCCAAGAGCATGAAAGCCACGACCGTTCCGCAGGCGAGGCGAAACGGTTCGAGCGCTTGATGAACTCGGGGTATCCGAATGTAAGGGACTTCCCCGTCCCGAGGCTGCGGCGGAAGCCGCGGTTCGGCATCAAAGTGCCATGATGAGGTCTGAGCCTTCATCAATACCCACAGGAGGGGAAATCCATGCCCATTGTTACCG
>NZ_JBKGUA010000296.1:0-559 GCF_046543485.1 Paraburkholderia sp. EG304 | reverse complement strand
CCACCGCCTCCGGTGCCCGCCGCACCTGCGCCTCGAATAGCTCATGGATGCACCGCTCCGACGGATACGCCGCCTCCGTGCGGTTCAGCTCCTCCAGCAGATACCCGCGCTCCGCCGCCGGCAGGATCTCCAGCTCCCGCACCGGCGTGTGCGGCGAGCGCTCCAGCAGGTCCGCCAGGTACTCCAGCGCATGTTGCATGTAACCGCAGATACGCTCTGCTGAAACCGGCTCGACCGCTCACGCCGTCAGGCCCAGTGCCTCTTCGCAGTCCTCCACCGACAGGCTCAGGGGATAGTTGGTGCGCTCCTGCGCACCCAGCCATTCGATGCCGTCCAGGACATCGTCCGCGGCGGCGCCCTGAAGCGCCGCCAGCGTATTGTGGCGATAGTTCAGCAGCGCGCTGAACAATGGCGCAGGCGCCGCAACGCCGCTGCAGCGCTGCGCCAGCGCCAGCGGGGCATGCTCGTGGGTGAGCAGCTCCGCCAGCCGCGCGTGGGTGCGACGCACACTCTCCCCGACCCCGGTTCCATCCACATCGAGCCGCACCGGCAGCGTGTT
>NZ_JBKGUA010000295.1:0-567 GCF_046543485.1 Paraburkholderia sp. EG304 | reverse complement strand
TGCGTTGTGAAGCTCGATCGCAGTCAGCGGAAGGGCAAGAAACGTCACTTGTGAGCCGAGAAGGGAGACCGTCTGGCCAGCGAGAAGCAGATAAAAGCTACAGGGCAGGCGGTGCCGGGGCGCATTGTGCGCCGCTATCATCTCGCGCTTCCTGAACGCGGCATCGACAGGTCGTAGCCCAGGTGTATCAGCTCTTTACCCGCGATCCGCTCAAACTCGGCAATTTCTCCCGGCGTGAGGTCGTGCAAATACCGTCCATGGCGCCCGGTGTGGAGAGGCTTGCTTGCGGCCTGCGCGGCGGGATGCCCCCAAGGTCTGTTGAACAGCGCGTGTTCGTGCGCCGCGTGGTTCAGGACCGCCTCGTCCCACTGCAGGTGAAGGTAGCCCAGCATTCGTTTGATGGTTTCGCGGGGGCGCGTGACCAGATCCTCGTACCGCGCCTCCAGATAGCGGCCGTCAGGCGCAGCCTGGCGGGGCCGGGTGACGACATCCAACCAGCCGTGTGCGGCCTGCGCGACAGTCCGGTAGCCCCATTCGGGGACTGTCTTCAAGTGGGACGCGGCCAGA
>NZ_JBKGUA010000294.1:0-571 GCF_046543485.1 Paraburkholderia sp. EG304 | reverse complement strand
AAGATGCCGCCTATTACCTGGCGGCAGGCAGTCAATCAGTTCGCCATTATGTTCGGCGAGCGGTTCACGAACGCCATGAGCTGAGATCTTTTAACCGACCTCGGCACACAAAATTCCTGACACCTCCCATCTCCATGAAGAGGCGGACGTCACTTGGCCGGCGCTTGGCCTGGTGCAGACTGACGGTCCATCATGGCCTGCATCATCATCTGCATCATGTCCATTCGCTTCATCATCATCTCGTGAGTTTTGCCGGACATCATCGGCATGTCTTCCGAATCCTCTTTCATCATGTCCATCATGTGCATGCCGCTTTGCATGGACTTCATCTGTTCGTCCATCAGTGCTGTGCGTTGCTCTGACGTCTTCGCTTCCATCATCTTTTCGTGCATCGCCTGCATCTGCTTCATCTGTTGGTCTATATCATGAAGCTTCCTGCTGGACTTAGCAGGCTGTTGAAATACCTCCCGCGCACGTCATCCGCGCGGGAGGGGTAAACGTTGAAACAAAGAACCGGACAACACTGAGACTGAAGCGATGCGCGGAGCGGACGGCTATACCGAGTCGATGT
>NZ_JBKGUA010000293.1:0-573 GCF_046543485.1 Paraburkholderia sp. EG304 | reverse complement strand
GCCGCCACCCCAGCGGAACGTGGTAGCGGACGCTGTCCTTGTCCAGCTGTGCCAGAAACCACAGCCGCTGCTGGGCAAACGACAGCTCAAGCGGCGCCTGGCGCGATACGGCCACAATCGCCGGCAGGTGTTGGGGACCGGAGCGGCTCAATACCTCGACGATACTTGCCGCAAGATCGCCCAGCACCGGTCTGGCGAACAGCGTCGACAGCGGCAGTTCGACCCCAACAGCCTGCGACAGCCGGCTCGACACCTGTACCGCGAGGAGCGAGTGGCCGCCGAGCTCGAAAAAGTTGTCGTGGCGTCCGACCCGCTCCAGACCTAGAAGCTCGGCCCAGATCTCTGCCAGCGCCGTTTCGACTGCGCCCTGCGGCGCCTCATAGGTCGTCCGCGCATACGCACCGTCAGCCGGCGCGGGCAGTGCCTTTCGGTCGAGCTTGCCGTTGACCGTCAGCGGCAGCGCCGCCAGCGGCACGAACGCCGCCGGCACCATGTAGTCCGGCAGCTGCCCCACCAGATGCGCGCGCAGCGTCGCCGCAAGCTGCGCTTCCTGCGCCTCCTCTGCGGCCACCA
>NZ_JBKGUA010000292.1:0-573 GCF_046543485.1 Paraburkholderia sp. EG304 | reverse complement strand
TGGTGGCCGCAGAGGAGGCGCAGGAAGCGCAGCTTGCGGCGACGCTGCGCGCGCATCTGGTGGGGCAGCTGCCGGACTACATGGTGCCGGCGGCGTTCGTGCCGCTGGCGGAGTTGCCGCTGACGGTGAACGGCAAGCTCGACCGCAAGGCACTGCCCGCGCCGGCTGACGATGCGTATGCGCGGCGGGGCTACGAGGCGCCGCGCGGGGAGCTCGAGACGGTGCTGGCGCAGCTGTGGGCGGAGCTGCTGGGTCTGGAGCGGGTCGGTCGGCATGACCACTTCTTCGAGCTGGGCGGTCATTCGCTGCTGGCCGTGCGGCTGCTCAGCCGGCTGTCGCAGATTGCGGGTGTGGAACTGTCGCTGGCGATGCTGTTTGCGCGGCCGGTGCTGGCTGATCTGGCCGCAGGCGTGGCCGGAGCGGTGAGCGGCGCGGCAGCGCAGGCGCTGCCGGCGATTGTGGCCGTATCGCGCCAGGCGCCGCTTGAGCTGTCGTTTGCCCAGCAGCGGCTGTGGTTTCTGGCACAGCTGGACAAGGACAGCGTCCGCTACCACGTTCCGCTGGGGTGGCGGC
>NZ_JBKGUA010000291.1:0-580 GCF_046543485.1 Paraburkholderia sp. EG304 | reverse complement strand
GGAAAACTGGCAGGTGGCCGCCAACCTTGGTGACGAACTGTTGCCAGCTGATGACGGATTCGTGGTCGATGGTCAGTGCATCGGCTGCATTCCGTTCAGTCTCCGCAAAATCAAGGTAGCTGGCCGTAGGGGGTAGGGGGGGAGCGGGTTTGCTGTCGGAGCTGGCGAGTGCTGCAGCGTACAGGGTGTGGATCTCATGTGGGATCCCGAGAATGGAGTACCCGTCGATCAGGGTGTGATCGGCGACGACGCATACGGTGGTCGCGTCAGCGTTGCTGATGGTGGCGCAGATATATCCGGGCCAGCCGAGTGGGCCAATTTCGCGGTCGAACAGATTTTCGATATACTGCGCCAGCTTTCGGCTGTCGCGGAAGTTCTTCGCCTCACTGGGGTAGATAGTCACGGTGCCGGGCGGCAGCGTCACGCGGAGTAGACGACTGTCGGGTGTGGAGCGAGCGGAAAACATCAGCTGACTGCGGAGCGTTTCGTGGCGATCTGTCCAGTTGCGCAATGCCGCAGCGAAGGCATCTGCATCAAGTCCAGCGGGCAGATCGAAAGCACACCCCAACCAGGACGGCGG
>NZ_JBKGUA010000290.1:0-601 GCF_046543485.1 Paraburkholderia sp. EG304 | reverse complement strand
TGATCCCAGCATGCCGCTTCGAAGACGTCGCCGCTTGCGTACAGCTGATCGAAGCCGGCGTAGGCATCGGCCTGCAGGATTCCCTTGAAGTTGGCGAGATGCGTTTGCGGATGAACACCCTTGCGGTCCGACGAGTACGTGAACCAGACTGCCGCAGGTTCCGCCGAGCCCGAGCGTCGATCGTCGCGCACATAGACCCAGAATCGGCCGGTTGTCGTCTTCTGGTTGCCCGGTGCGAGGACGGGAACCGTTGTATCGTCGCCATGGAGCTTGCCGGCAGCCAGCACGTAGCGCTGGATCGCCTCGACCAGCACCATGCAGAGTTCAACGATCTGGCCGAGCCAGCGGCCCATGCTGGCGCGATCAAGCGTCACGCCGTCGCGGGCCGCGATCTCCGACTGGCGATACAGGGGTTGGTGATCCGCGAACTTCGATACCGCGATATCGGCCAGCAGGCTTGGATGCGCGATGCTGCGCTCGATCGGCAGGCCCGGCATCGGCAGTTGTTCGATATGGCCACAGCCGGGGCAAAGCAATTTGCGCCGGATCGTGCGGATCACCTTGAATGCGGCGGCTACGCGCGCGAGCTGTTCGGATGCGT
>NZ_JBKGUA010000289.1:0-605 GCF_046543485.1 Paraburkholderia sp. EG304 | reverse complement strand
AGGGTGCCCAGCACCAGGGTCAGCGGATGCTCGCGCAGCACGGTCAACATCGGCAGCTTGACCCGTTCGTTGCGGTCCAGCGCGGCCTGGAACTGCGGGGTCTCGTGGATGTTCAGGCGTACCCACAGGCCGATGCCGACCAGCAGCGAGCTGGCCAGGAACGGCACGCGCCACCCCCACTGCAGGAAGTCGGCTTCGCTCATCGCGCGACCCAGCAGCAGGAAGATGCCGGCCGAGAGCAGGAAGCCCAGCGGCGCGCCGAGCTGCGGAAACATGCCGTACCAGGCCCGTTTGCCGGGCGGTGCATTCTCGGTGGCCAGCAGCACGGCGCCGCCCCACTCCCCACCCAGCCCCAGGCCCTGGCCGAACCGGCACAGCGCCAGCAGCGCCGGCGCTACCAGGCCGATGCTGGCATGCGTGGGCAGCAGGCCGATCGCCACGGTCGAGATGCCCATCGTGAGCAGCGCCGCCACCAGGGTGGCCTTGCGCCCGATGCGGTCCCCATAGTGGCCGAAGACCGCCGAGCCGACCGGCCGCGCGATGAACGCGACGGCGAAGGTCGCCAGCGACTGCAGCCTCGCCGCGCCATCGCTGCTCTCCGGGGA
>NZ_JBKGUA010000288.1:0-613 GCF_046543485.1 Paraburkholderia sp. EG304 | reverse complement strand
CCCACCGCCCCGAACGGCACAGGCGCGCCATGACCGTCCAGAAGATACACCCGCGTGTTCGCGATCGGACGCCCAATATGCGGCACAGCGTTGTCGCTGAAGAGCCGTCCTGAGGTCGCCACGACCGTCACTTCGGTCGGGCCGTAGTTGTTTATTAGCTTGAGAGCCGCTGGTAGAGGCCCAGGCACACGCTGGAGACGATCCCCGCCAATAAGCAAGTACTCCAATGTAGGATTTATCAGCTTATCTTCTAACGCGATTGTAGCGAGCGGCGTGATCAAAAAGGCGACGTCCAGCGATTGATCACGCCACCATTCCAACAGATGGAGAGAATCTCCCGCTGATGCTCTGGGCGGGAGCAGCAATCTGCTGCGGTTACATAACGCAGACCATAGCTCCCAACTGCTGGCATCGAATGCGACTCCAGCCGTGAATGCGCAGCAGGTATCTCGCTGCGGACAAAACGTTTGCACATGCCATGCTACAAGATTGGCCAAGCCCCGATGTTCGACCATGACGCCCTTGGGCGTGCCTGATGATCCCGAGGTGTAGATCACGTAGGCGAGGTGGCGTGAGCTCAGGCCGAGCGCGCGCGGGTCCGGATCGGAGGCCG
>NZ_JBKGUA010000287.1:0-615 GCF_046543485.1 Paraburkholderia sp. EG304 | reverse complement strand
GCGACCTCGTGGCGGATCGAACAGATCACCCACGATCAGGTCGTCGTCACTCCGGCACCGGGCCGCTCGGCGCGCCTGCCGTTCTGGCGCGGTGAGGGGGTCGGCCGGCCCGCCGAGCTGGGCGAGGCGGTGGGCGCTTTCATCGGCGCGCTCAACGCCGTGGTGGCGGACGAGGGGGGCGAGGGGATTGGGCCTGCACTGCGCGAACGGCTGCAGGCGGCCGGGCTGGCCGACAACGCGATCACCAATATCGCCGGGCTGCTGGCCGAGCAGCGCGAGGCCACCGGTGTGCTGCCCACCGATCGCAGCCTGGTGCTGGAGCGCTGCCGCGATGAGGCCGGTGACTGGCGGCTGATGCTGCATTCGCCGTATGGGCGGCGCGTGCACGATCCGTGGGTGCTGGCAGTGGCCGCGCGCATCCGCGAACGCTGGGGCGTGGATCCGGCGGTGGTCGCCAGCGACGACGGCATCATCGCGCGGCTGCCCGACGCACAGGGGCGCCTGCCGGGCGCGGAGCTGTTCCTGTTCGAGCCGGAGCGGCTGCGCCGGGAGGTCACCCGTGCCGTGGGCGGATCGGCCCTGTTCGCGGCGCGCTTCCGCGAATGTGCAGCACGC
>NZ_JBKGUA010000286.1:0-615 GCF_046543485.1 Paraburkholderia sp. EG304 | reverse complement strand
ACGCAGCGGATGGAATTGCGGGGTGGCCATATCAGTACGGTTTGAAGTAGTCGAAGGGTTCGCGGCAGTCGAGGCAGCGATACAGCGCCTTGCAGGCGGTCGAGCCGAACTGCGCGAGTCGCTCGGTATGCGCGGAGCCGCAGCGTGGGCAGGCCGGTGCGGGCAGCGCGCGTGGCACGAAGCGCAGCACTTTTTCCTGTGGCGCGGCGCTCGCGTGCGCGGCTGAACCGCAGTTGCCCGTGGGCGGCGCGATGCCGTAGACGCGCAGTTTTTCGCGCGCCTCGGCGGTGATCCAGTCAGTGGTCCACGCCGGCGCGAGCACGGTGGCGACGCGATACGGCGTGAGCTGCGCGGCCTCGAGCGCGCGGCCGATGTCTTCGGCAATCTGCGACATCGCCGGGCAGCCCGAGTAGGTCGGCGTGATCACGACTTCGAGCGCGCCGTCCGCCGCGCGTCGCACGTCGCGCAGGATGCCGAGCTCGCGGATTGAGACCACCGGGATCTCCGGGTCCGGTACCGCTTCGAGCACGCTCCACGCGCGGGTGAGCGCGGGATCGGTGGCGGCGGTCGTGGCGGGGGTGTTCACGGGCTGCGGGGCGGTCGAGGTCGTCATCG
>NZ_JBKGUA010000285.1:0-619 GCF_046543485.1 Paraburkholderia sp. EG304 | reverse complement strand
AGGCTGGCGCTCATGTCGGCGAAGGCCTCGGTCCACGCGCTCAGACGCTGCTGATCGCGTGCTTCCAGGGCGTCCTGGAGCTGGGCATGGGACTGCTGCATCGCATCGCCGAGTGACACCGCCTGTGCCTGCAGCGTCGCGGCGGCGGCGTCCAGCGCCTGCTGGTGACGCTCGCTCAGTGCGGTCGCGGCCGCATCCTGGCGGGCGAGGGCGTGCTGCCATGCCTCGGCGATCTGCGCGGTGGTGGCCTCCATGCGGCTGCCGACCGAGTCGATCAATCCAGTCGCCTGGGCCTCGTGCGTTTCGGTGAAGCTGGACAGCGCGCTGCGCAATTCGGCAGTCAGTGCAGCATGGGTCTGCTGCTGCGCCGCCTGGGCATCCTGCCAGCGCGTCGCAGTCGTGTTGAGCTCGGCCGAAACCGCCTCAAGCAAGGCGCTGGAGCGCTCGCCATGCTGCTCGGCGAACGTGGCCAGCGCATTGCGCAGCTCGGTCGCCATGGCTTCATTCGTCTGCTGCTGTGCGGACTGGGCCGCCTGCCAACCGTCAGCAGTGCTGACCAGCTTCGCGGAGACCGCGTCGAGCAGGCCAAGCGCGCGTTGATCGTGCTGTGCGGCGAATC
>NZ_JBKGUA010000284.1:0-626 GCF_046543485.1 Paraburkholderia sp. EG304 | reverse complement strand
TCAGGGCACCGGGCGATTCACCGGCCGCTGCACCGGGCGGCCTGGCCGCCGCAACCGACGGGCAGGCATGGTGGGCGCGGGGCGGGACGCTGGGCAAGGTCTCGCCGGTCCGCGGGTTTTCGCGGGCCCGGTGGTCCTACAGGCAGGATCCTTCCCGTCCCGATCGGCACGCGGTGGTCGAAGACGCACAGGGCAGGGTGTGGGTGTTCGCGGCCCCGTGGTTGACCCGGATCGATCCCGCGCGGGGGCAGCGGCGGCGCTGGCGGGTGGGCGCGGACGATGCAGGGTCGGCGGTGTCGACGCAGGCTGTCCTGCTGGCCTGCGATGGCCGGATATGGCTGGCCGGCAACGGGCGACTGCAGCAGCGGGCGGACGACGGCCGCGTCCTGGTCGAGCGCACCTATGACGCGGCGCGACTGCGCCCGGGCGGCACGCCCTTCGTTCTGCACTGCGACCCTGACGGACAGCTGTGGCTGGGCGACAGCGAGGGGCTGAAGCAGTGGCAACCGGCACACGCTCGTTTCGATCCCGTGCCGGGCAGCCCGCGCCGCGCGGTCGGGGCGTTGCATCTGACCGCCGACGGCCAGCTGTGGGCGGCCGATCCGGACGGCTGGACCGTCTACCGG
>NZ_JBKGUA010000283.1:0-626 GCF_046543485.1 Paraburkholderia sp. EG304 | reverse complement strand
TCACTTTGGCGAGCTGCCCGCTCAGGCCGAGCGACACCAGCAGGCGCTGATACGCGGCCATCTGCTCGGCGCTGATTTGCGTCACGCCGGGCGCCGGACTCGCGACCAGATTGCGCAGATTGAATCTGGACTGAGCGTCCTCGATCGAGCCCGACAGGTACGTGGCCGCGCCTTGCTCAGCGCGCACCTCGCCGATCTGGCCGAGAAAATCAGACAGCCGCGTTTTCGCGATCGGCTCGCCCCACACGCCACCCAGATAGGTGATGCCCGCCGACGTATCGCCTTCGGAACGCAGGATCAGCCGGGTCCAGTCCAGCGCGCCGCGCGCGACCCATTGCGCCTGCGCGAGCAGACGCTGGCTTTCGATCCGTCGAACCTGCACCTGCTGGCGCCACAAAATGCTGGAGACGAGAATTGCCGATAGCGTCACCACCAGCAACGCGCTGATGATGGCGGCGCCGCGCTGCCGTAGCTGCACTTTCCGGCGGGAGCCTCGTCCCGCAGGCAACGCAGAAGCCGCACGGCGCGCATCAGAAAAAGAGAATCTCATGTCATTCTCCACGGAATGCCGCCTGCGCTTATGCTCCGCCCGTCACGCGAATCACTTCTTCGAGCGACGTCAGTCC
>NZ_JBKGUA010000282.1:0-629 GCF_046543485.1 Paraburkholderia sp. EG304 | reverse complement strand
CGCCAGCAATGCCTGTACCGCGGGGTTGTCCAGGTTGATGTACAGGCGCGACACCTCGCGCGTGGCGATGCGCGCGGTGAACTGGCGCGCCAGCCGCAATGCCGCCATCGAGACGCGCTTGTCGTTGTCATCGTCTTCGAGGCGGCGCTTGAGTTCGGCTTCGCGGTCGGGCACCACCACCACCGGCAGCTCGATCGGGCTGAAATGCGCAGGCAGCAGCTGCTCGCCATCGCCCAGGTGCTGCTGAAGCCATGCGATGTCGGCCTCGGGCAGGCTGCCGGCCTTGAACAGCGCGCGGTTGCCCTGCTCGGTGCCCAGCTCGACCAGGCGCATGCCCTTGGCCTGCGCCCAGCGCCGCAGGAACGGCACCACGGCGTAGCGATGACCATGCGCGACGGGAACGCCCATCGCCCGGAACAACATCTCCTCGAAGCCGCCGCCGCTGTCCAGGATCACGTGCAGCGCGCCGCGCGAGGGCAGCTCGCTGGCTTTCATGTCGCCCTGCGAGGTCGGCACGCGCACATGCTCCATCAGAAGCTGGAACAGGCGCTCATCGCACAGTGCCGCGCCGAGCAGCGCTTCGTTGTGGCGGGCCAGGACCCGGCGCCATGCCTCCGGCTGCTGGCGCG
>NZ_JBKGUA010000281.1:0-646 GCF_046543485.1 Paraburkholderia sp. EG304 | reverse complement strand
CGACAGCCCTTCGACCTGGGCCAGCAGGCTGCGGAACTGGCCTTCATCCGGGGCGAATACCCCTTCGGCCAGGCCCTGCAGGCGGCCGCGCAGGATGGTGACCGGCGTGCGCAGCTCGTGCGCGATCGCCGCGTGCCACATCACCCGGTCGGCCTCGATGTTCTGCAGCCGGCGCGCCATCGCGTTGAAGTCGTCCACCAGCAGCGCCACTTCGCCGAGCGAGCGATCACTGACCGCGGCACGCGCGCCCAGGTCGCCATCGGCAAGCCGGCCGATGCTGTCCACCACTGCATTGAGCGGGGTGAGGATGCGCTGGGACAGACGCACCGAGGCGGCGACCGCCAGGGTCAGCCCGAGCAGGGTCACGCCCACCATCCAGACCAGCTCGGGGCCGCTGGGCACCCAGCTGACCGGCTCCGAGGCGCCACCGGGATAGAACGCCACCAGCACGGCATACAGCAGGTAGGAGCTGAGGATCACCATCACGATGACCGCCAGCACCATCAGCGACATCGACAGCACGATGTGCCGGCTCAGGCCCGAGCGGCGCATCAATGGTCCGCCGCCAGCCGGTAACCGACGCCGCGCACGCTGGCAGGCACGTTGGCCAGGCCGACCTCGTCGAGTTTGCGCCGCAGCTTGCTGA
>NZ_JBKGUA010000280.1:0-646 GCF_046543485.1 Paraburkholderia sp. EG304 | reverse complement strand
CTACGCGTATCGTGCGGGTACAAGACCAACTATGAATAACGCAATCCACAGAGAGAGTGGCCTTTGAGCACGCTGATCGTCCTATTGCCGCTGCGTGATCCGGCGGTGCCCTCGCAGGAGTGGCAACCGCCCGAGCTACCGTTCGTGCTGGTCGATAAGGCCGGGCGCACGCAGCGCGCCGGCCGCTCGGCGCTCGCGCTGCTGCCGCGCGCGAACACGACGGTGCTGACCCGGTGGTCGTCCGCAAACTGACCTCAATGAAGGTCGGACGCCACCAAAGTCAACGACTCTACAACTAACCTTGGCAAATCTGCCACGTTTGGGCTGAAAATTGTCATCACCGTCGAGCGCAATCGGCACGGCGGGAGAATCAGATCGCGAACGGCCGGCGAACGACACCCAATGGTCCGACGCATGAATTGAACAGAATCAACTCGAACGCCGCCCCACCATCAGCATTGCCGCTGTGCCCCCGACCGCCCGTCCGCTCGGGTCCAGATGCGCGCGCAACCCGAACGCAGGTGTGTGCGAAGAGAATCGTGAAGCCCAGCAACGCTCCCGACGCGGAATAGACCGAGAAGTCCACCGTATCCGTGATGTCAATTTCGAATACCGCCAGCAATAGAGGCATGACGGATATGACGGT
>NZ_JBKGUA010000279.1:0-647 GCF_046543485.1 Paraburkholderia sp. EG304 | reverse complement strand
AGGAGATGGCATTGGTTCCACCTGAATAAAAGGCATTGAGCATCAAATCGACATCACAAACCGGCGCAGCGACTCATTGAAATGAAGTGCTGCTCGCCGGCGAGGGGTATTTCAACAGCCTGCTAAACCCGGAAAAAGAGGATTTAAATGGCAAAGAAGACCGCAGACTCCTCAGCGAAGAAAGCTGAAGCGAAAACCGCAGTGAAGAAAGAAGCGTCGCCCAAGAAGACAACTGCCGCAAGCGCGACACCCAAACCTCTGAAAGAGCAATTCACCAAGGCGTCGCTTGCGAGCCATGTTGCCACGCAGGCCGGTGTTGAACCGAAGCAGGCAAAGGCGGTGCTCGCCGCACTCGAAAGCACCATCCTCGGCGCCGTCCATAAGAAAGGGGCAGGCGAGTTCACGCTATCGGGCCTGCTCAAGATTGGGGTACAGCAGGTTCCGGCAAAGAAGAAGCGTTTCGGCAAAGACCCGTTCACAGGCGAGGAGCGCTGGTTTGATGCCAAGCCGGCAACCGTCCGGGGAGTGTCTGAATTTTTGTGTGCAAGGCGTCTGAACATTTCAGGCGTGGCAGGCGATCAATTTCATTCTAGCTGTTGGGTCGTGTGAAGCGATCCTCGTAGAGGATCGCGAACTGCCGCATGGCG
>NZ_JBKGUA010000278.1:0-649 GCF_046543485.1 Paraburkholderia sp. EG304 | reverse complement strand
TCGGGCGGGCCGGACGTGGCGACGCTTCTGGAGCGGACACGGCGTACGGCCCTGGGGGCGCAGGAGCATCAGGACCTGCCATTCGAGCAGGTGGTGGAGATCGTGCAGCCGCCCCGGGCGCTTGACCACACGCCATTGTTCCAAGTGGGGCTGGCCTGGCAGAATAACGCGCTGGGGCGGCTCGATCTTCCCGGGCTGGGCGTGGAGGAGGTGGTGGACAATGCGCCCGGGCAGATCCGGTTCGAGCTGGAGCTGAACGTAGGCGAGTGTGACGGGCGGATCGTGGGCACGCTGGGCTATGCCACGGCGCTGTTCGAAGAGTCGACGGTCAGGCGGCAGCGGGATTATCTGCTGGCGCTGCTGCGGGCGATGGTTGCAGACGCGGGCCAGCCGGTGGAGCGCATCGATATCCTGCCGGCGGCGGAGCGCCGGTATCTGCTGGAGGAGCTGAACCGCACGGAGGCGGCGTACCCGTCGGAGCGGTGCATCCATGAGCTGTTCGAGGCGCAGGTGCGGCGGGCGCCGGAGGCGGTGGCGCTGGTGCATGAGAACGAGAGACTGAGCTATGGCGAGCTCAATGCGCGGGCCAACCGGCTGGCCCATCATCTGATCGCACTCGGAGTCAGGCCGGATCAGCCGGTGGGGATCT
>NZ_JBKGUA010000277.1:0-655 GCF_046543485.1 Paraburkholderia sp. EG304 | reverse complement strand
GGCCGGGTCTGTTTGCTCACTGGATTCTGGCGCAGAACGGTGGGCAATAGGAGCCGGATGAATTGAGAGATTCACGTCCGGTTCTGAGAGGGCCTGCGGGTGCGATTCCCGCGGGCTACTCACCTAAAGTCATACTGCCTCAACCGGTGGATGCAACGGCAGGTTTTCCCGAGCATTGCGGGGCAGCTGGTGCTGACCCTCGCGTTCAGCGCCGTTCACCGCAATCCGCCCTTTGGAGGCATTGGTCAGGTGCCAACGGCAACTCGATTGCACCGCCAAAGGTCAGCGAATGCGACCGGGTCCGTTTGAGCCGTTCTGATCAGGTTGGGAGCGTCTGCTTTGGACTGCTGGGAGAGCAGTCGCAGCCCTCCGTTCGGTCAACCAAAAGGGTGCCGTTTCGACGTAGCCCGGTAGGCCAGCGCGTGCGCTGGCCGTGATAAGGGCGTTTATCACGGCAGCCGTATTTTTGGTCACGCGAAATCGGGTTTCCTTGCGTTAGACGCGTGCGTAATTCACACTGCAATTCCCGCTGTCACGGATCGGCGTAATCGAGCCGGGGATGATCGGCGTAATGAGGCCACCTGGAATGGCCCCGAAACGCGATTTCGAAGGGACTCAAGAATGCGTTTTTTTGCCTGATTTTGCAACCACGTTT
>NZ_JBKGUA010000276.1:0-664 GCF_046543485.1 Paraburkholderia sp. EG304 | reverse complement strand
TGACGACAGATCGCCTCCCAGCGGTGAGCGAGCTATAGAACTCGGCGGCGCCTGCGATTGGTCGGAGCAGATCCATCACCTGGACCTCATAGTCTGCGATGCGGGCCGCTTCTCGTTCCGGCGAGAGCCCGGGAGAGATTGACGCAACTAGTTCTATATCCCGGCGCGCGGCAGACATCCGCAACACACTCTCCGGAGAGAGCCGTTCCTCCCCTGCCCATCGACGGAGAGCGTTTTCAACTACAGCCGCTGAATCCACAAGGACACCGTCCAGGTCGAAGGCAACGTGATCGTAATCGTTGAGATCGATTTCGTTCATGGCAATATGAGTAGGAATCGAAACAATAGAAAAAGTTGGTGATTGCAATTTTTGTCGCGTCTTTCCTAGACTTCGCCCTCTAGTATCACGCCCAATAGTGCTTGTTCGACAGACATGCCTTTTCTGTCGTGCGGAATGCCTCCATGCAGTATTCGACCATCGAAGCATCGGTGAACGGTGTCGTCATATCTTCGGCCCTGCAATAGTCTGCGAGTGCCAGATCCAGTGCTGGTTCCAACGCCTCGAAAAAGGCCTCATTCATAGAAGCATTGCTCATGTATGTTGCCGGGTATCCGACATAGATGCCATGCTGCAGACACTTTTGTGCGAACGCTTTTCCATGTT
>NZ_JBKGUA010000275.1:0-674 GCF_046543485.1 Paraburkholderia sp. EG304 | reverse complement strand
CGTGCCTCGACAGTATTCGTCTGGCGGCAAGCCTCGCCTGCACGGCATCAGCCGACGCGGCGACACATACCTGCGGACCTTGCTCATTCATGGTGCTCGGGCTGTTCTGCGCTATGCACCGAAAAAACGGATCCTCAGAGCATCTGGCTTCAAGAGCTGATGGCTCGACGCGGGCATAACTGCGCAGCGGTCGCACTGGCCAACAGGAACGCGCGGATCATCCAGGCACTGCTCAGCAGCGAAGCGACTTATATGACGAGAAGCGCGGCAACATAACCTCCGAAAACTGCTTGTAAGGAGACGCTACCCCCAACACAGGTTTGCGAAGCTTCTCAAAGCGCTGACGAAATAGGTTGAACCAGCATCCTGAAGCCTGTTTTTCGTGCCGGCTGCCACTTGTAGCAAGCCGCGATTTTGCTAAGGACGGGGTGCGCGGATCTCATCGAGGCTGCGGGCGTGCTTCGGCAACCGCCCATCTGGCAAGCCGGATACATGCATGCAGACCGTTTCGGCATCACGAACAAGAAGCTTGCAAAAGGCGTCGGGTCCATACAAGCACGAAAAGGACTACAAGGGCTTCCCCGTTGGACGCAAGTACAACGTTGACTTTTGGTGCTTTCTGCTGCGCTGCCTGGCTGGTGCAAGTGAGAAGGTGAAGGACTGCGGTACTACAA
>NZ_JBKGUA010000274.1:0-681 GCF_046543485.1 Paraburkholderia sp. EG304 | reverse complement strand
CGCAGGAAGCGCAGCTTGCGGCGACGCTGCGCGCGCATCTGGTGGGGCAGCTGCCGGACTACATGGTGCCGGCGGCGTTCGTGCCGCTGGCGGAGTTGCCGCTGACGGTCAACGGCAAGCTGGACCGGCGGGCGCTGCCGGCGCCGCAGGACGATGCGTATGCGCGGCGGGGCTACGAGGCGCCACGCGGGGAGCTGGAGACGGTGCTGGCGCAGCTGTGGGCGGAGCTGCTGGGTCTGGAGCGGGTCGGTCGGCATGACCACTTCTTCGAGCTGGGCGGTCATTCACTGCTGGCCGTGCAACTGATGGAGCGGCTGCGGCAGCGCTCGCTGGGAGTAGAGGTGCGCACGCTGTTCGCGCGGCCGGTGCTGGCCGATCTGGCGGCCAGCCTGGGGCGCCATCAGGAGGTCGCGGTCCCCGCCAACCTGATTGCCGCGCACAGTACGGCGATCACCCCCGGGATGCTGCCGCTCATCGGGCTGAGCCAGGCGGAGATCGACCGGGTGGTGGCCACGGTGCCCGGAGGGCTGGCCAACATCCAGGACATCTATGCCCTCTCGCCGCTGCAGGAGGGCATCCTGTTCCATCATCTGCTGGCCAGCCAGGGCGATCCCTATCTGTTGGCCCGGGAGATGGCATTTGCCGGTCGTGACCTGCTGGAGCGCTATCTGGCGGCAGTGC
>NZ_JBKGUA010000273.1:0-701 GCF_046543485.1 Paraburkholderia sp. EG304 | reverse complement strand
CGGATTTCCCGCAGGACAGTGGGGGCGTCGACTGCGGTGCGCTCTACCGCTTCCACGGTGCGCGTCCAGGGATCGATCAGGTAGGCGGTCCTGGTCATGGCTGGACGTACTCGCGCGATGCGTCGCCATCAGGTCGAGGGCGACCCGGACTGCGGATGCCGGAGCCAGCCCTGCGGCTCGCTCGAGCCGTCCCACGCATCGAGCGCGGTGCGCGCCGCCTCTAATGAGTGAAAGTAGAACGTGTCGGTGCGCCCGCACGGACGAACGCCCGTCACGAGTGCCCACTCCCACGTGCTTCCACTCGCGCATGCGGCGCTCAATCTGCGCTACCTGCTCGTCCAGCTTCGCCAGTCCGCTCCACTGCTCGCGGAACGCGTCAATGATCACAGCAGGCAGACGTTCAGCGAGCCGTTCGAGTACCACTGGTATCTCCTTGTCCAGTTTGCTTCGGCCCTTGCTCATTACCTCGCCGTATTCCGTCAGCAATCCTCGAAGGCTATTGATCTGCATCGTTCGGAACTTGAGCAGTTGCTGCCTCATCCGGTGCAGCCCAAGCATCGCTTGCTGCATCTCGGTTTTTACCGCTACCGGCTTGCCTGGCTGCTGTACTGCTAGCCAGATCGCCCGGGCGTCCGCCGCATCGTTCTTATTGCGGATGTTGAACGCCTTCACAAACTCCCCCGGCATCAGCTTCACCTCGT
>NZ_JBKGUA010000272.1:0-713 GCF_046543485.1 Paraburkholderia sp. EG304 | reverse complement strand
GCTTTTGTCGATGGTTATCGTCTCGGGCGAGCCGTTCTGACCGATTGCCTTTTCGAAGAAGCGCCGAGCAGCAGCCTTGTCCCGCTTGGCCCTGAACAGAAAATCGATGGTGTTGCCCGCCTTATCCCGAAATGTTCTTCAGCAGGGCAGCCAGGTCGCTTGCGACGGGCTGGAAGACAGGGGATTCTTGGACAATCTGATCGGTGGTCAGAATCGAATACGCTTCCTTAGCCACCTGTTCCCGGTATGCTTCTGTTTCGGCCTCATCGCATACGCGGCGCAGTTCCCGTACCGCGTTGCCTGGATTCATGGTCCGCACGCGAAAGGCGTCGAGCGAGGCTTCATGCACAAGGTTGTACCAGCATTCGGCCAGAAAGCGCTGGCGCCGGGTGAGCGCCAGTGCAACTGACATTCGCGCGTCAATTCGCATGGGATTGCGGAACAGTCGGAAAACGCCTATTCTATCGGTTCAGTCGTGCGGGTTAAGCGCGCGGCGACAGAAAAAAGGGGTACAAGGGTTCTGTTCGGTCTGGGCGCGTTCCCGCGTCGGTTCCCTCCCCGCCTATACGACGGCCTGCAATGCGCAGGGTTCTGTCGCAGTAAGGAAAGGGAGTCAAGCAAATGCAATATGCGAAGGATGACTTATGATGCCAGCGAATAAAATTGCTGGGCGGCGGACCGCGCAGTTTTGCTCGAACATTTCATCTGTCCTT
>NZ_JBKGUA010000271.1:0-722 GCF_046543485.1 Paraburkholderia sp. EG304 | reverse complement strand
GGGTCAGCCAGCCCCTGTTCGACGATGTCGTCGCGCAGCTCGGGCAGCATTTCGACCTGGCCATGACCGGCGACGTCACCCGCTATACGCCGCAGATGCTGGCCGAACAGCTGGCCCACGTCGACGGCGCGCTGATCACCCTCAACGAACGCATCGGCGCGGCCGAGATCGCGCATGCGCCGCAGCTGCGTGCGATCGCCAACGTCGGCGTCGGCTACAACAACCTGGATATCGACGCGCTCAGCGCCGCCGGCATCCTGGCCAGCAATACGCCGGATGTGCTGACCGAAACCACCGCCGATCTCGGCTTCGCGCTGTTGATGGCCACCGCGCGCCGCATCACCGAATCCGAACGCTGGCTGCGTGACGGCCAGTGGGGGCAGTGGTCGTTCCAGACCATGCTCGGTGCCGACATCCACGGCAGCACGCTGGGCATCCTCGGCATGGGCCGCATCGGCCAGGGCATCGCCCGCCGCGGCGCGCACGGCTTCGGCATGCGCGTGATGTACCACAACCGTTCGCGGCTGCCCGAGGCCACCGAGGCCGAGGTCGGCGCGCAGTACGTGGACCTGGATACCCTGCTGGCGCAGGTCGATCACCTCGTGCTCGTGCTGCCCTACAACGCCTCCTCGCACCACATCATCGATGCCGATGCCCTGGCGAAGATGAAGCCGACCGCCACCCTGGTCAACATCGCCCGCGGTGGCATCGTCGACGAGCTG
>NZ_JBKGUA010000270.1:0-725 GCF_046543485.1 Paraburkholderia sp. EG304 | reverse complement strand
GCAAAACGCCCGCGTGCAATGCCCGCAAGGGCCAAAAACCAAAGGATGACGGTCGGCTTCACGACCTGAACACCTCTACATCGCCGACACGTCGCAAATTCAGCTGCTTGTTCAGCGTAGCCCTAATTTCTGCGGGGGGTTATTTTTGGAGTGGCTCCTGAAATTCAGCACACGTGGGCACCGTTAGGTTGATGACGCCGCAGCATGCCTGAACTCGCGACGCGAGGGCTCTTTCAGGGCTTTGTGCGGCGCCTCTTTGTAGCGTTCAAAGGCGATAGCCAGACGCGAGAGCGCCGGTTGTGCGTCAGGCTTGTCCAACGAAGCGACGTAGTCGTGCTTCACAACCTTCACGAACGATTCAGTCATGCCATTTGCTCTGCGGCGACCGCACAAGGGTGGACGACGGCTCAAGACCCAGTTGGCGAGCGAGGCTGCGCGTGCGGTGGTCGATATTGGCCAAGCCATTGACCGACAGCCATTCGACGGCTGCGTAGCCTGTGTTGTGCCGAGGCGCTGTTCGACGGCGGCCAGCTCAGATGCGGGCACAAAGCCTCCCGCACACTCTCCGCCGCCAGACTTCCTTCCTGGCATTGCTTGCTGTCACCTTCCGGCATAAAGGAGCCGGGTATTTCCGGCATATAGGCGCCAGAAGAAGCGGGTAGAAACGAGCATCTTGGTGGGTTCAAGAATGGGCGGTTTAGCTGCCGTTTGCAAGGTTCAAGTGA
>NZ_JBKGUA010000269.1:0-726 GCF_046543485.1 Paraburkholderia sp. EG304 | reverse complement strand
TGGAAGACCGCACGCCGGATGAGGCATACTTCGCGACACTGCCTGCGATCAAATCGGCAGCATGAACGCCCCGGTGGTTCCACTTAAAAATCTCGGGACCCTGCCCGAACAAGCGGCGCCACCTCTGTGGCCGGTATGCTCGCACAGTCGGCCCACGCCGCGTCTGAGGGGCGACCACAGGTATGGGGTTACGACTACGGCACCTTATGACGGGTGGCCGCATGATTAAATGTTAGCGCCGATGTAAAACTGAGCGGGTCAGAATTCAACCGGCGTTGACAATTAAATCCATGCCAACCGATTCTCGGCCGATGCGTTACGACATCACACTGAGTGGAGGTGCGATTGATTTCCTGATGTGCGCGCAAAACGCCCGCCGGGGCAGCGTCGGCGGTTGATGTCGCACAGCAGACCGGACGTCCTGGTAAAGAACTTCCTTGAACACGCGCTGACTGTCCCTTCCCTGGATACATCCATTGGGACAGTTCAGTGCTCTTAACGTCACGTTCCTGATTCCATTGTTACGTTGGAGCATCCTGCGTGGACAAAGGCTCATGCAACGATGGCTCTCTTCATGTGCGACAATAATTCGCTTAACTGTAAGCGGCCAGCAAACCCGTCTTGACGAATTGAGCTAAGCGACCGCAACTGTCGGCTGCCAGCGATGAGGCAGCAATGTTGCGACGTCGCTGGCCCTGTGGGTCGGCAATCGCGTGAGGACGTCCT
>NZ_JBKGUA010000268.1:0-730 GCF_046543485.1 Paraburkholderia sp. EG304 | reverse complement strand
AGGAGATGGCATTGGTTCCACCTGAATAAAAGGCATTGAGCATCAAATCGACATCACAAACCGGCGCAGCGACTCATTGAAATGAAGTGCTGCTCGCCGGCGAGGGGTATTTCAACAGCCTGCTAGTGTTCGACTCGTATTACAGCTCATCGTCAGGCACACTGTACCCGAACTTCCTTCAGATTGCCGTCCACCGATTTCACTATCTCGGCAGCAAGAAGTATGGGGGCGGACGGCTGACATTCTCGGGGTATGAAAACAAGAAGCAGAAGAATCCACTCGTGATCAGCCTGGACAACGTGGTGTTCGATGATAAACAGCCAGCTCTCGCGGAAAGTTTTGCAACGCACTATGCGCTCGGTCCCGGCCCAGTGAGCTTTTCTGACAAGATTGTGACCTCAACGTCCAGGGACGTTCAGGTATCCGGATCACCCGGTCAAGCTGCGCCGGTCGATTGCAGCGGCGCCTTCATTCCCCTCAATGCCGTGGTTCAGGCTTCACCTATCTGATTTGGTCCTTGTTTATTCGTTTATGCTTTACTACATTCCGAGGCACAGGCTTAGCGGATGTAGGGACTTCCCCGTCCCGAGGCTGCGGCGGAAGCGCGAGTCGGCATCAATGTGCCACGATGACGTTGCGAACGTTCAGCGACACCAGCGAGAGAGGAAGTCCCTTTCATTCTCCAGGTTCTGTTCACATTCTCACGAGCGGTCCAAAGGCACAGACAAGC
>NZ_JBKGUA010000267.1:0-735 GCF_046543485.1 Paraburkholderia sp. EG304 | reverse complement strand
ATCCGGTAGCCGCGCTGTACGCGATGAACAGCACCGACGCCGTGATCTGACCAACGAACAACCACGTCGATACCGCCTGCGCGTCGTCGGCCGTCCACTGCTTCCAGATCTGCCGCCACAGCGTGGCGATCAACACGGCGGTCGCCGCCCAACCAAGCAGGTCGATGGGCTCCATCAGCGCGACAGCAACGTCGCCGACGCGACGTCGCCCACCACCTCATCCGTCGCCAGCGCGACGCGTTGCTCCAGCCGACGCAGGAAGTCGCTGAAGCCATGCGGCGCACGCGCCTGCCGGCGGGCGCTGGTCATCACCCGCGGCCTGGCCAGGCGCGCGACCCGCATGCCCGCGCCCTGCATGGTCTGGATCAGCGCAACGTCCTCACCGGTCGCCAATGGCGCGAAGCCGCCCGATTGCCGATACGCCGCCGCGCTGAAGCCCATGTTGGCGCCGTGCACGTGTGGATGCCCGTCCACCGCATGCTCGCCCTGCCGGAACTGTTCGCGCACGGCCTGCGGGTAGTCCAGCCAGTCGCCCACCGCCACCACGCCGCAGAACGCACTCGCGCCGCAGCGAAGTTGCCGTGCAAGCCAATCCGGCGGCACCACGCTGTCCGCATCCGTGCAGCCGATCCAGCGGGCGCCAAGCGCCAACGCCCGCTCGCTCGCAGCCGCGCGGGCGACGCCGACGCAGCCGGCCTCCACGCTGACCACCTCCACCCCCATGCGCTGGCAGAT
>NZ_JBKGUA010000266.1:0-744 GCF_046543485.1 Paraburkholderia sp. EG304 | reverse complement strand
CCGTCAGCTCCGGCCGGTTCAGATACCCGCGCGCAACGCCGGCCCCGCCAATGTAAAGCTCTCCCACCGCCCCGAACGGAACAGGCGCGCCATGACCGTCCAGAAGATACACCCGCGTGTTCGCGATTGGACGCCCAATGGGAGGCAATTGCGGCCAGCATGATGGATCAGCCGCGAGACGGTGCTCCGTGATTGCGTGGGTTTCCGTGGGCCCATACTGATTTATCAATCTCGCCCTCGGGTGATTTTCGAAGAACGACCTGAGCTCGGGGGTGGCTCGCAATTGCTCACCCGCTGTATAGACTTCCCTCAAAGAGGGCAGCAGCGCCCCTCGAGCGCACCAGACTTCCGCAAAATGAGTCAAGGCTACAAATGGGAGGAAAAGCCGCTCGATCCCTTCTCTCCACACAAAGTCCAGCAACGCGGAGAAGTCGGCACGGGTCTCTTCCCGCACGAGCACGAGTAGCCCGCCGTCCCTCCAGCAACTGAACAATTCCTGGAACGAGACGTCGAAGTTCAAAGTCGTAAACTGAAGTGTGCGTCGTTTTGGTGCACCAAGCTCCGGCGAGGACCAAAGCAAATTCATAAGCGACCCGTGGGGCATTTCGACGCCCTTTGGCGTGCCTGATGATCCCGAGGTGTAGATCACATAGGCGAGGTGGCGCGCGCTCAGGCCGAGCGCGCGCGGGTCCGGATCGGAGGCCGGCAGGTTCGCCCAGGCCGGCGTTGCCGTGTCGAGATCCA
>NZ_JBKGUA010000265.1:0-753 GCF_046543485.1 Paraburkholderia sp. EG304 | reverse complement strand
AGATGAGCACCGCCCCGCTTCCGTCGGCTAACGGGCCGGCATTGGCGAGCTGGCCACGCTCGCGCATGACGTCAAGGTTCTCCAGATGGGCCGGGCGCGCAGCCATGCGCTCTTCGGAATTGGGCGGGATCGTAATGGGTTTCGACAATGAAAACAGCCATGCAGGGCATCCTAATCGCGTCCGAGGACCATGTCGTGGCGGACATGTTGCCTCTGAAATGGGTTGCCATCGCGTGCCGCATGGCCAGCAGTCGTGAACCCGATTGCCACACGTGCGAAAGACCTTGTCAGAGTTGTTTTGGGTTGATGATAGCCGCAAATGTGCGCAGCGCTAAGGGGCGCCTGGTTGGTTGGGTGGCCAAGGTTTTCCGGATTCAGGCGACACTGCAACGTCCGGTCGATGCCGGGGTGGAGCCATACGTACCAGACCTGATGAGCTGCCGGGTTTCTCGGTTGGTGAGGGCGTAGCCGGCTTGCGGTTGCGAGGTGGACCTGGCGAAGATCGTGCCCGCTACCTTTCCGTCGGTGGTCAGTAATGGACCGCCTGAGTTGCCCGGTTGCACGGTGCCGCGCAAAGACAGGATCTCGCGGACGACATCGTCGTCACCGTAAATGTTCTCGCCACGAGCCGTTATTGCCCCGCGCACTCGCGCAGCGTTGACTGTGTACGGTCCGTCCAGCGGGAATCCGGCGATGACCGTCGAGTCCCCGGCGTCTACCGATGAGGTCATTGTTAGGGCAGGAGCCTTAAGT
>NZ_JBKGUA010000264.1:0-753 GCF_046543485.1 Paraburkholderia sp. EG304 | reverse complement strand
CCGTCAGCTCCGGCCGGTTCAGATACCCGCGCGCAACGCCGGCCCCGCCAATGTAAAGCTCTCCCACCGCCCCGAACGGAACAGGCGCGCCATGACCGTCCAGAAGATACACCCGCGTGTTCGCGATCGGACGCCCAATCGGGACAATGGTCCCATCAAACTCAGCCGGGCAACTCCACGCGGTCGCGTCGATCGCAGCTTCCGTTGGACCGTAGAGATTGTGCAGGCCGGTCCACGGCAATAGGCGCCGAGCCCTCTGCACGCTGGCGGCGGCAAGCGCCTCGCCGCTGCACACAAGACGCCGCAGCGATCTGCAGTGCTCACCTCCCTTCGCATCCAAGAAGCTGACCAGCATGGATGGCACGAAGTGAGCTGTCGTGATGCGCTGGCTAACGATCAAGTCGACCAATGCATCGGGATGTTTGTGCGCATCTGGTGGCGCCAGTACCAGGGTCGCGCCTTCAAGCAAGGTCCAGAAGAACTCCCAGGCCGAGACATCGAAGCCAAACGGCGTTTTCTGCAACACAACATCAGTTGCCTGGAGAGCGTAGGCCCTTTGCATCCAGATCAGGCGATTGATGATGGCGCGGTGCTCATTCTGTGCTCCCTTTGGCGTGCCGGTGGAGCCCGAGGTGTAGATCACATAGGCGAGGTGGCGCGCGCTCAGGCCGAGCGCGCGCGGGTCCGGATCGGAGGCCGGCAGGTTCGCCCAGGCCGGCGTTGCCGTGTCGAGATCCACCACGCTCACACCGG
>NZ_JBKGUA010000263.1:0-765 GCF_046543485.1 Paraburkholderia sp. EG304 | reverse complement strand
GGCAATAGGACGATCAGCGTGCTCAAAGGCCACTCTCTCTGTGGATTGCGTTATTCATAGTTGGTCTTGTACCCGCACGATACGCGTAGTGTGAGTCAGCGGATCGCGATAGACGAGCGTCGTGCGATCCACTTCGGCGCGCTCGTGCTGCACACTGCCGTGGACTAAAAAGTAGCTCGAATTGACGTCGAACTGATTCGGATCGATCGACGCCGATTGCACGCCGGCGGCGGTCAGCGCGAGCTGCACGTCGCCGGCGTTGCGGAAAAACACGGTCTGGCGCCGCGCGACCAACGCCTGCGCCTGCGACACGGTCATGCCCGGCACCACCGCCGCGATCACTTCGGCCGACGCGGTGTTCATGTTGATCGCGGTGACGGTCGGCAGCACGGTGACGAACGGCCGCAGCTTTGCGACGATCTCCGGCGTGTAGCCCGGAATGTCGAGCAGCGAATCGACGCCCGTCATTAGCAGCGGCGCGACCGCCACGTTGTCCTCGCCGTCCTCGATGCCGGGCTGGTTCGTGAAGTTGCCACCCGTCATACCGCCGCCGCCGACCTGCGGCGAGCTGCTGATCGACGTGCCGGTCTGAAAGCGCGTCGCCGATTGCGACAGTCCCGCGCGCACATGCAGCGCGGTCACTTTGGCGAGCTGCCCGCTCAGGCCGAGCGACACCAGCAGGCGCTGATACGCGGCCATCTGCTCGGCGCTGATTTGCGTCACGCCGGGCGCCGGACTCGCGACCAGATTGCGCAGATTGAATCT
>NZ_JBKGUA010000262.1:0-780 GCF_046543485.1 Paraburkholderia sp. EG304 | reverse complement strand
CCGGCAGATACCGCGCCAGATCCCCGGTCTTGTACAGCCGGTCGCCTGCCACAAAGGGGCTGGCGATGAACCGCTCCGCCGTCAGCTCCGGCCGGTTCAGGTACCCGCGCGCAACGCCGGCCCCGCCGACATAGATCTCACCAATTGCTCCCAGCGGTGCCGGCTGTAGCCGTTCGTCCAACAGATACGCCACCGAATTCCGAATTGGTCGGCCGAGCGGCACCCGGGTCTGGTCATCGAGATCGGGAGGCACAGGATAACAGAGACTGAAGGTGGTGTTCTCCGTCGGCCCGTAGCCATTTGAAATCCTCAGCGTCGGATGTCGCTTCTGGCATGCCCTGATGGAAGCGACGGAGACCTCTTCGCCCCCGACCAGCAACTGCTGCAGCCGATCAGTGCTCCGCCCCTCCCCGACATAGACGTCAAACAACCGCGCAGTCATCCAGGCGATCGTGATGCTTTGATCCTGGATGATCTGGGCCAGCGTTGCCGTCGAGAGGTAACGTCCAGGATAGAGCACAACACTGGCGCCGTTTGCCAAGGCTCCCCAGACTTCGAACGCGGTCGCGTCGAATGTCGGCGAGGAGGCATTGAGAAAGATGTCCTGCGGCGAGATCGCGACGAAATCGTTCCCCGCTACGAGACGCACCACTCCCCGATGTTCGACCATGACGCCCTTGGGCGTGCCTGATGATCCCGAGGTGTAGATCACGTAGGCGAGGTGGCGTGAGCTCAGGCCGAGCGCGCGCGGGTCCGGATCGGAGGCCGGCAGGTTCGCCC
>NZ_JBKGUA010000261.1:0-781 GCF_046543485.1 Paraburkholderia sp. EG304 | reverse complement strand
AAAACGCCCGCGTGCAATGCCCGCAAGGGCCAAAAACCAAAGGATGACGGTCGGCTTCACGACCTGAACACCTCTACATCGCCGACACGTCGCAAATTCAGCTGCTTGTTCAGCGTAGCCTTAAGCGTTACCTCGTGTCCGGTTTTCGCAGGGGGCGGCCCACAGGTCAATTGAAGCGTACGCCCGAGGATGACCGCGCAGGCTTGACCACGGAGCACCTGAGCGACCCGGGTGATCGAATGCAGGTGGCTTACCATGGCCTCGAAACAGCCCGCGGGAAATCAGCGTTGCGCAGGGCGAAGTGGCACTCTTCGCCCGATACATCTGCTGGGTAAGGCCCACGCTTCTTGACTCCGCAAGGTTACCAAGTCTGACCGTAAGTGCTTAACACCTCCTAATCCGCCCCGGTAAGCCAGAGTGGATCATGCTCCACTACGATCTGGTAGCCTTTATCTTGCTTGCTCCTATGAAGAAAGTCCTCCAAAAACTGGTTGCCATCGAGTCGCCTCACTGAGCCCGTCTGCGCCGGATCGCAATCCATTGCGATGAAAAATCGACAGAGAGCCGAGAATTCTTCCCTTCTTTCGCAGATGTATCGATCCGCCTCGGATACAGACTTATAGGACACACCCAAGTCATTCAAGACCTTCTGTATATGTCAAAGCCATTTTGAAATGTCCGCTTACTGGCCAAGTTCAAATGTCCGCTTTTAGGGGGTGGGAATCGGTCTCTCACCCGGTTTTTATTCACGCAGTGTCGAAGGATAGCGTTTGAACTGGCA
>NZ_JBKGUA010000260.1:0-796 GCF_046543485.1 Paraburkholderia sp. EG304 | reverse complement strand
GAAAACGCGGTTGCAAAATCAGGCAAAACAACGCATTCTTGAGTCCCTTCGAAATCGCGTTTCGGGGCCATTCCAGGTGGCCTCATTACGCCGATCATCCCCGGCTCGATTACGCCGATCCGTGACATATGGCCGAGACCCCGTCCCGTCATCATGTCGATCAGATCACCCCCGCGCTATTTGCACCATGTATGGACGACTCCCTGTTGTCAAGCAGTCTTGGTTTTCTGGCATCAGGTCGAGGTTGCAGCCATGTATCCGGGCTCAGTTGGCAGCACTCGCTGCGGGCCCACGATGAATATCCGCGAATGGGTACCCCATCAGAGCCTCGGGCTCGGTTGCCCTTGGCGCAAAGCGGGTTTGGCCCACCACGGCCCGACCGTTCTGCCATCGAATTGAAGTCTGCTCAAGCAACCTCTGGAAGTGAACGCTGTTTCACTGCTAATGGCGGGACCTGTCAATCCGTCACGCTGGATCGCGTAGGCACATGGTCCGCCTGAAAGGGCTGATTTCGTATCAGTATGGCCCACGCCGTGCATTCTTTGCCGCGAGCGCCAGCAGCGATATTTTTGTGCCGGCGACGAAACAGTTTCAACGCCCAGGAATCGGCCATTTCGGGTTTGCTCGCTGCCATACGAATAACCGCGCCGGCGCCGTGAATCAGAAGTCTTCGTAATGCCGTATCGCCGCGCTTGCTGATGCCCAGCAGACGCGGCGTGCCGCCCGAAGAATGCTGACGCGGCACCAAACCCAGCCATGCAGCAAGTTCGCGGCCGCTGCGAAAAGATCCGGCGTT
>NZ_JBKGUA010000259.1:0-805 GCF_046543485.1 Paraburkholderia sp. EG304 | reverse complement strand
CGGCGGGCCGATGATCCCGATCATGATGCTGCATCATGAACACAATCCCGACCCGCAGATGCGGCCACCATCGATCCCTGCGGAGAAGCGCGAGGGACTGCTGGAGACGATGATCGCCGGGCTGACCCACATCTACCGTTACTTCGAGCCACATCGGCGGGCACTGGCGCACATCCCGGCGCGTCTGCCCATGCGCCGGGAAGAACCGAAAGTCGGACGCAACGAGCCGTGCCCGTGCGGTAGTGGCCGCAAGCACAAGCATTGCTGCATGGCCAGTTCGCCGACGTTTCACTGATCAGGCAACACATTGGTCTGCTAAAATCTGCACCGACTCGAGACCTGATTATCGGGATTCTTCTGGAGACGTATCACTTCGTGCGGTTGAGCACACGACACATTGGGGCCGCCATCAACTCTGCCGAGGATGATTTTGCCGCTGGACTCCTAAGTCGTTATCTCACTGAGGAATATTCTCACTATTCGCTCATAGCGACATGTTTACGGAAACTCGGCCTTGCGGAAGAGCATATCGTGACTGCGCATCCACTCATTGGTACGGCGTCGCTCGTGAGCATGTTTTCAGATGTCGCGCGTAGTTCCACCCTCGGCTATCTTTGCTGTCTGAACCTCATCGAAATGCGGTCGGAAGACCTTGCCGAAGCGGAGGACGCATGGGTCGACATTGCTCGCAAAGCCAATTTGCCGCCTGATACATTTTCTGGATTGCTGCAGCATATGCAGACAGACGTCAATTCAGGCCATTCTGATCTCTTGGAGACTTGGCTCCAAGAGATCAGAATATTAC
>NZ_JBKGUA010000258.1:0-807 GCF_046543485.1 Paraburkholderia sp. EG304 | reverse complement strand
CGAGCGTGTAGTTCTTTTCCATCTTCACTTCGCCCTCGAGCACCTTCGCGCGACACGTGCAGCACACACCGCCCTTGCACGCATACGGCAGCGCGAGACCGGCGCGCAGCCCGACGTCGAGCACGCTGACTCCCTGGTACGGCAGGCGCAGCTTGCGCCGCTTGCCGTCGAGCACGATTTCGAGGTCGGCCGCGGGCGTGTCCGCGGTGATCTCGACGGGCGGCACACCCGCCTGCGGCAGCGGCGTGCCGAAGCGCTCGACGTGCACCTTCGCGGGCGGCACGCCGGCAGCCTTGAGCGCCGCCTCGGCCGCATCCATCATCGGCGCGGGGCCGCAGATGAAGGCTTCGTCGATCGCGTCGGCCGGCAGCAGCTGTTCGAGGAACGCCGCGCACTTCTGCTGGTCGAGCACGCCGTTGAACAGCTCGACGTCCTGCAGGTCGTCCGACAGCACGTGATACAGCACGAAGCGGTTCATGAAGCGGTTCTTCAGATCCTCCAGCTCCTCGGCGAACATGATCTGGTCGACGCTGCGATTGCCGTACACCAGCGTGAACGTGCTGCGCGGCTCGACTTCGAGCGTCGTCTTGATGATCGCGAGCACCGGCGTGATGCCCGAGCCGCCGGAGAACGCGAGATACTGCTGGCCCTGTTCCGCGTTCAGGTGCGTGAAGAAGCGGCCGTCCGGGGTCATCACGTCGATCGTGTGGCCGGGCTGCAGCGTGTCGAACGCGAAGTTCGAGAAACGCCCGCCGCGCACGCGCTTGATGCCGATGCGCAACTCGCCGTCGCGGTCGTAGTCGGTGA
>NZ_JBKGUA010000257.1:0-832 GCF_046543485.1 Paraburkholderia sp. EG304 | reverse complement strand
AAGCTGCGCTCGACCACCCACCGCCGGGGGAGCAGAACGAAACCCTTTTTCGTTTCTTCGAGTTTGATCACCTGAAGGTCAATACCCTCGTCGAATGCAGCCTGCGCTGGCTCTTTGCCCGTGTATCTCGTATGCCTACCCGCTATTTTAAGTGGGAGACTGTGTCCGGCGATTCAGGGGGCCGCTCCAGGGAGAACGCTTCGTCTACAACATGATCTCCGCGACGGCTCCTACCTTGTTTCTGGCGCTCAACTGCGCACCCCTGCAACGCCGCGTGAAAGCGTGTCGATCGAGCGAGGGAACTGGTGATCCGGATACGCAGCGTCCGCCTCCATCGCAAAACGATTAGTCGCTGACAATTGGCCCGGAATAGCCCTGAGCATGAAGTCTACCGTCTGGCCGTCCCGATCCACCGCCCGATATAGATAAACCCATTTTCCCCGGATCTTCAGATACGTCTCTTCAACCCTCCACGACCGTCCCGCAGACGTGGCAAGCTGGTTCCAGCGCTTGACGAGCTCGGGCGTATAGCGGCGCACCCAACGCAGAATCGTCGTGTGAGCCAGCGACAACCCTCGCACAGCCATCATCTCGACGAGATCGCGCCGGCTGAGTTTGTAGCGCAGAAACCAGCGCCCACAAAGAATGATCAACTCACGGTCAAAATGACGGCCGGCGAATAGCCCGTCCAGACTTTTCAGCTTGAGAGGTGGCGCCGGAATTTCGGACAAGGTCGGTAAGTGGAACGGTCGGGGCCTGAGCTGGTCATAGGGACCAGCAAAAGGAACCCAAAGATGGCAAAAAGAAGCCGCCGGTCGCATAGCCCGGCATT
>NZ_JBKGUA010000256.1:0-849 GCF_046543485.1 Paraburkholderia sp. EG304 | reverse complement strand
GGCTGGCGATGAACCGCTCCGCCGTCAGCTCCGGCCGGTTCAGGTACCCGCGCGCAACGCCGGCCCCGCCAATGTAAAGCTCTCCCACCGCCCCGAACGGCACAGGCGCGCCATGACCGTCCAGAAGGTAGACTCGAAGATCGGAGATGCGCTTTCCAATAAGACTGCCCGAGGCGGTGGTGTCAGACTGATCAAGAGGCCGATAGGTGACATGCACGGTCGTTTCCGTGATGCCGTACATATTGATCAGTTGTGGGGCGCGATCTGAATGCCTTGCATACCACGGCTTCAGAATCGATGGCTCCAGAGCCTCTCCACCGAAAATCACATAGCGAAGGCGGTTTCGAACGCTGCTCTGCTCCAGATCCATGAGAGCTTTAAAAGCCGAGGGGGTCTGGTTCAGAACTGTGACGCCGGACTTGCAGATGACATCATGGAAGTCAGGAGCGGACAGAGCAGTATGGCTCGGCACAAGAATTAAACGGCCGCCATAGCGGAGCGCGCCCCACAACTCCCAAACAGAGAAGTCGAACGAGAAGGAATGGAACAGGCACCATACGTCATGTTCCGTGAAACGATAACAGCTCTCGGTTGCCTCGAACAAGCGCACGATTTGAGCATGCTCGACCATGACGCCCTTGGGCGTGCCTGATGATCCCGAGGTGTAGATCACGTAGGCGAGGTGGCGTGAGCTCAGGCCGAGCGCGCGCGGGTCCGGATCAGAGGCCGGCAGGTTCGCCCAGGCCGGCGTTGCCGTGTCGAGATCCACCACGCTCACACCGGCTAGCGCGTCGCAGCCCAGCGCGGCACGGCCGGCCGCATCGGCCAGCAGCAGCGGCGGCGCCGCAT
>NZ_JBKGUA010000255.1:0-865 GCF_046543485.1 Paraburkholderia sp. EG304 | reverse complement strand
ACGATTAGCTCGCCGATATCAGAGGCAGCACAATGCGCCGCCTGGCTGCGTGAGTGGCTCGCATGATCCGCATTGATCAGGTGTGGCTGGCGGTCGAGCCGCTGGACATGCGGGCCGGCTTCGATACGGCACTTGGCCGGGTGATAACCGTATTCGGCGCCGCGCATCCACATCATGCTTATCTGTTTGCCAACCGGCGGGCCAACCGTCTGAAGGTACTGGTTCACGACGGGATTGGAATCTGGCTGGCAGCGCGACGGCTGAACGAGGGACAGTTTGTGTGGCCTCACCCTGGTAGGCGAACCGAAGCATCATGCGCTCACGCAGGAACAGCTCGAAGGTCTGGTGGTGGGTTTGCCGTGGCAGCGCATCGGTCCTAACGGCGTGATTCGCGTCGTATGACGCCCGCAAGGACGTAAACGGTGGCGCTTTCCCGGTCTCCAAAGTTCTGGCAGACTCGTCTGCATGAACCTGCCCGCCGATCTTAACGCCCTCAGCCCGGAACAATTACGCGCGCTTGCCGCGCAGCTGATTGCCCAGGTCGAGGACAGGGAGCGGGAGATTCTCGAGAAGACCAGGCAGGTCGACGAGACGCAACGGGAGCTGCAGTACCGACAAACCCGTATCGACCAGCTGACCCAGGAGATCTCGATTCTCAGGCGCCAGCAGTTCGGCCGGCGCAGCGAACAGCTCAGCAGCGATCAGATGAACCTGCTGGATGAGGCGATTGACGCGGATCTCGCCGCTATCGAACTGGAACTCGAGCAGCTTCAGCCGGCAACGCCAGTCGACGAGCCACGTCAACAGTCCAAACGCGCATCGCTGCCTGCACAGTTGCCGCGTACAGAAATACATCACGAGCCTG
>NZ_JBKGUA010000254.1:0-874 GCF_046543485.1 Paraburkholderia sp. EG304 | reverse complement strand
TTGCGACGAATATTATGCCGAGTAATTCGTCACCTCGATCACGACAGTCCGCTGCCGGCCAACTGCGTCACAACATAAAACCCAACTTGGGATAATGGGCCTTATGCGGAGTTCGGCATAAGGCGCATGCGAGGCGACAGATATACGAGCTGCACGCAGCGCGCCCGAATGCGTTGAACACCGAGGCGCTTGAGCGTATCGGCGCGCTATACAGGATTGAGGAAACAATCAGGGGCAAGCCGCCCGACCAGCGCCGTGCGCATCGCCAGAAGCATGCGCGGCCGCTACTCGATCGAGTCCGTGCGTGGCTCACAACGGCGCTGGAGACCCTCTCGCGCAAATCGGATACGAGCCGGGCGATCCTCTATGCGCTGAACCGGTGGGAAGCGCTCACACGCTATTGCAATGACGGCCAGCTCGAAATCGATAACCTGCCAGTCGAGCGCGCGCTACGCGGGGTGGCCATCGGTCGACGCAACTATCTGTTCGCTGGAGCAGACTCCGGCGGCGAACGTGCCGCCGCGATCTACAGCCTCATTGGCACCGCAAAACTCAACGGCATCGATCCAGAGGCGTATCTGCGCTTCGTGCTCGCGCGCATCGCCGAGCATGCGATCAACCGCATCGATGAACTCGCACCGTGGGTCGTCGCCGATCAACTCCGCACCGCGGCCTAAAGATCTCAGTCTCCAGTCAAGACGTCGCCGAGGCCACGCTTACTTTTCGCTTGCTTCAATGCTGTTTGTTGATTTCGGCCGCGTAAACGCAAAAACCCCACCGCTGGGGGTGGGGTTTCTGGCTTGTGGGGGAGCCTGACGATTACCTACTTTCACACGGGCAATCCGCACTATCATCGGCGTGGAGTCGTTTCACG
>NZ_JBKGUA010000253.1:0-879 GCF_046543485.1 Paraburkholderia sp. EG304 | reverse complement strand
GGGACAGGTCTGTGCCCTTTGGAAAGTATTGTCGTAGAAGGCCATTGGTGTTTTCGTTCGTACCGCGCTGCCATGGGCTGTGCGGGTCGGCGAAGAATACCTTCACGCCGGACTCGATAGTGAAGCGCGCGTGATCGGACAGCTCCTTGCCACGATCCCAGGTTAGTGATCGCCACAACTGGGCAGGCAGGTCCGCCACGGTCTTCTTGAGTGCGTTGGCCATCGTGACAGCTCCGTAGCCGGCCAGCGCGGGTCCGTTTTTCGTGCGCGGAATCAGTCCATAGCCTTTCTCCCGGGGTAAGTGCACGAGCATCGTGAAACGGCTTGATCTTTCCACCAGCGTCCCAATGGCGGATCGGTTCAGGCCAATGAGCAGGTCTCCTTCCCAATGGCCCGGCACAGCACGATCTTCCGCCTCTGCAGGCCGACTGGAAATCATCACCTCCTCGCTTACGTGCGCCCACGCCTTGGCACGCGCTCTCGCTCGGGGAACGCGCAACGCACGACCGGTGCGCAGGCAGCCCACCAGCTCGCGCTTGAGCGCGCCGCGCCCCTGAATATAGAGCGCTTGATAAATGGCTTCGTGAGAGATGCGCATACACTCATCGTCCGGGAAATCTACCTGCAATCGATTGGCAATCTGTTCAGGTGACCAGCCGTTGACCCACTTTCGGTCACCGCGATTTGGTTTATTTCGCCCCTTGAACGGCGCCTGCCTGGGCCCGGCAATTTCACGACCATCAACGTCATGTACTTTGCCCTCCAGGCGCTCCTGTACATATTGACGCAGCCGTGCATTAGTCGCCAGCTTCGCTGGCTTTGGTCGTTTAGCGAACCGTTCCGCCTTCCACTGCGCGACCGAAGCACGATACTCGAGGC
>NZ_JBKGUA010000252.1:0-885 GCF_046543485.1 Paraburkholderia sp. EG304 | reverse complement strand
AGTTTTGAGATGCGGAGCGGTACGCGTTCGGACAAATCGCAGCAGGTTGCGCGGTGGCCATTCAGTGAGCCTGTGCACGAGGTAGACGTACGGCTCAAGGTCGCTGGCGCTGCATACGAGCACGACTTAAGTCAACGGGGGCTGGCCATCTCCGTGTTCAGTGACGCATTTCCTCCAATCGGGCCGACGGTTGTAGGAAATGTTGGGTTGCGGACAAACGGTGGGCGCTTTTCAAGCGGGTGCTGCGCTCAAAGCCGATACCCGGCAGATCGTTACCGACCATTTGCGTAGCTACCCGGCGGCCAAAGCCGAAATCCAACGATGACTTTGCAGCTTGCGTTTGAGACTCTCAATGAAGTGTCGGTAATTCAGTGCGGGGCGGTTGTCGCCGCCACGCGAGCCTCGCGAGGTGATATGCACCAGCGCACCCGACAGATAGCAGTCGAGCCGGTCACCGTACACGCGCACCTTCAGGCGATGACCGATCAGGCGCGATGGTGCGCTGTAAAGAATGCCGCGTACCGTGAAGGTGCTGCAGCGTGTGACGCGGGCTTCTTCCTCGACGAAGTCTGTGGTGCGCCTTAACGGCAGATCCATGAGTTGTTCCCGCTCAAGGCGGAACGCGGCTGCGTTACACCGGTTGCGACGTATGACGACCTCGCGCAGAAATTCATCATAGGCAGCACGATCGACGAAGTCCCGGTGACCGCGCAACATCAACGCCTGGTCGATGGCTTCGTTCAGATTGCGATGCGATGACAGAGGTGGCGCCGGAATTTCGGACAAGGTCGGTAAGTGGAACGGTCGGGGCCTGAGCTGGTCATAGGGACCAGCAAAAGGAACCCAAAGATGGCAAAAAGAAGCCGCCGGTCGCATAGCCCGGCA
>NZ_JBKGUA010000251.1:0-891 GCF_046543485.1 Paraburkholderia sp. EG304 | reverse complement strand
TTCGCGCTCTCCGGGGTTCTGGCAGACTCGTCTGCATGGATCTGCCCGCCGACCTCAACACTCTTAGCCCGGAACAGTTGCGTGCGCTCGCCACGCAACTGATTGCACGCGTCGAAGACCGGGACCGGGAGATTGAAGAGAAGACCCGGGAGGTCGGTGAGAAGGAGCGGGAATTACGCTATCGGCAGACCCGCATCGACCAGTTGACCCACGAGATATCGATTCTCAGACGCCATCAGTTCGGCAGGCGCAGCGAGCAGCTCAGCAGCGATCAGATGAACCTGCTGGACGAGGCAATTGACGCGGATCTCGCCGCCATTGAAGTTGAGCTCGAGCAACTTCAGCCACAAGCCACAACCGAGCCGCTACCCCTGCAACCGAAGCGTGCAGCGCTGCCGGCGCAATTGCCGCGCACAGAGATCCGGCATGAGCCGGAGAGCACCGTATGCCAGTGTGGCTGCGAGCGCGTGCGCATCGGCGAGGACATCAGCGAGAAGCTGGACTACACGCCGGGCGTGTTCACCGTGGAGCGGCATATCCGTGGCAAGTGGGTGTGCAGAAACTGCGAAACACTGATGCAGGCTGCGGTGCCTGCGCACGTCATCGACAAGGGCATCCCGACTGCGGGACTGCTGGCGTCAGTGCTGGTTGCCAAGTACGCTGACCACCTTCCCCTGTATCGTCAGGAGCAGATCTTTGCGCGAGCGGGCGTCGCGATACCGCGCTCGACATTGGGCGCATGGGTCGGTACGTGCGGCGTGCAGCTACAACCGCTGGTCGACGCGCTGCATCAGGAAATCCTGCAGCAGGGTGTGCTGCATGCGGATGAGACGCCGGTACAGATGCTCGGTCCCGGCAAAGGCAAGACACATCGCGCGTATCTGTGGGCGT
>NZ_JBKGUA010000250.1:0-896 GCF_046543485.1 Paraburkholderia sp. EG304 | reverse complement strand
AACTCCAGATTGCCGTCCGGCAGGTACCGCGCCAGGTCCCCCGTGCGGTACAGCCGATCGCCCTCCACAAAGGGACTGGCGATGAACCGCTCGGCTGTCAGCTCGGGGCGGTTCAGGTAGCCACGCGTCACGCCCGCCCCGCCAATGTAGAGCTCGCCCACCGCCCCGAACGGCACCGGCTCGTCATGACCGTCCAGCACGTACACCCGCGTGTTCGCAATCGGACGGCCGATCGGTACACCTTGATGTGGCACGCCGAATGGGGTGTCAATAGGAAAAAAGGATGACCAGATGGTTGTTTCGGTTGGCCCGTAGAAATTCTTTACAGAGTTCACCGCTTCATTTAGGCGAAGTGACAGAGTTGCAGGTAACGCTTCTCCCCCACATACCGCATTCAGCGCTGGTGTTCCTTGCCAGCCTCCATCTAAGAGCAGGCGCCACATTGCCGGAGTCGCCTGCATGAAAGAAATGTTGTGATGTGCTATGTAATGGCGTAAGGCCATGGCGTCGATTGCATCCTTACGGCTTGCAAGGGCGACTGCGGCCCCAGTGCTCAAAGGCAGGAACAGTTCGAGCCCCGCAATATCGAACGAGATGGTGGTCAAAGCCAAAAAAGTATCGCGGTCAGAAATTGAAGATATCTCTGAAAACGCCGATAGAAAGTTCACCACCCCCCGGTGCTCGACCATCACGCCCTTGGGCGTGCCGGTGGAGCCCGAGGTGTAGATCACATAGGCCAGATGGTGCGGGCCCAGGCCCAGCGCGCGCACATCCGGATCCGATGACGGCTGCCCGGCCCACGCCGGCGACTGCGCCTCCAGCTCCACCAGCCCCACCCCAGCGAGCGCCTCCGCGCCCAGCGCCGCACGCCCCGCCGCATCGGCCAGCACCAGCCG
>NZ_JBKGUA010000249.1:0-911 GCF_046543485.1 Paraburkholderia sp. EG304 | reverse complement strand
AAAACGTGGTTGCAAAATCAGGCAAAAAAACGCATTCTTGAGTCCCTTCGAAATCGCGTTTCGGGGCCATTCCAGGTGGCCTCATTACGCCGATCATCCCCGGCTCGATTACGCCGATCCGTGACAGTAGCGGAGCGCATCACTGGGCGAGACAGTTTACGAAGATGGGCCATCAGGGAAAGCTGATACCGGCGGTCTTCGTGAACGCGTTCAATATACGTAACAAGAATGACGCAGCTGACGCACGAGCGATCTGGCTGGCTGCACAGCAGCCCAGCAAGTCGATCGCAGTGAAGACCGAAATGCAGCAGGCAATGCTGGCTCTGCACCGGATGCGGGACCAGCTAGTGAAATTCCGCACGATGCAAATCAACAGTCTGCGGGGACTGCTCACCGAATATGGTGAAGTGATGGGCAAAGGCCGGGTGGCATTGGATAAGGCGATACCGGACGTGCTGGCAAGTGTTGCCGAGCGTCTCCCAGCAGCGCTAATCGATACGCTACGTGAGCGGTGGAATGGGCTCAGAAAAACTGGATGAGCAGGTCGCGGCAATCGAGCGACGGATGCGCGCATGGGTCAAGGAAGACCGAGCTGTAAAAGCGATCAGTGATATAGACCTATCATGACGATGCACTCCCGTCGATCGATGTCTTCCAGAAGCCAGAATCTCGCTTCTTGGGCGGGTTTTTCAACAGAATCAACCCGAATGCGACGTTCGCTGTTGCGTTTCAACTGCCACTTACACTACTTACATATGGAAAGTGGCGCTTCACTCGGCTTCTGCGTTAAGGCTACGCTGAACAAGCAGCTGAATTTGCGACGTGTCGGCGATGTAGAGGTGTTCAGGTCGTGAAGCCGACCGTCATCCTTTGGTTTTTGGCCCTTGCGGGCATTGCACGCGGGCGTTTTG
>NZ_JBKGUA010000248.1:0-915 GCF_046543485.1 Paraburkholderia sp. EG304 | reverse complement strand
TGCAGCGCTGCGCCAGCGCCAGCGGGGCATGCTCGTGGGTGAGCAGCTCCGCCAGCCGCGCGTGGGTGCGACGCACACTCTCCCCGACCCCGGTTCCATCCACATCGAGCCGCACCGGCAGCGTGTTCATGAACAGCCCCATCGCCCGGTCCGCGCCGCTGCCACCATGCATGCGCCCGAACAGCACCGTGCCGAACACCACCTGCTCGCGCCCGCTGCTGCGCGCCACCACCTGCGCCCACGCCAGATGGCACAGGCTGGCCACGCTCACCCCCAGCCGCCGCGCCTGCTGCCGCAGCCGGTCGTTAAGCGCCTGCGGCAACTGCCGCCGCGCCTCGTCGTCCACCCCGCTGCCGTCGCCGCGCACCTCGCCCAGCCCGAACGGCAGCGTCGGCCCGTCAATCCCCGAGAGCATCTCCCGGAAGAACTGCTCATGCGCCTGCTCTCCCACACCCAGCCGCGCCTGCGCTATCAGGTTACGGAATGGCTGCGGCTCGGCCAGCTCGTGCCCGCGTCCCGCCAGCACGCTCCGCACCTCCGCATGCATTACCTCTGAGGTCGTGTGATCGCCGATCAGATGATGCTGCAGCGCCAGCAGCAGCCAGCGCCCGCTGCCCGGCTCCCGGGCCGTCACAAACCGTATCAGTGGCGCCCGCCCCAGATCGATGCGCTGCCCGCGCGGATCGAACCGGCGCCGCAGCTGCTCGGGAGCCGGCCCCTCAGCCTCGTCCAGTTCAACCTCCACCACCTCCAGCCGCGCCTGGCGCCACACCACCTGCGCCGGACTGGACAGCCCCTCCCACACAAACGACGTGCGCAGCATGTCGTGCCGGTCCACCACCCGCTGCACTGCCGCCAGATAGCGCTCCAGCAGGTCACGACCGGCAAATGCCATCTCCCGGGCCAACAGATAGG
>NZ_JBKGUA010000247.1:0-943 GCF_046543485.1 Paraburkholderia sp. EG304 | reverse complement strand
CATTCTTCGCCAACCCGCGGTAGCGCACCTTCGTGAAGCCCCACAGTCGTTTGACCACCGCGAAGACATGCTCTACGCGTGCGCGGATCCTCGACTTGTTGCGGTTCTTGCCGCGCTGCACCTCATCGACTTCACCCGCGCGGCGGGTGCGCTGATTCGTGAAGTCGCGCGCCTTCGGCGCTTTGCTGTGGATCAGCGCCTTCTGGCTGGCGTATGCGCTGTCACCGTAGACCCGCCGCTCCTGACCGTGCAGCAATTGCGGCAGCGGATGCTTGTCATGCACGTTCGCTGGCGTGAGCACTGCGCTGTGCGCCAGGCCACTCTGGCTGTCCACGCCGATATGCAGCTTCGCGCCGAAGTACCATTGCTTGCCTTTGCGCGTCTGATGCATTTCCGGGTCGCGCGACTTCTGCTCATTCTTCGTTGAGCTCGGCGCACCGATGATCGTGGCATCCACGATCGTGCCGCTCTTGACTTTCATGCCGCTGGACTGAAGCACCCGGCCGACTTCGGCAAACAGCTTCTCGCCCAGTTTGTGGGTTTCGAGAAGACGACGAAATTTGAGCAGCGTGGTGGCGTCTGGCACCGCCTCGCGGCCCAGATCAATTCCCGCAAAGCGACGCAGGCTGGCGCTATCGTAAAGCGCCTCTTCACAGGCGAAATCGGCCAGATTGAACCAGTGCTGGATGAAATGGATGCGCAGCATGCGCTCCAGGCCAATCGGCGGGCGGCCATTGCCGCGCTTCGGGTAATGCGGCTCGACCACCGCGCACAACTCCGCCCACGGCGTAATTGCATTCATCGTATCGAGAAACTCATCGCGCCGCGTCCGTTTGCGGTGCCTCTCGAAACCCGCACCTTCGTCAGCTTCCATCGCCAGCGTCTGCTGCTTCATCCTGTTCTGCCTTCCTTATCCACTCCGCTCTATAACGCTCCGAGTAGC
>NZ_JBKGUA010000246.1:0-961 GCF_046543485.1 Paraburkholderia sp. EG304 | reverse complement strand
GCCCACGCACACCGCTTGACCGGGTAGATCGAGATAGGTCGTGTCAACGACCATGCAAACAATCCACGCTCTCACATCATGCCCCACGCGCGCGCGGATCGGGGATCGGCCCTGCCGAGCCGCTTACTCTGCTGGCGCGCCGTCGCCAGTTGCATCATCAGGTCGGCGGCGGTGATGAACCGCGTCTTGATGCCCGCCTGCGTCGCCCGATAGGCCAGTGCGCTCGCAATGTGCGTCTTGCCGACACCAGACGGTCCAAGCAGGACGACGTTCTCGGCGCGCTCGATGAACGCGAGGCTGGCCAGCTCCTGTATCTGTGCGCGCGGGGCGCCGCTGGCGAAACCGAAGTCGTATTGCTCCAGCGTCTTGATGCTCGGCAGCGACGCGAGCTTCGTGAGCGTCTGGCGCTTGCGTTCCTCGCGCGCACCGAGTTCTGCCTGTAGCAGTTGCTCCAGGAAGTCGGCGAGACTCGCATCGGTCGTTGCAGTGTGCTGGGCAAGCGCTCCCCAATCACCGGCGATACGGTCGAGCTTCAGATGGGCGCACAGGCTGGCAATCCGTTCGTGCTGGAGATTCATGCGGCGACCTCCAGCAGTGCGTCATACACCGCCAGCGGATGTTGCAGGCTCTCGCGCGGCAGCACACGACGCAGCTTCGAGGTCGCAGGTGCCGGCGCCGATGTTGACGTCGGCAATGGCAGCAGCGCTACCTGCTCGACAGCCAGCCTCGCTGCCGGGCGCTCACGCGTGGTGGCATGCACGCGAACGTTGGCGACTTCGGCCAGCCATCGGCCGATACGCGCGTTGGCGGCCTCGACATCCAGCTTCAGCCCCGACTGCGTATTTCGGATGAACGTGACCGGCCGTTTCGGGATCGTGACCGGGGATTTCGGCAACGTGACCGGTCATTTCGGGAACGTGACCGAGCGGACCGGACGGCAGGATTGGCGTTGCGCATGACA
>NZ_JBKGUA010000245.1:0-965 GCF_046543485.1 Paraburkholderia sp. EG304 | reverse complement strand
GAATGCGCCGGCCAGCAAATCGCCTTCGCGAGGGCCGCTCCCGCCGCACCTGCCGCGCGAGGAGATCGTTCTCGAGCCCGATCCGCTCTGCCCCACGTGTGCGACGACCATGCAGCCGCTGGGCGAGGACGCATCCGAACAGCTCGCGCGCGTAGCCGCCGCATTCAAGGTGATCCGCACGATCCGGCGCAAATTGCTTTGCCCCGGCTGTGGCCATATCGAACGTAAGCGGTCAATTAACGACGCCCATCAGAGTTGTTGAACAGGGCAATAGACTTACCGCAGTTCGGCGGGCATGCACCAGGGAAGAAGCGCGGCGTAGTCGTCAACGGTCTGCGCGAGCGGTAGGCATCGGAGTAGCCAGTTGAGGTATCGATATGGATCGATGCCGTTGGCTTTTGCCGACTGGACCAGCGAGTAAAGATTCGCGCTCGCATGTGCACCGGCAACCGTGTCGGCAAACAGGAAGCCCTTGCGCGCTACGACGAACGGCCTGATCTCGTTCTCACAGGCGTTGTTCGAGATTGGATAGTCGCCGTTTTCAATGTAGCGGCTCAGCTTGTGCCACTGCCGATTCAGATATTGCAGCGCTTTGCCGAGCATGCTACCCGGCACGACGGCAGGCAGATGCTCAATCAACAGTTGCTCGATGACGGCGAGCACGCGGGCGCTATAGCGGCGGCGTAATCGCAGCCGGCGAGCGGCGTTCCACTTCGCACTTCGCGCCTCAGCCGCGAACAGCTTGCCGATGAGGTTGATGAAGCGCGTTGACAGCAGGTCCGGAGTGCGAGCGGCTTTCGGCACTGTATCCTCCGCCTTGACGAACGCGCGCCTTGAATGGGCCTTATGCGGAGTTCGGCATAAGGCGCATTATCCCGAGTTGCGTTTTATGCCGAGTCTGCTTGCGTCGCCTTTGTGTGATCAGTCGTTGCGCGTCGCCGATCACGACATAAATCTCGGGAGTC
>NZ_JBKGUA010000244.1:0-971 GCF_046543485.1 Paraburkholderia sp. EG304 | reverse complement strand
GTTTTTACCGCTACCGGCTTGCCTGGCTGCTGTACTGCTAGCCAGATCGCCCGGGCGTCCGCCGCATCGTTCTTATTGCGGATGTTGAACGCCTTCACAAACTCCCCCGGCATCAGCTTCACCTCGTGGCCCATCTTCGTTAGTTGCCGGGCCCAGTGGTGCGCACCACCGCACGCTTCCATCCCGATCAGGCACGGCGCACGGTTCGCGAAGTGTTCGAGGAACTTTGCCCGCTTGATCGGCTTGTTCACGATCTCGCCGGTGTCCTGATCGATGTAATCCAACTGGAACACGTTTTTCGCGATGTCCACACCAACTGCTGTACGATTCATCACTGGATCCTCCGGTCGCCTCGGAAAACTTCCTATTTTCCACGTGGGCACGTCGATGCCGTTGGCCCCGTGAGGATCCACCTTGCTTTGCTCACTCGGTCACGGGGTGGGACGCGTTCATTTCATTCTTCCAGATTTCGCAGGCTCAGCCCATAGGCCACATACCAGCGCACGCACATCAGCATGACATCGAGCGGATAGTGCAGTCGCTTCAGAACCTTCGCAATTCCTGGGGTAAGGGTCGTTCGTGGTGTCGGTGCCTTCTTCATCATCGGGTCAGTACAGGTTCGTCAGACACGCATTCTAGCGTCCCCGCACTAATGCGACAGAACCAGAAAAAGGGCGAAGGCAATGCACGCAACGGTAACCGTTACCTTGCCTGGGCATTCGTCGAAGCCGCAGCTGGAGCGCTGCGCTGCTGTCCACAGGCCAGACGTTTCTATGATCGCAAAAAGTCAAAGCGCCTGCCCGTCGTGGCCATGAAGGCGCTCGCACACAAGCTCGCGCGTGCCGCTTATTACATGATGCGGGAGGGCAAACCCTTTGACCTCAACCGATGTTTCGGCTGACCTTGGCGGGGGGTGACGAGCCCGCCGGCTTTGTTGGCATCAAACCAGCAAGTTGATTGGGACACCCCCC
>NZ_JBKGUA010000243.1:0-972 GCF_046543485.1 Paraburkholderia sp. EG304 | reverse complement strand
CGCCGATGTGAATGCAACGCACAGGATCGTCGAGAAGCTCGGTCGACTGGCGCATATTCTCCAGCCATCGCCAGCTTTCCTTTTCCTCAATCGGTACGCGCGTGGGATTGATATGGCGCTTGAGCTCCGAAGCCCCCTTGAACCGCTTTCTCGTCCAGAACTTCACCGCCGCCAGGCCAAGTGGCAATCCATCGCCAGTAACAGCAAGACTCGAATGCATCAGGATGCCGCATTGCGTGAGCGGTCGTCGCGGGCCCATGCCGTTCTTCCCTGTGCGCAGGCTCGTCTTGCCCGTGTAGCCGATGAGTGCGGAACGCTCGCGCTGGTACGAGAATGCGGTCGTGTCCTGCAGGATAAGCACTGGTCCATCGGTGGCCTTCAAACGTTCGGCGCTGGCCTGGAAATGCCCGCTCAGGATATCGTGTTCGCTGACGCGGTCGGTGAAGTAACGCTTACGCGGAATCAGCGTTCGGTTTCACATGCGGATACCCAGTTTGCCAAGCACCTTCATTGGATCGGCAATCGCCGGGAAGCTTCCGATATCCCAACACCTTCAGTCAACGCCAGCTTGACCGCTTGGTCGTGAAGCTCCTTCCTATAGGCCGCCTTTGGAATTCGATTCATCCATGTTCTCGATTTTACGAAACGTTGGCTACCATTTTTTCCGGCCGGCCACAATCTGGCTCCGCTATGCCGATGGCTCCGCACCACTTCCCGTCGCTACCTGTTAGCGCCGATGTAAAAATGACCCACCGGGGGTGCTGACAAAATCCTGGACTACCAGGAGGTAGTCCGTGTACTCGTACGAAGACCGCATTCAAGCAGTTCGGCTGTATCTGAAGTTGGGTGCGGATTTCGGCGAACGTGACCGCCGATTTCGGGAACGTGACCGATTCGGCGGGGTTGGGCGTTGCGCGGTGTCGATTGTAGATTTCCTTGTCAGTTCTGGTCGAGTTCCGGCTCCAGGACGTT
>NZ_JBKGUA010000242.1:0-981 GCF_046543485.1 Paraburkholderia sp. EG304 | reverse complement strand
AAGGACAGATGAAATGTTCGAGCAAAACTGCGCGGTCCGCCGCCCAGCAATTTTATTCGCTGGCATCATAAGTCATCCTTCGCATATTGCATTTGCTTGACTCCCTTTCCTTACTGCGACAGAACCTTCGAGATTGTGTCAGCCACCCAGGGCAGATTCGCGCAGGTCGCGCAGGCGCAATACGAAGCGTACAACCTCCGGGTACAAACGCTCGTCGAGGACTTTGCCAGAAGCTCACCAGCGGGTTCCGAAGCCGCCATCGCCGGATGGAAGTCGGCGATTGACGCCACCCATACGCTGATCGAAACCCTGCAGAAAACCAGCCAGCAGGCGGTGCAGGTTGCCGAAAGCAGCCTTAACGCCGCCGCGACCGCCGCATCGAAGACTGCCCGGCGCACTGCCGAGCAAGCGTCGGCGAGCGCCAGGCGATAACCGCCGACGCGGGCCTGACGCCCCCGTCGGTCAGTTGCAGCATACAAAGGATTCCTGTTGATAGCGGCATGTCTGAACGGCAATCGGGCGGACTTCGCAGTTCTGCATGAGCGAGGATCGCCTCCCTTTTACCGGAGACAAGTGAAATGACGAAGCAGGTTGCCCTGGTCACAGGCGGAACGGGAGGACTCGGTGAGGCGATCAGCATCAGACTGCACGACGCCGGGGTATTTCCGGTTCAGCCTGAGCCTGCGCGACGTTGAGGAGTTGCTGCTCGAGCGTGGTGTTGTAGTCACGTATGAGACGATCCGTTGCTGGTGCGAGAAGTTCGGCGCCAGATTCGCCCAGTGCGCCAAGGCCGCGCGGCGCAAGCCGGGGTTCTGTTGCAGTAAGGCCCACGTTAAAATTGGGTAGCGAATTTTTGGGCTCTGTCGCATTAACGCGAGGGAGGTAAAATTCGAGGCTGACGAGAACGCTTTGGCCAAACGATGAAGAAGATACTGACCCCACGAACGACGCTTGCTCCGGGCATCGCCAAGGTTCTGAAGC
>NZ_JBKGUA010000241.1:0-985 GCF_046543485.1 Paraburkholderia sp. EG304 | reverse complement strand
AAAAGGAAAACCCCGCTGCGTGAGCAGCGGGGTTTTCGGGGTAAAAACCCTGGCGATGACCTACTCTCGCATGGCTTAGGCCACACTACCATCGGCGCAGCTGCGTTTCACTTCCGAGTTCGGGATGGGATCGGGTGGTTCCACAGCGCTAATTTCACCAGGGAGACAGTTGGAGCGTCGCCATCCTAAGGAACGGATAAGGCGCCTGCCTCTCGTAAGTCTTGTGACGTAGCGTGCACTTGGGATCTATCGACATGTCATGTCGGCCAAGGCAACTTGAGGTTATATGGTCAAGCCACACGGATCATTAGTATCAGTTAGCTCAATACATTGCTGTACTTACACACCTGACCTATCAACCACATAGTCTATATGGTTCCTTCAGGGGGCTTGTGCCCCGGGAGATCTCATCTTGAGGCGCGCTTCCCGCTTAGATGCTTTCAGCGGTTATCGCTTCCGAACATAGCTACCCGGCAATGCCACTGGCGTGACAACCGGAACACCAGAGGTTCGTCCACTCCGGTCCTCTCGTACTAGGAGCAGCCCCTCTCAAATCTCCAACGCCCATGGCAGATAGGGACCGAACTGTCTCACGACGTTCTGAACCCAGCTCGCGTACCACTTTAAATGGCGAACAGCCATACCCTTGGGACCGACTACAGCCCCAGGATGTGATGAGCCGACATCGAGGTGCCAAACACCGCCGTCGATATGAACTCTTGGGCGGTATCAGCCTGTTATCCCCGGAGTACCTTTTATCCGTTGAGCGATGGCCCTTCCATACAGAACCACCGGATCACTAAGTCCTAGTTTCCTACCTGCTTGATCCGTCGATCTTGCAGTCAAGCACGCTTATGCCTTTGCACACAGTGCGCGATGTCCGACCGCGCTGAGCGTACCTTCGAGCTCCTCCGTTACTCTTTAGGAGGAGACCGCCCCAGTCAAACTACCCACCATACACGGTCCCCGATCCAGATTATGGACC
>NZ_JBKGUA010000240.1:0-988 GCF_046543485.1 Paraburkholderia sp. EG304 | reverse complement strand
GTGGCTCCAATACGCCGATCATCGAGTGGCCCGATTGCGCCGATCATGCACTGGCTCGATTGCGGCGATCATCCGGTGGCTCGATTACGCCGATCCCGGAATGGCTCGAATATGCCGGTCAGTGACAACAGCTGCGTCGCATCAACCTGTTTGAGGAAGATATCAATCAACTCGAGAAACGGATGGGCGCCTGGCAGAAACACGAAGCGGCATGTCGAGCAATCTCCGAGGTGCCGGGTATCGGCCGCCTGACTGCAACGGCCTTGGTGGCAACAATCGGAGATGCGAAGACATTCAGGTCGGGGCGCGAGTTTGCAGCGTTTCTGGGGCTTGTTCCTCGGCAGAATGGTACAGGCGGAAAGATCCGGCTAGGCTCGATCTCAAGGCGAGGCGACCCATACCTGCGTACGTTGTTGATCCATGGGGCGCGTTCCGTACTGTGTCACGCCAAGGTCCCAACTGCCTGGCAAAAGGCGATGCAGGCACGACGTCCAGCAAATGTAGTGGCGGTGGCCTTGGCAAACAAAATGGCACGAATCGCCTGGGCGATCCTCGCTCACGAGACTCCATACGAAGCGCATCATGTGAGCAACAGACCTACATAGCAGCATGGGCAAGTTGAAGCGTTTGAGGAACTGGTAGGTTGCTAGGGTTGATTTCAATGTGATGGCGAGACAGGTCGGACCGCAGGAACGCAAACCTGAACACAGTCTTGTGCTTCAAGCACGTGGCCGAGATGAGGACGTTCCTGGCGCATTCCATCAGGGCCCGCGGGCTTCGGCTTGCAAAAGGCCGCATATAAGACCGCAGCCGATACCTCGTTCACGTATCACACAAGATCGACTTGGCAAACCGGGCGGTGTCCATAGTGTGCTACGAATGCAAGCGCAGCGGTTGCGTGAGCAATGCTTTGTTGAAGATGAGGGCGGGCCCCTCGAAGTCGGCTTGCAGGAGTTGGCTTCAAATCACCTCAAGCTGCGCGGGTAAA
>NZ_JBKGUA010000239.1:0-996 GCF_046543485.1 Paraburkholderia sp. EG304 | reverse complement strand
GAGATGGCATTGGTTCCACCTGAATAAAAGGCATTGAGCATCAAATCGACATCACAAACCGGCGCAGCGACTCATTGAAATGAAGTGCTGCTCGCCGGCGAGGGGTATTTCAACAGCCTGTTAGAGAATCACGCGGACATCAAAAAAACATTTTTGTATCTATGTGATGGGCGATCGGTGCCATGATGGCAGCAATCCCATAGGGCCTGCAGTCTCGATCTTTGCTTGTGTGCGCACAGGGGGTTTTCGGGATTAGACAAGGGTATGACGCGTTTGGCTGGTGAGAGTGCGATTCTCCGGTTCCGTCACCTCCTCGCAACACACGGCTTGGCCGCGTGATACGCACGCTGGTCAATGAGATCCTGAGCGAGCAAGGCTTGATGCTGAAGGCAGGGTCGGCGGTCGATGCGATCTTGATTTCGGCACCCAGTTCGACAAAGAACGGCTCTGATACACGGGGCCCGGAGACGCACCAGATGAAGAAGGAACCAGCAGCAGTTTGGAGAGACGAAGGCCCGGTATCGAGGGTTGATGAAGAGCACCGCGCAGATCACGACACTGTTTGCACTGGCCAACCGTTGAACGGCGCGCAAGGCTTTACGCGAAACGTGAAAAGCCCATCGGTCTCGGCAAACGGAGGTCGTCATGCTTCGAAAGCCGGGCGACCACCCTGCCAACAAACTCTTACGACTGATATGCCGCAAGTGGCAAAAGATCAGCGCTCTGAAAACTAGCGGCTGAGCGACGCAGACCGACGAGTGGTATGGGTGACTGCGTGGCGCTGAGGGAGTAAGGTGGCTCCGGTCGAGCCGGCTGGGACAAGCCCAACGATGAGCTTCCTCTGAAATTTCGCCTTCCAGCAGGTCGGATATAAACTCGACCGAAAGGAAGGAAAGAAGAAATGTTTAAGGTACCGCACCAGGTGTACACGGCGGAGTTCAAGGAAGCTGCAGTGCAACGAGTCAAGGACGGGCAAGGCGTGAGCGCCGTGGCCGG
>NZ_JBKGUA010000238.1:0-997 GCF_046543485.1 Paraburkholderia sp. EG304 | reverse complement strand
GCGAGCACGGCACGACGCGCGAGCAGCCGCTTGCACGTTTCGCCATCGAGAAGCCGCTGCTCGCCGGACTGCCCGATGTGCCGCCAGTGCTGGCCGTATGGTGCGAGGTCAAGGTGCATACCGACGGACACGTCGTCTACAAGAAGGCACTGTACTCGGTGCCGTTCACGCTCGTCGGCAAGCAGCTGTGGCTGAAGGCGACCGACACGGTCGTGCAGGTGTTCCACCGCCATGAGCTCGTCGCGACCCATCCGCGCTTGCGCAAGCCCGGCGATCGCCACACGGTGCGTGACCACCAGCCGCCCGAAACGCAAGCGTGGCTCGAGCACGAGCCACAGTGGTGCCTGGCGCGGGCAAAGGATATCGGGCCAGCCTGCCACGCGCTCGTTCTCGCGATGTTCAACGACAAGGTGCTCGTCAACCTGCGCGGCGCACAGGGCGTCGTGAGGCTTCGCGAGAAGGTCGGCGATCAACGGCTGGAGGCTGCGTGCGAGCGTGCGCTCGTGTTCGCCAGCCCCAGGTACCGCACCGTCAAGACGATCCTCGACAAGGGGTTGGACAGCCAGCCCACCGCAGCACCAGCGCCGACGCCGGCGCCTGCCGACACCTATCTGAACGGCGGCCGCTTCGGCCGTGACCTCCATTCCCTTCTGATCCATTGAACGCCCATGCATCCCAGTCCAGAACTGAACACGATCCTCAAGCAGTTGCGCCTCTCGGGCATCCTTGACTCGCTCGAGCAACGCAACCGTCAAGCCATCGACGGGCAACTTGCCTACACGGAGTTCCTCGCCATGCTTCTGCACGACGAGGTCGCACGGAGAGAGCAGAAGAAGCTCGGCGTGCGGCTCGCCCGCGCTGGCTTCTCCCTGGGCAAGACGCTCGAAAACTTCGACTTCGACCGCGTTCCCAAGCTCAACCGCGCTCACATCCATGATCTCGCCGCCGGCCGCTATATCGACGAGAAGGTCTGCGTGCTGATGGTCGGCCAAACAGG
>NZ_JBKGUA010000237.1:0-1031 GCF_046543485.1 Paraburkholderia sp. EG304 | reverse complement strand
AGCGCGCAATCTCGCCGTCGCGTTCGAGCATTACAACGAGCAGCACCCTCATAGCGCGCTGAAGTACCGCTCGCCACGCGAGTTCAGGCGCACAACCGATTCATCAACTCAAGTGTGAGGCGGTGTCGGAGGTGCAGGGGCAAATCCACTCCCGTCGCTCTTGCCACTTGGCGTTTGCTCTTTGAATGCGACGCTCGTGCGGCTGATGTGATAGGGCATACTGGTAATTTTAGAGGGTTCTTGATTGGCCAAGACGTGTGGAAACCCATTGCTAGGACAGGCTTGAGAATGTTGCGGTCTTCGGGCTTTGAAAGAATCTGATCCCAGTCAAATGCTACTAAGGCATCTGCTTGTATCCTGTGCTTGCAGCGGGCGATTATTCTCGCTCTGCTCACTGCGAAGCTTTTTTGCGGGTCGTCAGAATTCCTGAAGGACCTCACGTTTTTTTTCCGGATTTCCGATCAAATGCGAGAAGAGAATCAGCTTCGACCTGGGCATTATCGACATATCATGCCTCTGCCGGTGACCACCTGATCCGGACCGTCGGGCTTTTACGATGGGCGGTTCCGCAAGTGCGGCCACTTTCACAAGGTCAAAACACGAGATTGCTCCCTTGCATTCTATTCCGTGACCGCCAGACAGTTGTTCCGGAAGCCAGAGAGACCTTGTCGACTACTTGGAGGCCCCCATGGAGGAACGGCCGGGCATCGGTCCAGTTTGCGACTTGATGCCGCGATGGCCTTCTCGATCATAACGTTCAAGTACTTCAATGCGGCCGACCGTTTCGAACTGCTCTACGTGTCGCGCCTGCGCCGGCAGATCCCCGCTGGTTGCAGTGCGACGATTTCTAGAGCGTGTTAGGAACTTTGAAGACTGGCACGGCGCTAACAAGCATGAGCATTGAGAAGACGACAAAATGAAGCCCGGCGAGAGTTTCGGGGAGCCGTTCATAGTCACGTGCGAGACGCCGGAAACGGTTGAGCCAGCCAAAGCTGCGCTCGACCACCCACCGCCGGGGGAGCAGAACGAAA
>NZ_JBKGUA010000236.1:0-1032 GCF_046543485.1 Paraburkholderia sp. EG304 | reverse complement strand
CTCTCGCCGGAACGAGAAGCGGCCCGCATCGCAGACTATGAGGTCCAGGTGATGGATCTGCTCCGACCAATCGCAGGCGCCGCCGAGTTCTATAGCTCGCTCACCGCTGGGAGGCGATCTGTCGTCACCTCTTCGTCACGGGTCTCGGCTCTTGCCCGCCTCAAGGCGGCCGGAATCTCCCGCCCAAGAATCATGATTGCCGCTGAGGACGTAAGGCAGGGAAAGCCGAATCCGGAACCCTATCAAGTGCTGTTGCGGACGTTGCAGATTGCCCCGGAACGGTGCTTGGTTTTTGAGGACTCCAGAGCCGGAATTGAAGCGGCAACCACTGCTGGTTGCGACTGCGTAGGCGTCGGACCTAATGCCAGCGGCCACCCCGACATCAGGGGCTGGATTGAGGATTTTCGCGAGATGACCTTTCTAATCTGACGCCGGCCTCCGCTTTCCGGGCCGAAAGGACGACAAGATGAAAATATCAACGGAATACCGCACACCACTGTTTGATGAGGTGTTGATACGCGGCTCTGTCCTTGAGCACTACGTTGCACAGCAGGCAGACTATGAGGGACGTGTCAATGAACTGTTGCGTTCGTCGGGCACAATGCGCGACAGGGTCGGTGATCGTTGCATCTGGCAAGTCAATTCCACCGCGTTTGGTGGTGGCGTCGCCGAAATGCTTCCACACCATATATGCCTCCTCCGGGAACTTGGTTTCGATGTTCGCTGGCTCACTTTTAAACCGAACAAGGAGCAGTTTTTCCAGTTCACCAAAGGCGTTCACAATTCTCTTCATAATACCGCAGTAGCCGGTCTCGATGACCTGTTGCCGCACTATCTCGATGTTTCGAGGCAGGGTGCAGCGGAACTGGAAGCAATCATCGGACCTAATGACCTACTGGTCATCCATGACCCACAGCCACTTTGTGCTGCTTCGCAATTCCTGGATTCTCATCCGCACCCAGCCATCTGGCGATGCCACATCGGCTATCCAGAACGCACCCCGACGGTCGACAGGATATGGGCACTTCTCGG
>NZ_JBKGUA010000235.1:0-1049 GCF_046543485.1 Paraburkholderia sp. EG304 | reverse complement strand
AGAGCCGCTAACACAAGTCATCAAGTGCGACGCGTGTCGCCGTCCGCCGGACGTAAATCGGCAATGTAGTGGATGGCAAAGCTCTTCTCTGCCTTGTCACATTCAACAACCTGAATATGGGAATTTGAAGCCGTGACCTGCTGTACGACCAGCAGTTGCCTACCCGGACGCGCGCGATTGGTAACGGTCGGGTGCGAAGCTCCGGGGACAACGTACCCTCCGTTAAGGCGGTTCACCCGGGCAACCGGGAAGGAATCGACACTGCCAGCAGCCGTGCGGTGTGGGGGCCAGGCAAGTTCCGCATGCACAACGTACGTGAACTGCTGACAGAATCCTCGTTATTGTGAAAGAGCCCAAGCTGCTGTTGGCTCTGACCAAAAGGTATATGGCTGGTTGCGCCTTTTTGATGTGGGCGCACGCCCGTCGTCAAAACGCCATCGGGGAAGAGGCAGGTGCTAACCGGACAGGCCCAGAAGTGCTCGGGTCGGTGGAGATGGAAACGCGGGAACCCCGATTTCCCTTGTCTCGGTTTCGGGACGAATCGACGATGCGACGCTAGCGAAGGTTGCGTATGCACAGACGCAGCCGGCAGCAGCACGATGCTTAACGCCGTGCGCGAGCCGTATTCGGGGAAACTCGCACGTACGGTTCTTCGGGGGCCGCGTTTCTGAGAGGGAACGCGGCTACCCTCTCGAAGCGCGAGCAGATAAGGGCAGCAGCCAAGGAAAGCAAAGCACTATGAATGTCGAGACGCCGTTCGAAACGAATGCGCAGTTTGCCGAAACCGGCAAACCATGCATGCGTGCGCTCGACCACCCAGCGATGCTGCCCGGGCCGCTCCTTGCTTTCCACGCCGCGACGGGCAATACGGGCCGTGATTCCGCGCTGCTTCAGGTAACGCCGACAGCGGGCAAAGTCATTGCCCTTGTCCGCACGCAACTTGCCCGGGCGTTTGCGGGGATGGCCATTCAGACCCGAGACTGCCGGAATGGCATCGAGCGTGGGCTCGAATGCCATCGAGTCGTGTCGGTTGGCGCCCGTGACCGTGA
>NZ_JBKGUA010000234.1:0-1052 GCF_046543485.1 Paraburkholderia sp. EG304 | reverse complement strand
GTCTACTCTCAGGCCAAACTTAATGCCGTGGCAAGAAGGCTGAATGAGCGTCCAAGGAAGACACTGAATTACGAAACGCCGGCTGAACGGTTCCAGCAAACTATTGCATCGACCGGTTGAATCCGCCCTTGAGAGCTGCCGTTACGGCCTTTCGTTTGATCGTTGATATAGACCCGTGCGCTGATCGAGGAAGCGGACGGTACCACGCGCATCGATCGCGAAGTAGAGTGACGACCTCTACGCGTCTACCTTCCACCCCTAGTCTCGTTCATCATCCGGGTTGGAGCCAATCTCCTTGACTGTGCGGCCCCGCGCTTACCGAAGGCTGATTTGGTCAGGCGTGGCGTAGCCCTTGCAACTACCCCATACTTCAAGAAACTTGCTCCATAGGGCACAACCCACACAAACTTCGAGGATATTCCGCAGTCCAATGAGCCACCGAGGCAGATCCGTAGATCCCGCGCGCCCATCCGCTGCCGACGGATCGACCGGAAAAGTCGGAGGTCGTATGGTTTGCATGACGAGCTTTCTGCGAACTACAGTTATTGCGATACTTTGCGTATACGTCTTTCTTACTATCGTTCGCTTACTCCGGAGGGTTTTGCGCTGTTTGCGCCGAAAAACACCATCACAGGAGGCGACCGATTCAACGGTCATAATAACTCTCGTCCACGGAACATTTGTTCCCGGCGCTTCGTGGACAAAGCCGAGATCCGGACTTGCGGAGGCTATTGAGAAAGCACCGCCACAGGAGAATGTACTTTTTGATCCGTTCGAGTGGTCAGGCGGGAATTCATTCAGGTCACGATCCACAACTGCAGCTGACTTGGCCGACAGACTGTCGAAAATTACCCAAAGTCCTCCCGGCCGAAGAAATTCGTTGTCGCACGCAGTCACGCCGGGAATATTGCCATGTCAGCACTTTGTCTAGCAGGCTGTTGAAATACCTCCCGCGCACGTCATCCGCGCGGGAGGGGTAAACGTTGAAACAAAGAACCGGACAACACTGAGACTGAAGCGATGCGCGGAGCGGACGGCTATACCGAGTCGAT
>NZ_JBKGUA010000233.1:0-1057 GCF_046543485.1 Paraburkholderia sp. EG304 | reverse complement strand
CTGCCGGCGATTGTGGCCGTATCGCGCCAGGCGCCGCTTGAGCTGTCGTTTGCCCAGCAGCGGCTGTGGTTTCTGGCACAGCTGGACAAGGACAGCGTCCGCTACCACGTTCCGCTGGGGTGGCGGCTGCAGGGCAGGCTGGATCGCGCGGCGTGGCGACGCAGCCTCGATCAGCTGTATGCGCGCCACGAGGCGCTGCGTAGCGTCTTCGTTGATGCGGAGGAGGGGCCCCGGGTTGAGATCCTGCCACCCGGCACGGGCCTGCCCGTGCTGGAGCACGACCTGCGGGAGCGGCCGGATGCGGCGGCGGCGCTTGTGGCGCTGTGCGCCGAAGAGGCGTGCATGCCTTTTGATCTGGCGCGCGGGCCGCTGGTCCGTGGGCGCCTGATCCGGCTGTCGGAGCAGGAGCATGTCTTCCTGCTGACGCAGCATCACATCGTCTCGGACGGCTGGTCGGTGGGGGTGCTGGTACGGGAACTGGGCAGCCTGTACCGGGCGTTCGTGGCCGGACAGGCCGATGCCCTGCCGGTGCCGGCGATCCAGTATCCCGATTATGCGGCCTGGCAGCGGCAATGGCTCTCCGGGGAGCGGCTGCAGCGTCAGGCGCAGTACTGGCGCGAGGCCCTGTCAGGCGCACCGTCCATGCTCGCGTTGCCGACGGACCGGCCGCGCCCGGCGCGCCAGTCGTTTGCCGGCGCCACGGTGCCGGTGGAGATCGATGCGGAGCTCACGCGGGAACTCAGGCGGCTGGGCCGTGAGCATGGCACGACGCTGTTCATGACGGTGCTGGCGGGCTGGGCGGCGGTGCTCTCGCGTCTGTCGGGGCAGGACGACATTGTGATCGGGGTGCCGAGTGCCAACCGCGGCCGGCGCGAGATCGAGGAGCTGATCGGCTTTTTTGTGAACACGCTGGCGCTCCGGGTGGACCTGTCGGGCGGGCCGGACGTGGCGACGCTTCTGGAGCGGACACGGCGTACGGCCCTGGGGGCGCAGGAGCATCAGGACCTGCCATTCGAGCAGGTGGTGGAGATCGTGCAGCCGCCCCGGGCGCTTGACC
>NZ_JBKGUA010000232.1:0-1078 GCF_046543485.1 Paraburkholderia sp. EG304 | reverse complement strand
ACCCCCGCCCCGCCAATGTAAAGCTCGCCCACCGCCCCGAACGGCACCGGCGCGCCATGACCGTCCAGCACGTACACCCGCGTGTTCGCAATCGGACGGCCGATCGGGACCACTGATCCATTAAAATCAGCCGGGCAATTCCAGGCCGTTACGTCGATAGCAGCTTCCGTGGGACCATATAGATTGTGCAGACCGGTCCAAGGTAATACGCACCGAACCTTCTGCGTGAGGGAAGCAGAAAGCGCCTCTCCACTACACACGAGACGCTGCAGGGAGGTGCAGCGATCAACGCCCTTCGTGTCCATGAAGCTGGCCAGCATGGATGGTACAAAGTGTGCGGTGGTGATGCGTTGGCCGACTATCAGGCTTACAAGCGCATCCGGGTCTTTGTGTACACCAGGAACCGCCAGCACCAGGGTTGCCCCTTCAAGCAAGGTCCAGAAGAATTCCCAGGCAGAGACATCGAAGCTAAACGGGGTCTTCTGCAAGACGACATCAGCCGTATTGAGTGCATAGGCCTTTTGCATCCAGATCAGGCGATTAACGATAGCCCGATGCTCATTCTGTGCCCCCTTGGGCGTGCCGGTGGATCCGGAGGTGTAAATCACATAAGCGAGATGGCGCGAGGTCAGGCCGAGCGCACGCGGGTCCGGATCGGAGAACGGCAGGTTCGCCCACTCCGGCGTCGCCGTCTCCAGATCGACCGCTATCACATTAGTCAGCACCTCGGGGCCAAGTGCGGCGCGGCCGGCCACATCGCAAAGCAGCAGCTGCGGAGCGGCATCGCCCAGCACCTGGTGCAACCGCGCCGACGGATAAGCCGGATCCAGCGGCAGATACGCGCCCCCCGCCTTCAGGATCGCCAAGAGCCCCACCACCATCGCCGCGCTGCGCTCCACGCAGATCCCCACCGGCTGATCCGGCCTGACTCCGCGTGCGATCAGATGGTGCGCCAGCCGGTTGGCCCGCGCATTGAGCTCGCCATAGCTCAGTCTCTCGTTCTCATGCACCAGCGCCACCGCCTCCGGTGCCCGCCGCACCTGCGCCTCGAACAGCTCATGGATGCACCGCTCCGACG
>NZ_JBKGUA010000231.1:0-1091 GCF_046543485.1 Paraburkholderia sp. EG304 | reverse complement strand
TCGACTCGGTATAGCCGTCCGCTCCGCGCATCGCTTCAGTCTCAGTGTTGTCCGGTTCTTTGTTTCAACGTTTACCCCTCCCGCGCGGATGACGTGCGCGGGAGGTATTTCAACAGCCTGCTAGACGACCAACCTGCCAGCAGACTCTTATGGCTGATACGACGCAAGTGGCAAACGGCCAACTCTCTGAAAACGAGTTGTGCAGACCTTCCTTAGATTAGCAGACCGTTGTGCAATATGAAGGATTTAACCGATGAAGAAAGGTATTTTTGTTTTTACGCTCGCGCTTGGCGCATCGTGTCATGTGTTGGCTGACACGGCCGAAAGCTGCCCGAGTGTCACCGCAATCGAAAAAAATGGGGACACGTACATGGCAATGACTAGCGATGGTGAGGGTACATGGTTGGGCATTGGGCTGGACGATGACGGTGGCATCACTAAATTTAGCTCTGCCAAATTCGATCCAGCGATGGATAGTGGATCGCGAGCGGCAGTGAGCTGCTCATACGAGCTTGGTGACGGCGACTACGCAGATTTAGAATTCTTGCCGAGGCGTCCAGAACCGGACTTATCGGTGGACGTAAGCACGTGGCGTCAGAAACATGATCCTTACGGTCCTAGCTACTATGAATGCACTGCGCAGTCCGCGTTGGATTGTAGCTTCGATGTTATCCGACGGCCGTGAACAATCTGTGGAATCTTAAGGAAGGTTTCGAGTGAGGCCTGTTGGCAGATTGCAGAGACTTCGACGCGTGAATCGCGGAAACCTGGCGCCCGCGCCGGGGGGGCAGATGACTGTTTTCAGTGCGGTTGTTCACTTCTGCCGACGCTTTGACGAATACATGCTTTACGCCAGCGAGTTCCGGCACTTCCGCTTTCGCCGTCGAATAATTTCACACCGAGTTCCTACGGCGTAGACGCCTTGCCTGTTCGCCAGATATTCGACCTCCGGTGCGGGCAGCGCTTAGAAGCGGTTTCAAAAAGCCCGTGAAGGGGCTGTTAAGGAAGCTCTGCAGAAGTCGTTTTCGTAGCGGCGATTTTCCACACGCATCGCAGTCTGAACGGCGACGACATTCCTTGTGCGGAGATCG
>NZ_JBKGUA010000230.1:0-1102 GCF_046543485.1 Paraburkholderia sp. EG304 | reverse complement strand
CGCGGACAATCCAGTCACCTTTGGTGATTTGGTTTTCTAAAACACCGGTACGGCCATTAAAGAGGTACAGATGTTCAAATCCATCGCGCTCGGATGCCCAGATAATTTCCTCTCCATCATTAACATTGTAACGAAAGCGCTTTCCGGCACTTCTTTGGTTATTTCTTAAATCTCTATAATCGACGAACGTGGAGCTGACCTCATCGATCAAAGAGCGCGTACGGCCGGTGGCTGCCTCCACCTCGATTACTCGGTAGAGCTGATGGCCGCGTTGGTTGTACTCAAATGTAAAGCCTTTCCCATCCTTCCACCAATTAATTTGGGAAAGGTCAAAAGGATTCGGGAACAAAGCATTGTCGATATTGACCATGCGCTTGTTGACTATGTCGAATAGTACCGGTTGCGGTCGCGGAAGAATATCTCCCGCTTTGGGATACGCTAATGGCTCATACCTGGCTTGATGGTTTGTTGCTGAGGAATTGACAAGCATGATTTGACGCGGTTGGCCGACGGCGACACGGTAACCTGCGAGGTGATTCGAGTCAGGGGACCACTTTAGGGATGAGAAGACGTAATTGTTCGCTTCTGTCCCGTCCCAACTTAACGGTACATTTACTGACCCGTCCTTACTCATTAGAAAGACGTTGTAGTTTTTGATATATGCTTTCCACTTGCCGTCCGGTGAATCGCTTGTCATTCGACTATCGCTTTCAGCCGTTGGCGTGAAGTCGTTATGAAATGACAAGATTTCGCCCTGAGAGATCCTAGTGCAGATGTAGCTTGAAAGATCACAACTCCACTGAACGGAATCAATGGAGAACAGCAACTGGTGGCCGTCTTGTCCGATTTCGAAGCGGTCAAAGGGCAGCGAAGTGCCTCGGAAATTCGAGGAGGCCGCCTTATTTAATGCTTCGGCAAGGCGGCTATGATCGAAAGCCGGTTGCTTCTTCCCAGTTTTGATATTGAATTTAATGAACTGGCGCTCACCATGTGTCGTCCGTCGGTAGGCAAGGGTCTCGGGCGAAAGCCAGAAAGGGGGGGTATCGACGAAATTGACAATCTTATCCGAGTACTGGTAACGAACTGTGAGAGCCCGCTGAAA
>NZ_JBKGUA010000229.1:0-1116 GCF_046543485.1 Paraburkholderia sp. EG304 | reverse complement strand
ACCCGGCACCTTGATCCGCGGCCATCGCAAGCGTCTGCTGCTTCATTGTCTTTTGCCTTTCTCGTAGCTTGTGCGCTCTATAACGCTTGACGCGCACAAGCGGTGCACTTAATCAGCATTGCCTTAACGCGACAATGTCGACATATGTCGTCGGGAGTTGGACAAACAGGACGACCATCCAGACAATTGATCCCGCCCCTCCAGTGTCCCAGAAACCGTTTTGTATAGGCGTCTGATCCTTCCGAGGATGGAATCGGCGGTGGCCGTCCATATGAACGGGCGTTTATCAGGTTGTACTGATCGACGTAACGTTGGATACTGGAAATCAATTGACGCACGCTCTCGAACGATCCACGACGAATGGCTTGTTGGGTGATTAAGACGGGTGAACCGTCACGGATCTTGTGGAGACGCCAACTCTTGAGAGTGATTCATCGGGTTTTGCCCGACCCCGAAGGATGAAGCACACCACTGCTGCGGGCGGATCCGGGAAGAATACGATGAGGAGGCAGAGGTGGTCGAGGTCGGCCAGTGCAGACTATTTTAGCGGGCACGACATGCAAAGCACCGTTAAGCGATTGCTAAAACGCCTCACGGATCCTGGCTAACCGGTGCAGCCAGTTTCTTCGTCATAACGCCTTCTTATCAGAATGGATGCGCATATCGTGACGTTGGCTCAGCTATTGCATACGCTCCTGGCCAACCAACAGGGGCGGACTGAAGTGAAGAATAAACAGGGCTGCATACCTCACGAATCGCAGGGAAAGACCCGGCGCGCCGGGCTCGACCTGACATCGGGATGGGCTGATGCAGGAGCTGCGCGGTAAACCTCACCTGCTATGGCGTGCAGTCGATGAGGACGGGACTAAACTGTACATCCTGTTACAGAAGCGCTGCAACAGGACCCTAAGGAGAACACAATGCCAACATCCGTGATCGTCCTGCGTGGACTTGCCGGCAAAAGGCTCGCGCGCATCGCAATAGGGTCGCTTCTCGTGATTGCGCCCGCGTTGGCATCCACGTCAGCGGACAAGTTACGGCCCGTAAAGACACAATGGGGCACAGTCAACGAACCGTCACTACCTGCAACCGTCTGCAGGCGGCTCGAAGCATCGC
>NZ_JBKGUA010000228.1:0-1159 GCF_046543485.1 Paraburkholderia sp. EG304 | reverse complement strand
TTCAGGTAGCCACGCGCCACCCCCGCCCCGCCAATGTAGAGCTCCCCAGCCGCCCCGAACGGCACCGGCTCGCCATGACCGTCCAGCACGTACACCCGCGTGTTCGCAATCGGACGGCCGATCGGGACCACTGACCCATTAAAATCAGCCGGGCAATTCCAGACTGTCGCGAAGGTCGTCGTCTCGGTCGGGCCGTAGCAGTGAACGAGACGTACGGGGCCTTCTTCTTTCAGCAATCTCAGAAATGAGCGGAGATCATTGGGCTCCCCTCCACAGAGGAGGTACTTAAGTTGGGCTAACGTGGGAGCAATCGATGATGTAAATTGATTGAATAATGCTGTTGTTAGAAAAAGTGACGTCACCCGGTGCTGTTTAAGCGCCCGGGCAAAGCTGGAAGGGTCTGCGACAGCTTGCATTGCAACAATGCAACCACCGTTAAGTAGTGGTGCCCACACTTCGAATGTGCTTGCGTCGAAGGCGGGATTGCCGGCCCATGCCACACGATCCCCCGCCTCGATCTTCGCATATGCATTGTTGATCACGAGCCGGTTGACGGCACGATGAGAGACAAGAACTCCTTTGGGAAGGCCGGTTGAGCCGGAGGTGTACATTACGTATGCGGCAGCCTCAGCGGTCAATGCCAGGCCAGGATCGGAACTACATCCCGTTCCAACTATGAGCGGCTCAATAGCCAGAACCGGTATCGTCGCCTCAACCAGATTGTCGCCGTCAATCTGGCCAAGCACCAGACGGGCAGCACAATCAGCGAACAGCCATTCCTGTCGTGCAGAGGGAAGGCCGCGATCGATCGGCACATATACTCCGCCCGTCTTCAGGATCGCCAGCTGCGCCACCACAAGAGCGACGGAGCGGTCAAGCACTGTCGCAATGCGATCTCCCGGCCTGACTCCAAGTGCGATCAGATGATGGGCCAGCCGGTTGGCCCGCGCGTTGAGCTCGCCATAGCTCAGTCTCTCGTTCTCATGCACCAGCGCCACCGCCTCCGGTGCCCGCCGCACCTGCGCCTCGAATAGCTCATGGATGCACCGCTCCGACGGATACGCCGCCTCCGTGCGGTTCAGCTCCTCCAGCAGATACCCGCGCTCCGCCGCCGGCAGGATCTCCAGCTCCCGCACCGGCGTGTGCGGCGAGCGCTCCA
>NZ_JBKGUA010000227.1:0-1196 GCF_046543485.1 Paraburkholderia sp. EG304 | reverse complement strand
TTTAAGGCAACGCTGAACAAGCCGTTGTATTCATCGTGTCGGGCGCAAACAGAGGCAGATTCATCGTGAGTGAAGCTTTGCGGCTGCATTTCCTGCCCACCAGGGCGTTGCGCACGGGCCTGCGGCCCGCTTTTCGCCCATTACGGGCGCACCTGTGCCATCAATCGCCTGCGCGAGAGATAGACGTTGGTCAGCGCCAGCGCAACGAAGGCGCGATTGGCATTCTTCGCCAGACCGCGATAGCGCACCTTTGTGAATCCCCACAGGCGTTTGACGACGGCGAACACATGCTCAACCCGCGCCCTGATCTTCGACTTGTTGCGATTCTTGCCGCGCGCTACCTCGTCAACTTCACCCGCACGGCGCGTACGCTGATTGGTGAAGTCGCGTGCCGAGGGCGCCTTGCTGTGAATAAGCGCTTTCTGGCTCGCATAGGCGCTATCGCCATAGACGCGTTGCTCCTGCCCATGCAGCAATGTCGGCAGCGGATGCTTGTCGTGGACGTTGGCCGCCGTGACCACCGCGCTATGTGCCAGGCCGCTTTGACTATCGACCCCGATGTGCAGCTTCATGCCGAAATACCACTGCTTGCCTTTGCGCGTCTGATGCATCTCAGGGTCGCGCGCCTGCTGCCTGTTCTTGATCGAACTCGGGGCGGCAATCAACGTCGCGTCCACGATGGTGCCGCTGGCAAGCTTCATGCCGCTGGCTTGCAACACCTGCCCCACCTCGGCGAAGAGCCGTTCACCCAGCTGGTGCTTCTCAAGAAGACGCCGGAATTTGAGCAGCGTTGTCGCATCCGGTACGGCTTCGCAGCCCAGATCAATGCCCACGAAGCGACGCAGGCTGGTGCTGTCATACAGCGCCTCTTCGCAAGCGAAGTCGGCCAGATTGAACCAGTGCTGCACGAAGTGAATCCGCAGCATGCGTTCCAGACCAATCGGCGGGCGGCCGTTGCCGCGTTTCGGGTAATACGGCTCGACCACCGCGCACAGTTCGGCCCATGGAACGATCGTGTTCATCGTGTCAAGAAACTCGTCGCGCCGCGTGCGTTTGCGTCGGGTCTCGAACCCGGCACCTTGATCCGCGGCCATCGCAAGCGTCTGCTGCTTCATTGTCTTTTGCCTTTCTCGTAGCTTGTGCGCTCTATAACGCTTGACGCGCACAAGCGGTGCACTTAATCAGCATTGCCTTAA
>NZ_JBKGUA010000226.1:0-1205 GCF_046543485.1 Paraburkholderia sp. EG304 | reverse complement strand
CTTCTCGTGATTGCGCCCGCGTTGGCATCCACGTCAGCGGACAAGTTACGGCCCGTAAAGACACAATGGGGCACAGTCAACGAACCGTCACTACCTGCAACCGTCTGCAGGCGGCTCGAAGCATCGCTTGCGCCGGTCAACGGCTCCATCGATATGTGGGACGCGAATGCATCTTCGTCCAATCCGGACACCGCGCGCATCCAAGACGCAATCGACGCCTGTCCGGCAGGCCAAGCGGTTAAGCTTGTCACCGGTGCATCAGGAGATACCGGCTTTCTCAGTGGTCCGCTCAGGCTAAAATCCGGAGTATCGTTGTGAATCGACCGAGGCGTGACGCTATTCGCCTCTCGCAATCCCGCAGACTTCGATAATGGTGCGGGAACGTGCGGTACTGCGACTACATCAAATAAAAAATCTTGCAATCCGCTCATACTTGCACAGACAACTACGGGCAGCGCGATTCTGGGTGACGGGACCATCGACGGTCGTGGTGGCAGCTTGCTCACCAGCGGCGCCAATGCGGGCAGGCGCACCTGGTGGGACGTCGCCTATCAAAACAAGATCTCCGGACTACACCAGCAAAATCCCCGGCTTGTCCAGGTGACGGGAGGCTCCGCTTTCACACTCTATCGCATCACCTTGCAGAACTCGCCCAATTTCCATGTTGTCACCGATGGCGTTGCGGGAGTAGTCGCATGGAATATAAAGGTCCTGGCACCAAGCTTCGCGTACAGCGTCAGCGGGTATGCTTGTCCCTCTGGCACCACACCTGACCAGAAGACCCCCGCTACATGTTTCACGCCGGACACCGTGAAGAACACTGACGGTTTCGATCCCGCTCAGTCACGCAACGTGTTGCTGGCTTATTCGTATATCAGCACAGGTGACGACCACGTCGCCATCAAGGCTAGGGCATCACCTGGCAGCAAGAACCTGATGTTCGCGCATAACCACTTCTACTATGGACACGGCATGTCGATTGGCAGCGAGACGAATGCGGGAATCAGTAACGTCGCGATCATTGATCTAACGATGGATGGAGGAGACAGTCCAAACGGAAACGGCTTGCGGATCAAGTCTAGCAGGCTGTTGAAATACCTCCCGCGCACGTCATCCGCGCGGGAGGGGTAAACGTTGAAACAAAGAACCGGACAACACTGAGACTGAAGCGATGCGCGGAGCGGACGGCTATACCGAGTCGATGT
>NZ_JBKGUA010000225.1:0-1250 GCF_046543485.1 Paraburkholderia sp. EG304 | reverse complement strand
AAACCGAAGGTAGAGGTTGCGGTCCAGGTGGTCGAACGCTGGATCATGGCACGCCTGCGTCATCACCGGTTTGACTCGGTCCACTCGGTCAATGAGGCAATCTGCCCGCTGCTCAAGAACCTGAATGAGAGGCCGTTCCAGAAGCTGCCGGGATGTCGCGCCAGTGCATTCGCCCAGCTCGACGCGCCGGCATTGCAGCCGCTGCCGGCACAGCCCTATGAGCTCGCGCGCTTCAAGACCGTGACGGTTCACATTGACTATCACGTCGAGATCAACAAACACCGCTACATCGTGCCGCACGCGCTGGTCGGCCTCAAGCTCGATGCGCGTATCACGGCGGGCACTGTCGAACTGCTACATCGCGGTCGCCGCGTCGCCAGCCACGCACGTAACGATCGCGCAGGCAGCTATACCACTGTTGTCGAGCACATGCCGGCGGCACACCGCGCTCATCTGGAATGGACGCCGCAGCGGCTGATTCATTGGGGACAGCAGATCGGCGCGGCAACCGGCGCGCTCGTCACCCGGCTGCTGCAGGAGCAACGCCATCCGGAACACGGCTATCGGGCGTGCCTTGGATTGCTGTCGCTCTCACGTCGCTATGGCCGTGACCGTCTCGAAGCCGCCTGCGCGCTGGCGCTGGAACTGGGCGTACACCGTTACCGCCACGTGCGCGACATCCTGGTCAACAACCGCGATCGGGCAGCGGTGGCAACGCCTGCCGACTGGACCAGCCCGAGCCACGCGCATGTACGCGGCCCCAGCTACTACCAATAAAGAAGACCACCATGATGATGCAACAGACACTGACGCAATTGCGCACCCTGAAGCTGGACGGCTTCGCTGACGGCCTGGAAGAACAATTGACGCAGCCCGGTGCGGCCAGCCTGAGCTTCGAGGAACGCCTGTCACTGCTGGTCGACCGGGAAGCCAACTGGCGTGATGATCGCCGTCGTACCCGATTGCTCAAGCAGGCGCGCCTCAAGTATCCGCAGGCCGCCATTGAAGATCTCGACACGCGCGCTGGCCGTGGCGTCGATCCGCGCTCGCTCACGAGCCTCGCACTCGGTGACTGGGTGCAAGCAGGCTACAGCCTGCTCATAAGCGGCCCAACTGGTGCTGGGAAATCGTGGCTCGCTTGTGCCCTGGCCCAATACGCTTGCCGGCGCGGGCATTCAGCCTTGTATCTGCGCGTGCCGCGACTTGGCGAGGAGCTTCGCGATCTGCACGGCAACGGCGGCTTCACAAAA
>NZ_JBKGUA010000224.1:0-1267 GCF_046543485.1 Paraburkholderia sp. EG304 | reverse complement strand
GATGTCATGCGCAACGCCAATCCTGCCGTCCGGTCCGCTCGGTCACGTTCCCGAAATGACCGGTCACGTTGCCGAAATCCCCGGTCACGATCCCGAAACGGCCGGTCACGTTCATCCGAAATACGCATCCGCGACTTCGGGCACGGCAGTGCGCCGTGTTTCAGCTGTTGTTGTGCAGCTTCTCCAGCGGACTGATCACTTCGCGCAGCAGGTCCGTCGCGACCTGGGCATAGAGCGCGGTCGTCTCCAGCTTCTTGTGGCCCAGCGGGACCTGGATGACACGGATATCAACCTTCTGCTCCAGCAGGTGGGTCGCAAAGCTGTGTCGCAATGTGTGCATCGAGACACGTTTGTTGATGTCTGCAGCGACGGCGGCGGCGTGGATGGCGCGGTTGAGCTGCCGTGTGCTGAGCGGATCGACCGGGTCGAGGCCTGGAAACAGCCAGCCGCCCTCCAGCATCCGGCCCTGCGCGTGCGCCACGCGCCACCAGACACGCAGGCGTTCAAGCAGTACCGGCGAGAGCATGGCGTAACGGTCCTTGCGGCCCTTGCCCTGCTCGATGCGCAGCGTCATGCGCTGGCCGTCCACGTCGCCGACCTTCAGCGCCACCACTTCACTGGCACGCAGGCCGGCGCCGTAGGCGACTGACAGTGCGGTCTGGTGCTTCAGGTTGCCGGTCGCAGCGATCAGGCGTCCCACTTCGTCCGGACTGAGCACGACCGGGAGCGTGCGGGGCACGCGCACCGGCTGCATCCGGGCCATCCGTTCGGGTTCGTGAAGCGTGATCTCGAAGAAGAACTTCAGTCCGGTGATCGCCGCATTGAGCGACACGGGCGACGTGCCGTGGTCGACCAGATGCAGCTGGTAACGCCGTAGATCCTCGACGGTGGCGGTGTCGGGCGGGCGCCCCAGAAACCGGGTGAACTCGCGTACGATGCGCAGATAACCGGCCTGCGTCTTCGGCGCCAGATGGCGCATACGCATGTCGTCGATCATGCGCTGGCGCAGTGGGCTGACAGTCTGGAGGGTATCAGTCATGACTCTGCTCCCGTTGAACGGCGAGGCGGATTACCTCGCCCATCAACATCAGAACAGAGTCGGTTTCCTCTCCATTGCTACTACCGCCGGCCGCAGCCCCTTACCGCGCGAGCGGTTTAGGCAGTATGACTTTCCGTGATGTGGTGGCTGGCCCGCCGTGAGAAACCAGACGCGGGTTAGCATTGCTGCCAGAGCCGCATGGTGTGCACGAGGGCGACACCCGGCGAT
>NZ_JBKGUA010000223.1:0-1267 GCF_046543485.1 Paraburkholderia sp. EG304 | reverse complement strand
GGGAGTGTCTGAATTTTTGTGTGCAAGGCGTCTGAACATTTCAGGCGTGGCAGGCGATCAATTTCATTCTAGCTGTTGGGTCGTGTGAAGCGATCCTCGTAGAGGATCGCGAACTGCCGCATGGCGGCCTTCCAGTCGTGGGCCGCACGGTGCCAGTCGCTGGTGATTTTGCGCAGCGCAAGCCAGAGCAGTTTGGTCGCCGCTTCATCGGACGGGAAGTGTCCGCGCGTCTTGATGATCTTGCGTAGCTGTGCATTCACGCTCTCCAGCGAATTGGTGGTGTAGATGACCTTGCGCACCTCAGGCGGAAACGCGAAGAACGGAATCACGCGAACCCATGCGCGGCGCCAGGCTGCCATGACCGTCGGGAACCTGCTTCCCCACGGGCCCCGTTCCAGGGCAAGCAACTCCGCCTCGGCTGCAGCAGCACTGGCCGCCGTGTAGATTGGACGCAGGGCTGCGGCCAGCTCCCGACGCTCCTTCCAGCCGGCATAGTCGAGCGAATTGCGGATGAGGTGCACGATACAGGTCTGCAGCGTGGTCGCCGGGAAGACCGCTTCAAGCGCGTCGGACATGCCCTTCAGTCCGTCGGTGACGGCAATCAGGATGTCCTGCACGCCGCGTGTCTTCAGATCGCTGAAGACCTTCATCCAGAACTTCGCGCCCTCGGTGTTCTCGATCCACAGTCCGAGAATGTCACGCGTGCCGTCGGGCAGGATCCCCAGCGCCAGATAGATCGCCTTGTTGCGCACCATCCCTTCGTCGCGGATCTTCACACGCAGCGCGTCGAAGAACACCACCGGATACATTGGCTCGAGCGGACGGCCCTGCCAGGCTGTGATCTCCTCAGTCACCGCATCGGTGACACAGCTGATGAACTCCGGCGATACTTCGGTGCCGTACTGTTCGGCCAGAAAGCCCTGTATCTCACGCACGGTCATGCCTCGCGCGTACATCGCAATGATCTTGTCGTCGAAGCCGGTAAAGCGGCGTTCGTGCCGTGGTATCAGGATCGGTTCGAAGCTGCCGTCACGGTCGCGCGGAATGTCTACCCGCAACGGGCCGTCCTCCGTCAACAGGGTCTTGCCGCTCCTGCCGTTGCGCTGGTTGGTCGACTCCGGCGGGCGTTGGCCTCCGCTCGGATAGCCCAGGTGATGTTTTAGCTCGGCGCCCAGCGCACGCTCGATCAGCGCCTTCTTGAACGCCATCGAGGCTGTTTGCACCGCTTCCGCCGTCATCGGACCCTTCACGAACTGATCGATGAGCT
>NZ_JBKGUA010000222.1:0-1271 GCF_046543485.1 Paraburkholderia sp. EG304 | reverse complement strand
GTAAGCGGCTCATGACGGCCATTCTCGACGGCTGAGCGAACCGGTTGGTAGTTTAGTTCCCGCTAAATAATTTGGTGGGAACTAAAGTGGACGAGACATTGAATCGGATCGCGAAGGTCAAGCGACCAAACTTTCGCGTGGAAACCAAGCGGCACCTGGTCGAGCAGACCTTCGAAGCAGGAGCTTCGGTTTCGCTGGTTGCACGCCGTAACGACGTCAACACCAATTTGTTGTTCCGGTGGCGGCGTCAGTATCTGCAAGGCGTGTTCGGCGCGCCATGTCCAGAGCATTCGGCGGTGGCCTCGAAACCTGATGCCAGCTCGACGGTACTTCTTCCAGTGGGCGTTGTCGCGGAGCCTTCGGAGGCAACGCCCATGACCGACGATACCAACTCGCCGCCCGACAACGTCTGCGAGATCGAATTTGATCGTGCACGCGTTCGAATCTCCGGTGAGGTCTCGCCGGCGTTGCTGCGGCTGCTCATTCGGGAGCTTGCCCGATGATCGGCCTGCCGGCGGGCACGCGTGTCTGGCTCGTTGCCGGCATCACCGACATGCGCTGCGGCTTCCAAGGGCTGTCGGCGAAGGTGCAGACAGCGCTCAATGAGAATCCACTGGACGGTAACGTCTTCATCTTCCGCGGGCGCCGCGGCGATCTCGTGAAGGTGCTTTGGGCTACTGACGACGGACTCTGGCTTCTCGCGAGACGGTTGGAGCGAGGGCGTTTCATCTGGCCACAGGCCGATGGCGGCAAGATCCATCTGACGACTGCACAGTTGTCGATGTTGCTCGAGGGCATCGACTGGCGACAGCCACGACGCACCGCCGCACTCTCGATGTTGTAAACCGCGAGGAAGGCTCGTAAACTGCGACGCATGTCCGATCAGGCGCCGCTTCCCGATAACGTCGCCGAGCTCCGTGCCATGGTGCTCGCGCAACAGGCATCGCTGCTTGAGCACCAGGCATCGATTGCGAAGATGGTGCAGGAACTCGCCGCGCGAGATGACGAGATCGAGCGCTTGAAGGCGCAGATCGACAAGCTTAGGCGGATGCACTTCGGGCGCAAGTCTGAACAACTCGCGAAGCAGATCGACAAGCTCGAGGCGCAGCTGGAGGACCTGACGGGCGGTCGTGGTGCTGCCGAGGCGCGTAACCAGCGGGACAGGACACCGAATGCGCCGGCCAGCAAATCGCCTTCGCGAGGGCCGCTCCCGCCGCACCTGCCGCGCGAGGAGATCGTTCTCGAGCCCGATCCGCTCTGCCCCACGTGTG
>NZ_JBKGUA010000221.1:0-1281 GCF_046543485.1 Paraburkholderia sp. EG304 | reverse complement strand
CGGCTGACCTGGCAACCCTGCGATTCCCACAGGCGGCGGACTTCGCGGTTGCGGCCTTCCTTGACGACCACGCGCGAAGACCCCGAAGGTCGCCCGACCGTGTTCGAAGCGCTGCCTGCCCTCAAGGGCGCGCGCTGGATCGCGATCGGCCGCCTGGACATCAACACCACCGGCCTGCTGCTGGCGACCACCGACGGTGAGCTGGCCAACGCGATGATGCACCCCTCCTACGAGGTCGAGCGCGAGTATGTCGTGCGCGTGCGTGCACCGGAAGGCGAAGAGAAGGTGCCGGACAGCATCGTCGACCGCCTCGCCCGCGGCGTGGCGCTGGAAGACGGCCCTGCCAAGTTCGACGAGATCGAACGCATCGGCGGCACCGATTCGCACGACTGGTTCCGCGTGGTCGTCAAGGAAGGCCGCAACCGCGAAGTCCGCCGCCTGTGGGAATCGCAGGGTTGCCAGGTCAGCCGCCTGAAGCGCACCCGCTACGGCAAGGTCAGCCTGCCGCGCGAACTGCTGCGCGGCCAGTCGGTGGAACTGCCGGCCAAGCAGGTCGAAGCCCTGCGCGCCGAACTGAAGCTGGAAGAAGGCGCGCCGTCGGCGCTGACCCTGCAGCCGGTGATCGGCCAGCGCCGCGCCGCCAAGACCACCGTGCGCGTGTCGCGCGAGGGTGGCCGTGGCAATGCCTACGTCAACGCGGCGGCTTCAAGGGTGGCCTGACGGTCAGCGGTGAAGCGGCGGCCAAGCAGTCGCAGCGTCCGTTCAAGGCGCGCCCGGACAAGGGCAACCGTGCGCTGCCCGAAGGCAACCCGGCCGCGTTCCGCAGCTGGTACGTGCCGGACGGTGTCAGCACCGGCCCGAGCGGCCACCGCAATGCCGGCCCGGGCGCTGCCCGTGGTCCCGGCGCGCGTGGTCCGGGCGCCGGCGCCGGCGGCCAGGGCCGTCCGTATGGCAAGCCGAAGGGTCCGGGTGGCGCAGGCGGCCCGGGGCGCGGCAGCTACGGCGGCGGCGCTGAAGGCCGCGGCGGCTATGCCGGCGGTGGCGAAAGCCGCGGCGGCTACGGCGGCCAGGGCCGCCCGGCCGGTCCGGGTGGCGGTGGCAACCGCGGTGGCCAGGGGCCGTCCCGCCATCCGTACGGCCATCCGGGCAATGCCCCGAGCTTCCCGTCCGATCACGCCAATCCGGGTGCCAGCCCGTACGGCAGCGCGCGTCCGGCGGGATGTACAGGTCCTGCGGAATCTGCAGGACCGGCTGTCCATGCACCACGGCCAGCGGCATTTC
>NZ_JBKGUA010000220.1:0-1290 GCF_046543485.1 Paraburkholderia sp. EG304 | reverse complement strand
GCAAAACGCCCGCGTGCAATGCCCGCAAGGGCCAAAAACCAAAGGATGACGGTCGGCTTCACGACCTGAACACCTCTACATCGCCGACACGTCGCAAATTCAGCTGCTTGTTCAGCGTAGCCTTAAGGCACAACTCGACCTGCGCTCGAACCGCGTGCATCGCGCGATGCTGGTCCAGGTCGGACTGCTCGGCATGATGCTCCTCATCGCGATCGTCTTGTCCAGTATTGTGGTACGCCGCATCACGGGGCCGCTCCGTAATGCGCTGGCCCTGGCGAATCGCGTGGCCGACGGGGATCTCACGAGTCATATCGAAGTGGCCACCACGGACGAAACCGGCCAGCTAATGCAGGCGCTGAAAGCGATGAACAGCAGCCTGGCCAGCATGGTTGCCCGGATTCGCACGGGAGCGGAAACCATTTCCACGGGTTCGGCGCAGATTGCTGCCGGCAACACGGACCTCAGTTCGCGAACGGAAGAACAAGCTGCGTCACTCGAAGAAAGCGCGGCGAACATGATACAGCTGACGTCGACGGTTCGTCACAACACCGAAAGCGCGAGACAGGGCAACACGCTCGCGGCCCACGCATCCGAAATCGCTGCGCGCGGCGGCGAGGTGGTGGGGCGCGTGGTTCACACGATGCGTGATATTTCGAACAGCTCGACGAAAGTCGCCAACATTACCGCCACGATCGAATCCATCGCATTCCAGACCAATATTCTCGCACTCAACGCGGCCGTGGAGGCCGCACGGGCCGGCGAACAGGGGCGCGGCTTCGCGGTGGTCGCGAGCGAAGTGCGCAACCTGGCGCAGCGCGCCGCCACCGCCGCGAAGGAGATCAAGGACCTCATCAACGAGTCGGTGGATCACGTGACCGCCGGCACCGAACACGTGGACGAGGCCGGCCGGACGATCAACGAAGTGGTGTCCGCCGTGCGCCGCGTGGCGGATCTGATGGGCGAGATCGCCGCCGCCTCGGACGAACAGCACAAGGGCATCGAGCAAGTAAATTCGGCGGTGGTCCAGATGGACCAGGTCACGCAGCAAAACGCGGCGCTCGTCGAGCAGGCCACGGCGGCCGCCCAGTCGATGAGCGAACAGGCCGTGCTTCTCAAGCGCGCGGTGGATGTGTTCAAGGTGTCGGACGGATATCTGGTCACTTCTTAGGGCTACGCTGAACAAGCAGCTGAATTTGCGACGTGTCGGCGATGTAGAGGTGTTCAGGTCGTGAAGCCGACCGTCATCCTTTGGTTTTTGGCCCTTGCGGGCATTGCACGCGGGCGTTTTGC
>NZ_JBKGUA010000219.1:0-1316 GCF_046543485.1 Paraburkholderia sp. EG304 | reverse complement strand
GCGCCCGGCAGGATGTCCAGCTCCCGCACCGGCGTGTGCGGCGCCCGCTCCAGCGCCTCCGCCAGCTGCTCGAGCGTGTGCTGCATGTAGCCGCAGACCCGATCCGCTGAGACGCCTTCGGCCACCTGCGCCGTCAGCCCGAGCGCCTCGCCAGAGTCCTCCACCGACAGGGTCAGCGGATAGTTGGTGCGCTCCTCCCCGCCCAGCCATTCCACGCCGGATAGCCCATCCTCCGCGCTGGCGCCGGAGATTGCCGCCGGCGTGTTGTGGCGGTAGTTCAACAGCGAACTGAACAGCGGCGCCGGCGCCGCAACGCCGCTGCAGCGTTGCGCCAGCGCCAGCGAGGCATGTTCATGCGCCAGCAGCTCGGCCAGCCGCGCATGCGTGGTCCGCACGCTCGCCTCGACCCCGGTGCCATCAAGATCAAGCCGCAGCGGCAGGGTATTGATGAACAGGCCCATCGCGCGGTCGCCACCGGCGCCGCCCTGCATGCGGCCGAACAGCACCGTGCCGAACACCACCTGCTCGCGGCCGCTGCTGCGCGCCACCACCTGGCCCCAGGCCAGATGGCACAGGCTCGCCAGGCTCACCCCAAGCCGCCGCGCCTGCACCCGCAGCCGCGCGTTGAGCGCCGCCGGCAGCAGCCGCTGCGCCTCATCAACCCCACGACCGTCGCCGTGGACCTCGCACAAGCCAAACGGCGTGCTCGGCTCGTCAAGGTCGGCCAGCATCGTCCGGAAGAACTCTTCGTGCGCCTTGGCATCAACGCCCAGCCGTGCCGCCGCCACCAGGTTGCGGAACGGCTGTGGGGCGCTCAGCTCATGCTCTCGCCCCTCCAGCACGGCCCGGACCTCGGCATGCATCACCTCCAGTGTGGTGTGATCCCCGATCAGATGATGCTGCAGCTGCAAAAGCAGCCAGCGCGCACTGCCGGGCTCGCGCGCAATCACAAACCGCAACAGCGGCGCCCGGCCAAGCCCGATACGCTGCCGGCGCGGATCAAACCCCAGCCGGAGCGCATCGGGGCCGGGACCATCGCAGCCATCCAGCGCGAGCTCGCTCACCTCCAGTGGCGCATTGCGCCACACCACCTGGGCCGGGCGCGACAGGCCCTCCCAGACAAACGACGTCCGCAGGATATCGTGCCGGTCCACCACCCGCTGAACCGCACCAAGATAGCGCTCCAATAGCCCACGGTCGGCGAACGCCATCTGACTGACCAGCAGGTACGGATCGCCCTGGCCGGCCAACAGATGATGGAACAGGATGCCGTCCTGCAGCGGCGACAAGCCATAAATGTCCTGGATGTTGCCGAC
>NZ_JBKGUA010000218.1:0-1326 GCF_046543485.1 Paraburkholderia sp. EG304 | reverse complement strand
GGCCGCAGGCCCGTGCGCAACGCCCTGGTGGGCAGGAAATGCAGCCGCAAAGCTTCACTCACGATGAATCTGCCTCTGTTTGCGCCCGACACGATGAATACAACGGCTTGTTCAGCGTTGCCTTAAAACGTATTTGCGCGGGGGAATTGGGCTGCCAGTACTGGCAGCCCGCCACGGGATCGACTACTCGATGCTTCGCCGCTGGGTTGATGCCTATCGTTTGCACGGCTACGCAGCTCTTTGCCCTAAGCGCAGCCAATACGGCGTTCACTTCAGGCTGAAGGTGCTCAGGCGCATGTCGCGTGACGGGCTTTCCCTGCGCGAAGTCACTGCTCTGTACGATATCCGCGATCCCGCCAGGGTCTCGTAATGGGCCCGCCTGTATGATGAGGGCGGTATAGATGCTCTGATGCCCCGCCGACGAGGGCGTCCAAAAAAATGCCCGAGACCCGGCCTGACCTGCCTGTTGAAGAGAAACCTACCGATGCGCGATCACGCGAAGAACTACTCAAGGAGCTCGTGTATCTGCGCGCGGAGGTGGCGTACCGAAAAAATGTATGGTCCGCCCCGGCTTTGCGAGCAGGCACTTTCAAACGAAGCAGTTTGCGTAAATGTATCCGGCCTCTCGCGAGTCAGCCGCTTTTGACGGCAAGGCCATGATGGGATATGCACGCCCGGTTCCCAATAAGCTCGTCGGCCTCAAAGGCCGGTTTTTTTGAGCCGGGTTTACCGAGCGCCGTTGCGCTGTTTCGTCATCAGGTGCGGGCAAGCAAACTTGGAAGGGGGCGCAAAGTCTCCTATTGCTGTTGCGGTTGTCGCAGATACAGAGAGCCGTGTCGTGTGAGGACAGCCCACGCAATGCGCGCGAGTTTTTTGGCCAGCGCCACGATAAGCTTGTTGCGGTGTATTCCTTTCGCTTCCATCTGATTCAGCCAGACACCGAGATGATCTTTGGTTCGATCCAGATGCAGAACACAGGTGCGAGCACCATGCACCAGCAGCTTGCGCAAATATGAGTTTCCACGTTTGGTGATACCAAGTAGGCGCTGTTTGCCGCCTGTGGAGAATTCCCTGGGCACGAGCCCCAGCCATGCCGCGAGATGGCGACCGGACTTGAATTGCGTTCCGGTGCCCGCAAACGCGGTGATAGCCGTCGCTGTCAACTGGTGTCACTGACCGGCATATTCGAGCCATTCCGAGATCGGCGTAATCGAGCCACCGGATGATCGCCGCAATCGAGCCAGTGCATGATCGGCGCAATCGGGCCACTCGATGATCGGCGTATTGGAGCCACCGCAGGATCGGCGTAATCGAGCCACGTAGCAG
>NZ_JBKGUA010000217.1:0-1333 GCF_046543485.1 Paraburkholderia sp. EG304 | reverse complement strand
CAGGCTGTTGAAATACCCCTCGCCGGCGAGCAGCACTTCATTTCAATGAGTCGCTGCGCCGGTTTGTGATGTCGATTTGATGCTCAATGCCTTTTATTCAGGTGGAACCAATGCCATCTCCTGGCCGCCTCTTGCTCCTATGCCGCTTTGGCGGCGAGCGTGCGCATGCGAGTCAGGTTGTAGGCCGCCTGAGTCAACAGGAACAACTGGTCAACTCGTTGCAGCCCCCGAAACATCGCCTGCCGAAGCCTGCCGACCGTCTTGCTCCAGCCAAAGACCTGCTCGATGCATTTGCGCTTGCGCTGACTGACTGCGTAGCCGGGCCAGCGCGTTGTGCGTCCGTCGATGGCCGAGCCGCCCGCGCGGCCATCGTTTTGCGCAACATGTGGCGTCACGCCGTGTGCGCGGCACGTTGCCACGAAGCCGGCCGTGTCGTAGTTCTTGTCAGCACCTACGGTAATCGGTGTATTGGCAAACTGCGCAGCGTTCGCAAGCATTTCGGCCGCTGTGTCCCGCTCGGCTGTGCCACTAGCCTGCGTCACCTGTGCGTTCACCACGAGGCCATGCCGGTTATCAGTCAGCACGTGACCCATGTAGCAAAGCATCGCGCCCGTGCCACGGCTCTTGCGAAACAGTCGCGCCTGAGCGTCCGTGCTGGATTCATGCGTGTCGTTGCGACGCTTCTCACCATGCCAGTTCTCGTGAGAGCTGGCACCGCCGTCAGGCGCCGAGTCGTCGTCCGGCTTCGTCCTGGGCACGAAGCTCTTGTGTCCCGCCCAGGCCTGAATGAGCGTGCCGTCGACGCTGAAATGCTCCCCCGACAGGTGGCCACGCATGCGTGCTGTCTCGACCGTCTCGTTGAACAGACTGACAATGACATCATGGACCATCAATCGGTCGCGGTTCTTGCTGAAAGTGGAGTGGTCCCAGACTGCATCGTCCATCGCCAGTCCGACGAACCAGCGAAACAGCATGTTGTAGGAGATTTGCTCCATCAGCATGCGTTCGCTGCGAATCGAATACAACACTTGCAACAGCAGTGCGCGAATCAGCTTCTCCGGCGCAATGCTCGGTCGTCCGCCCTTCGCGTCGCTCTCGTACATGCGCGAAAAGACCGAATCCATGCGAGTGAGCGCATCGTTCAACCACAGCCGGATCGGTCGCAACGGGTGATTGGCCGGAACGAAGTCTTCCAGCCGGGACATCGTGAACATCGACTCGGTATAGCCGTCCGCTCCGCGCATCGCTTCAGTCTCAGTGTTGTCCGGTTCTTTGTTTCAACGTTTACCCCTCCCGCGCGGATGACGTGCGCGGGAGGTATTTCAACAGCCTG
>NZ_JBKGUA010000216.1:0-1338 GCF_046543485.1 Paraburkholderia sp. EG304 | reverse complement strand
CAATCGCGGGTTGCTCGGGTGCCGGGCTACGCCGCCTTCAGGAAACTCTCCGTGTCCTCGTTAAGATGAGATAGTGTCAGACCGGCCTGGCATCTTTCGGTATGGCGAGAGACATCGCCAGTCTGCCGATGTCCCAGATAAACCCTGAGAGCTCTCGCGCAACGGCAACCACGCCGGTGTTCACATTCTTGCCGCGCGCTGCGAGCTTGCGATATCGCCGGCATAGCCGCAGCTGGGCATCCCATGCGCGGTCAATGATCGGTTTCGGAATTCCTTCATGGCGGCGTTGGATGTCGGGGCTCACCCGAGCGGGGTATCTGTAACTCCACGCAGCCTCCACGAGCAGCTTTCTTGCATAACTGTTCCCGTTTTTTGTAATGCTGCCTTGACGGCGCCGCTCGCCTGACGAGTGTTCGGAGGGCGTCACCCCGAGCCAGGCCATCAGCTGTCGCGGATGCTCGAATCGCGACAGGTCACCCAGTTCGGCGAGCATGCCAACGGCCGTGGTGAACTGGATACCGCGCATGGTCTGCAGTCCCAGTACGGCCGGATAGAAGCGCCAGTTGACGACAGCCTCGCGTAGTGCCGCCTCGAGGCGGTCGCATTGGGCGAGTCTGTCTTCAATGGTGCGGCGGCACTCGTCAAAGGCCAGTTGTTGCCAGTGGTTGGGGAATACGAAGGTGCTGATCCACCGTCGATGTGCCGGCCCCCAGTTCGCGCTGCCGGTGTAACGAATACCATGAGAGAGCAGAAACGACTTGAGGCGCTGACGCGCGTGCTTGAGATCCGCTTTGGCGGCGGCCCACGCGCGGGCCAGGTCCCGGAATGCCTCATCTTCGACGCCTGGCACGTAGACTGACGAGAGATCACCTGCACGCAACGAGCGCACGAGTTTGAGTGCGTCGCGGCGGTCAGTCTTGACCCGCTCGCCTGGTTTCTTCGGAATCAGCGACGGGGCACATACCACGCAGTCGAATCCCTTCTGCACCAGTTGCCGGTAGAGGCCATAGCCGCATGGCCCTGCTTCGTAGACGATGCGAACGTGCGTCGCCTTGGACTGCATGCGCTGGCACAGGCGATCGATGTCTGTCTTCGAAGTGCCGATCTTGCCCAGCAATTCCACCTCGCCTATCCCGACGGCGTAGGCTGCCGTGATGGATTCCTTGTGGACATCCAGACCGACGTACACAGTGCTATCGTGTCCCATGCTGGCCTCCGTGCTGGAAATCGCCGGGTGTCGCCCTCGTGCACACCATGCGGCTCTGGCAGCAATGCTAACCCGCGTCTGGTTTCTCACGGCGGGCCAGCCACCACATCACGGAAAGTCATACTGCCTAA
>NZ_JBKGUA010000215.1:0-1370 GCF_046543485.1 Paraburkholderia sp. EG304 | reverse complement strand
GAGCCTGTCAGATTTTTAGTGTGCCGAGGTCATGAGACGATAACGGAAATAACGTCCTATGACCGAAGCAACAGTGACCAAGAAGAGCAAGAACCCGAAGGCGCCGAAGCTGTTCCCCGACGAGCTGATCGATCAACTGCTGGCGCAGGTGCAAAGCAAGGATACCGAGTCGATTCTGGGCGAATCAGGCCTGGCCGGCCAACTGAAGAAGCAACTGGCCGAGCGCATGCTCGCGGCGGAACTGACGCACCACCTGGAGAGCGAGGCCGGGCAAGGCAGGAGCGGCAATCACCGCAACGGCACCAGCCCCAAGACGGTCATCACACCCAACGGCGAGCTGAAGCTGGACATTCCGCGCGATCGGCAGGCGACGTTCGAGCCCCAGCTGGTCGGCAAATATCAACGCCGCCTGCCGGGCTTTGACGACCACGTCATCAGCATGTACGCGCGCGGCATGAGCGTGCGCGAGATCCAGGGTCATTTGCTGGAGCTGTACGGTCTGCAGGTGTCGCCTGATCTGATTTCGACCGTCACAGACGAAGTACTGGCCGAGGTCGAGCAGTGGCAGCAACGCCCGCTCGAAGCGATGTATCCGATCGTGTATTTCGACGCGCTTCGGCTGAAGATCCGCGACGAAGGCACGGTCAAGAACAAGGCGGTGTACCTGGCGCTAGGCATTCGGGCCGACGGCCGCAAGGAAGTGCTCGGCTTGTGGATCGAACAGACCGAAGGCGCCAAATTCTGGCTGAAGGTCTTCAACGAACTGAAGAACCGAGGGCTGCACGACATTCTGATCGCGGTCGTGGACGGCCTGCGCGGCTTTCCGGAAGCGATCGAGGCGGTGTATCCGGCCGCGCAGATCCAGACCTGCATCGTGCATTTGATCCGCAATTCGCTGAATCTGGCGGGCTGGAAGGACCGCAAGCTGCTGGCGGCCGCGCTCAAGCCGATCTATCAGGCCGCCACGGCCGCAGCGGCGGCAGCGGCGCTCGAGGCCTTCGCACAAAGCGAGTGGGGTCGCAAATTCCCCACGGTCGCGCCGATGTGGCAACGCCAATGGGAGCAGGTGATTCCCTTCTTCGCCTATCCGCCCGAAGTGCGCCGAATTATCTACACGACCAACGCCATCGAGAGCATGCATATGCAGTTGCGCAAGATCGTGAAGAATCGCGGCCACTTCCCCAGCGACGAAGCCGCCAGCAAGCTGCTGTATCTGGCCTTGCGCAACATCGAAAAGGATTGGAAGATGCCGCCTATTACCTGGCGGCAGGCAGTCAATCAGTTCGCCATTATGTTCGGCGAGCGGTTCACGAACGCCATGAGCTGAGATCTTTTAACCGACCTCGGCACACAAAATTCCTGACACCTCC
>NZ_JBKGUA010000214.1:0-1388 GCF_046543485.1 Paraburkholderia sp. EG304 | reverse complement strand
CTGTAATGGGATGGTCACCCCCTCCCCGCAGCAGGGGTACTCTGCCGGGATTCCTTGGGAGATCTGCCATGCAAAACGTCACATTGGTCGGTATTGATCTGGGTAAGCACGCTTTTCACCTTCATGGTCAGGATGCGGCGGGTAAAGCGGTGTTTCGCAGAAAGTTATCGCGCAAGCAACTGATTGAGTTCTTCGCCACGCTCCATCCATGCACGATAGTCATGGAGGCGTGTGCTGGTGCGCACTGCATGGCACGCAAGATCGCCGAACTCGGGCACGAGGCAAAGCTGATCTCGCCGCAGTTCGTACGCCCGTTCGTGAAGAGCAACAAGAACGATTTCGTCGATGCCGAGGCAATCTGCGAAGCAGCTTCCCGACCGTCAATGCGCTTCGTAACGCCGAAGACTGTATCGCAGCAGACACTGTCTGCCCTGCACCGGGTACGCGACTCACTCGTTCGGGACAAGGTTTGCACGACCAATCAGATGCATGGATTCCTGCTTGAATTCGGCGTCACGCTACCTGTCGGCAATGCCGTTGTCAGGCGCCTGCCCGCGTTGCTGGCCGAGCACTCCCTCCCGCCACGTCTCGTCGCGATTCTTGAGCGCCTGCATGCGCATTTCAAATATCTTTCGGAGCAGATTGGCGAGATCGAGAAGGAGCTCAACCGGCAGCTTGCGGATGACGCTATAGCCCAGCGACTGCTTACCATTCCGGGAGTTGGACCGATTACCGCAAGCTTACTTGCCTCAGAACTCGGCGATGGAAAGCAGTATCGATGCGGCCGCGACTTTGCCGCTGCCGTCGGACTGGTCCCCCGCCAGTACAGTACGGGAGGCCGGTCGAACCTGTTGGGAATTTCCAAGCGGGGGGACAAGAACATTCGCCGGTTGCTCGTCCAGTGTGCCCGTGCCTTCATGCTGCATCTGAACAGGCACACGGGCAAGATGGCCGACTGGGTGCGCTCAATGCTCGCGCGACGACACTCAAACGTAGTGGCCTGTGCGCTCGCTAACAAGTTCGCGCGAATAGCCTGGGCCATTGCGAGTCGCGACGCTGTATTCGACCCATGCACGCGAAGCGCCCCTCGATGAGCCACCTCCCGCCGAACTGCTTTACCGAAGTCGATCCACCTGGTTTTGCGATTGCTGAATACTGATGACGTGAACGGCAAACCGGCCTGACGGAAACCCTGAGAGGTTAACCAGCTTCTGAAGCTGCCCCTGTTATCAGGACCATCAGGCGCGATTCTCATCGAGGCGCGACGGCTCATCCCGCTCTGACGCCGGATAGATTTACGCAAACCCAACGCGCCAAAAAATTCAGCATTGCAAAAACGGGGGTGACCATAGATTAACCTCGGTCGTTGTGACAAGTGGATCGAGGAG
>NZ_JBKGUA010000213.1:0-1417 GCF_046543485.1 Paraburkholderia sp. EG304 | reverse complement strand
GATCTGGCCTGGCGCGCCCGGCTGGAGGCGCAGCCTGCCGCCGATCACGCACAGGCCATGGCCGAGCGTCATGCCGATGTCGCGCGGCTCGCGCGTGCGGTAGGCGGCGGTGCCACCCCGGCAACGCTGCGGCTGGCAGCACTGCGGCATGTGGCTGCTGGCCCGGCACCGCTGGCACTGCTGCCGGTCGAAGACGCGCTTGGCCTGCGCGGGCAGGTGAACCTGCCCGGCACCGTCGCTGTCCATCCGAACTGGCGCCAGCGCCTGCCCTCTCCATTACCGTTGCCGACGCTGGACCGTTCGCTGCAGCAGTTCGCCGCGGCACGCCGCGCCCAGGAGTATTGAGATGGTGCCGTTCCGCGCCACCGCACGTCTGCAGTTGCATGCCGGATTCGATTTCGACGCGGCGTGTGCACAAGTGGATTACTACGCCGCGTTGGGCGTCAGTCACCTGTACCTCTCGCCCATTGCCAGCGCAGTGCCCGGCTCAACCCACGGCTATGATGTGATCGACCCGACCACGGTCAATCCCGAACTGGGCGGCGAGGCGGGGCTGCAGCGTCTGTCCGATGCCGTGCGCGCGCACGGTATGGGCTTGATCCTGGACATCGTGCCGAACCATATGGCGGCGCACCCGCTCAACCCGTACTGGGCGGATGTGCTCGCGCACGGACGCGAGAGCCTCCATGCAAGGTGGTTCGATGTCGCGTGGCGCGCCCCTGGGCGCGACGGCAAGCTGTGGTTGCCGGTGCTGGATCGTCCGTTGTCCAGCGCGATCGCCGATGGCGTGCTGGCCGTGCGGCGGGATGGCAAGGGCGTGGTGGGCATTGCGCATCACGATACGGTGTATCCGCTGGCGCCGGAGAGCGTGCCTGCGGGGTCGACAGCGGGGTCCGCACAATCGCTCACCGACCTGCTCGCCGCGCAGCCGTACCGCCTGGCGTGGTGGCGCACCGGGGATGACCGGATCAACTACCGCCGGTTCTTCACCATCGCCTCGCTGGCCGCGCTGCAGATGCATCGCGACGATGTCTTCGAGACGGTGCATGCCCTGCCGCTGCGCCTGGTTGCGGAAGGACGCGTGGATGGCCTGCGCGTGGACCATGTGGATGGGCTGCGTGATCCGGCGGGCTACCTGCAGCGGCTGCGCGCCGCCCTGGACGCGGCGGGCGCCACACGCGGTCTCGCTCCCGGGTCATTGGGCCTGTGGGTCGAGAAGATCCTCGCCCCGGATGAAGTGCTTCGCGCAGACTGGCCCTGCGATGGCAGCACCGGTTACGACTTCATGGACCAGGTGGGCGCGCTGCTGCACGCCGGCGAGGGGAGCGGGGTCCTGACCCGTCACTGGCAACGGACCAGCGGCGATCCGCGTGGCTTCGGCGAGGTCGAACTGCAGGCCCGGCGCGATGTGCTCGAG
>NZ_JBKGUA010000212.1:0-1424 GCF_046543485.1 Paraburkholderia sp. EG304 | reverse complement strand
GGTAATGCCGTTCAGTTAAGACCTGAACGGCATTTTTGTTTTTAGGGTTGGAGTTGTAAACAGAACGGCAAGCTGTTAACTTTGGTCGCGATGCTGAGCGACCACCTTACCTTCCTGCTCGATGCAGCACCCGCCGATCTGAGTCGGCTGGGCGAGCATCTGCCGCATGAATGGATTGAACAGGCCATCGACGCCACGGGCACGGCCAGCATACGCCGCCGGCGCTTACCGGCCGAGCAGGTGGTTTGGCTCGTCATAGCCCTGGCGATCTATCGTCACTGGTCGATCAGTGAGGTGGTCGACAGCCTCGATCTGGTGTTGCCCAACGAAGCCACGTTCGTCAGCAAGAGCGCCATCGCGCAGGCCCGGCAGCGCCTGGGTGATGCGCCGATGGCCTGGCTGTTCGAGCGAACCGCCCAGGCCTGGTGTGGGCAGGACGCTGCGCGCCATGCCTTCAAGGGGCTGAGCTTGTGGGCCATGGATGGCACCACGCTGCGTACCCCGGACAGCCCGGCGAATCGCGAGCACTTCGGCGCCCAAAGTTACGCCAGCGGCAAGGTGGCGAGCTACCCGCAGGTGCGAGCCGTGACGCTGACCTCGATTCCGACACATCTCGTCGCGAACATCGCATTCGGCCGCTACGACACGAACGAGATGATCTATGCCAAGACTTTGCTGGAACAGATCCCGGATCACTCGCTGACGGTCTTCGACAAAGGCTTTCTGTCCGCCGAGATTCTGTGTGGATTAAGCTCGGGCGAACGCAATCGCCACTTTCTGATTCCGGCCAAGTCCAACACGCGCTGGGAAGTGGTGTCAGGCAAACCAGACGATGCCTTGATACGTATGCGCGTTTCACCGCAGGCACGACACAAGTGCCCTGAATTACCCGAGTGGTGGACGGTGCGTGCGGTTCGTGTGCTTGATTCGGCAGGCCGGGAGCGAACGCTGCTGACTTCACTGACCGACCGGCGCCGCTTCAAACCGGCCGATCTGAATGCTTGCTACGAGCGTCGCTGGCAGGTCGAAACCAGCTATCGCGAGCTCAAGCAATCCATGCTCGGCAGCGAATTGACGCTGCGTAGTCGTACCGTCGAAGGCATTTACCAGGAAATTTGGGGCGCCCTGATCGCCTACAACCTGATCCGTCGCGAGATGGCCAGCGCCGCCTGCGAGGCCAGGTGCGAGCCAGGCGAACTCAGCTTCGTGCGCTCCTTCCATCTCATCCAGCACGAGATGATGTGGGCCGCACGCACGCCGGCACTCGCCAAACTCCCCGCCGTTCTCAAACGACTGCGTGAACACCTCAAGCTGCTCATCAACGTAAAACGGCCCGGTCGACAATGCGACCGGGCCGTCAAGTCCCGTCCTGCTCGCTATACCGTTCGATATCTTCGGAAAGACCTTAACTGAACGGCATTACC
>NZ_JBKGUA010000211.1:0-1445 GCF_046543485.1 Paraburkholderia sp. EG304 | reverse complement strand
CTGCCAGTTCAAACGCTATCCTTCGACACTGCGTGAATAAAAACCGGGTGAGAGACCGATTCCCACCCCCTAAAAGCGGACATTTGAACTTGGCCAGTAAGCGGACATTTCAAAATGGCTTTGACAAACTGGTATGTTTGCCGGTGTTGCGCTTTCTGGCGTCTCATCGACGGTCGATCAGTGCTTGCAGGCCGATTTTGCGCAACAGAAACCGGCCGTCGAGCTACGCAACACCTATTCGGATATTTGGCTCAACATCCGGTTCAGAACTTGTCGTGCAAATTCGGGCGCGGTTTTCCTCGCATCCTCGTTCGTGACAAACGCAGAGGTCCGATAGCCAAGGTAGTACAGATGGAAACCATCGCGCTCGCATTGGAGAGTCATGTCGTTGCTCGCGAATAGCGCAGTCTGCGGCCCGGTTAAGCCGTCGCCGTTCCACTCCTGTTGAACTAACGCAGCGTCCTTTTGACTTGATCCATACAATTCAATTTTCATCAATATTTCCGTTTTTGGCGTCACGCAACAGCGCGCCGCATGTACCAAGAATCAACTAAACGAACGCGCGCGTGTTTTTCTTCGCATCGCTGTCGCCCCCCCGACAGGGTGCCGGCAACATAGCAATGACTTGCATGGCGCGGCGGGGCGCAATTGGCGCGCTATATAATCGGTCGGGGATGCGCGCTCACCGTACCACGAGACCGGGTCCCGAGATAACTGAACGGCATTATGGCCGGTGCGCTGCGAAACTCATAATTGCTTCCGCCCCATGGAAACCACGAGCCTAGAACGTGCGGTGTGCTTCTGCGACCGCGTCGCGAAGGTCTAAGCCCGCCAATGGCCCGTTTAATTCGACCGACGGCGGAGCAGCAGGCGATCGTCGATGCTGTTTCCACTGGCGGCAACATAAAAATCAAAGCGTACGCTGGCGCGGGAAAAACCTCGACACTACGTCTTGTCGCAGACCGTCTTTCACATCGACGCGGCACCTATCTCGCATTCAACCGGGAAATCGCAGAGCATGCGAGGCGCGGCTTTCCCCCAAACGTCGCATCAGGGACGGTCCACTCGCGTGCCTACAGATCGGTCTCATCTGCGCTCAGCGCTCGGGTGAATCTACCGGCAGAGCCGCCACAAGAACTCGCGGCCCGTTATGGCCTCGGTCCGGTCGAGGTACCACTCGTCACGGGCAAGGTCGTCGAGATCACGCCATTTGAGATAGGTCGCATGATCGTCGATGGCCTTGGCAGATTCTGCCGTTCGGCTGACGACACGCCGAACGCGCTTCACGTTCCGGTCGACGAGAAGATCGACGCGAAAGCTGCGTATTTCGGATGAACGTGACCGGCCGTTTCGGGATCGTGACCGGGGATTTCGGCAACGTGACCGGTCATTTCGGGAACGTGACCGAGCGGACCGGACGGCAGGATTGGCGTTGCGCATGACAT
>NZ_JBKGUA010000210.1:0-1461 GCF_046543485.1 Paraburkholderia sp. EG304 | reverse complement strand
CGAATGTAAGGGACTTCCCCGTCCCGAGGCTGCGGCGGAAGCCGCGGTTCGGCATCAAAGTGCCATGATGAGGTCTGAGCCTTCATCAATACCCACAGGAGGGGAAATCCATGCCCATTGTTACCGTCGGAATCGATCTTGCCAAGAACGTGTTCGCCGTCCACGGCGTAGATGAGGCTGGCAAGGCCGTGCTGATCAAGCCGCGTGTCGCGCGTGACCAACTGGTGACGCTGATTGCCCAGTTGCCGCCTTGCTTGATCGGCATGGAGGCTTGCTCCGGCGCGCATCATTGGGCCCGTGTATTTCAGCAGCATGGACATACGGTGAAGTTGATGGCCGCCAAGCTCGTTGCGCCGTACCGGATGTCGGGTAAGCGAGGCAAGAACGATGCAGCCGATGCGGCGGCGATTTGCGAAGCGGTAACGCGTGCCAGCATGCGTTTTGTGCCGATCAAGGATGAACATCAGCAGGCGACGCTTTGCCTGCACCGGACCCGGCAGGGGTTCGTGGCGGAACGTACCGCCACGTACAATCGACTGCGCGGTCTGCTCGCGGAATTCGGCGTGGTGCTGCCACAGAGCCCCGAGAAGCTGCGCGCGAACATCGCTGATCATTTGGACACGTTGCCCGGCTGGGCCAAGCGCAGCATCAGCGATCTGCTTGAGCATGCCGGCAACATAGAAGATCGCCTGGTCCAATACGATCAAGCGATCACCGAGATCGCGCGCGAGGACGCGCGCAGCAAACGACTGATGCAGTTGCGGGGCGTCGGCCCGACCACCTCCAGCGCCCTGCTGGCCAGCATTGGTGCCGGGCACGATTTCAAAGACGGCCGGCAGGTGGCGGCCTGGATCGGACTCACACCGGGACAGTACAGCAGCGGCGGCAAAGCCAGGCTGGGCAGCATCACGAAAGCGGGAGATGCCTATCTGCGTGGTTTGCTGGTCAACGGTGCCCGTGCTGTCATTGCCAATCTCGGCGAGAAACAGGATCGCTTCAGCCGTTGGGTGCGAGCTCTGGTAGAGCGTCGAGGCTACTGGCGGGCCGCCGTCGCGATTGCGGCCAAGAATGCGAGGATGGCGTGGGCCATGCTGAAATACGGCGAGGACTTCAAGTTCGAACCGGCCGCTGACTGACTTCGATTCGTGCTATCAACAGACCGCCGATGAAACCCGACCATGGAATCATGAACGGATAGAGACGATCACTTTGCACTGCCAGCGGTGATGTGAAGCGGGTTGGACCCGCGCGAGGCGTACCTGTGAAAAGTTCTGGGAATTTAATCCCGATATTCGAACGAGGCCCTCGCGCGCGTCTTTCATCAGGGTCCGGGCAATGAGCCCAACATGACCGGTTGTAGTACCGCAGTCCTTCACCTTCTCACTTGCACCAGCCAGGCAGCGCAGCAGAAAGCACCAAAAGTCAACGTTGTACTTGCGTCCAACGGGGAAGCCCTTGTAG
>NZ_JBKGUA010000209.1:0-1484 GCF_046543485.1 Paraburkholderia sp. EG304 | reverse complement strand
CCGATGCTCCAGGGCATCGGCCAGCGAGCGCAGCTCGCGCGCGGTGTTCTTGTAGCTGGTGATGTCTGCGTAGCTGGTCACGAAGCCGCCGTCGGGCAGGGGATTGCCGCGTATTTCCAGCACGGTGCCGTCGTCCTTCTCGCTCTCGCGCATGTGCGGGCGGCCACTGCGCAGATGGTTGAGGCGACGCTCGATCGCCTCTTCGATCGGCCCGGGCCCGAGCAGGCCACGGCGCGCGTTGAAGCGGAAAATCTCTTCGATCGGCCGCCCGACCTGGATCAGGCCGGACGGAAACCGGAACAGCTCCAGATAGCGCGCGTTCCACGCCACCAGCTTCTGTTCGCTGTCGATCACCACCACGCCCTGCGGCAGGTGCGCCAGGCTGCGGCTCAGGCCGCTGTCGGCCTGCTGGGCGGCCTGCAGCACGCCGTCCTGCGCGGTACGCAGCTCCTGTGCATGCTGTTTGAGCACGCTTTCCAGCTCGCGCCGGCTGCGCTGGCGATGGGCGGCCAGGCGCCGCCGCTGCTGGATGAACAACACCAGGAAACCCAGTGCCAGCCACGCCGCACCGCCCCCGATGGCGGCACTGCGCCCGGCGCTGGTGGCAGCGCCGGCATCGTGCAGCAGATGCAGGTTCCACTGCTCCTCGGGCAGCGCCAGGGTCTGCCAGAGCATCTCGCCCGGCAGCACCGGATCGAGCAGGTGGACCATGCGGCCGCCATCGTCGAGCACGCTGCCGGTGCGTACCCGCAGCGGTTGCAGCGAGCGGTCGGCGTACTGGCGGCTGTCGAGCATCTCGCTGCGTTCGGCCGGGCCCAGCGGGCGCAGCAGCCGGTAGCGCCAGGCGTCGCGGTTGGCCAGGAACACCACATCGTGCTCGTCGCTGGCCAGCACCACGTCCGGGCTGGTCAGCCATTCCTGCTCCAGCGCGGCCAGTTCGATCTTGATCACCACCACGCCGATGCGCGCGCCGTCTTCCTCGATCGCCTGCGACAGGTAATAGCCCGGCACGCCGGTGGTCATGCCGATGCCGTAGAAGCGGCCGTGGCCGGTGGCCAGTGCCTGGCGGTAATAGGGGCGGTAGCTGTAGTCCTCGCCGACGTTGCTGCTGGGCTGGTCCCAGTTGCTGGCGGCCACGGCCACGCCGTCACGCCCGACCAGGGTCAGGGTGGAGGCGCGGGTAACCTGGTTGGCCCGCTGCAGTTTCAGGTTCAGCCGCTGGCGGGCGGCGGCATCGGGGCGCTGCAGCAGCGCCCCGCGCAGGTCCGGGTCCAGCGCCAGCACCTGCGGCAGCGTACCGAAGCGGTCGATGCGCTGCTGCAGGCCCTGGGCGTACAGCGCCAGCTGGGGCTGTACCTGGCCGCTTTCTTCGTTCAGCGCGCGGCGCCAGGCGTAGTGGCCGGCCGCGGCCGCGCACAGCACGGTGCCGCCGATCATCACCAGCAGGGTCAACAGCAGGGTGCGGTGGCGGCCGAGCCAGTACA
>NZ_JBKGUA010000208.1:0-1487 GCF_046543485.1 Paraburkholderia sp. EG304 | reverse complement strand
GACGGCGATGACGTTGGCGCAGTTGGCCGGCACCGAGGACGAGACGTTGGTATTGCTGTTGCCCGCGGCGACCACCACGGTGGTGCCGCGCGAAACGGCACCATTGATCGCGGTCTGGTAGGTGGTGGAGCAGCTGCCACCACCGCCGAGCGACATGTTGATCACTTCGGCGGGGTTGGCGTTGGCCGGGACGCCGCTGACGGTGCCCCCGGACGCCCAGACGATCGCATCGGCGATGTCGGAGGTGTAGCCGCCGCACTTGCCGAGCACGCGCACCGGGACGACCTTGGCATTGAAGGCCGTGCCAGCCACGCCGGTGCTGTTGTTGGTCACCGCCGCAATCGTGCCGGCCACATGGGTGCCGTGCCAGCTCGAGTTGGAGGCCGGAATGCCGGAGCCGCATTCGTTGGCGGCGTACCAGTCGCCTTCGTCGTTGGGATTGTTGTCGCGGCCACCGCCGTCGCGCGCCATCGCTGCGTCGCTGATGAAGTCATAGCCGGGCAGGATGTTGGCGTTGAGGTCGGGATGGTTGGTGATGCCGGTGTCGATCACCGCGACCACCACGCCGGTGCCGGTGGCCTTGTCCCATGCCGGGCGCACGTTGATCGAAGCATTGCTGGTACCGAAGCCCCACTGCTCGGAGAAACGCGTGTCGTTGGGCACCAGCGTGGCCTGCATCAGCTGGTCGACCTCGACGTATTCCACGCTCGGGTCGGCTGCCAGGCGACGCATCAGCAGCTCGGCCTCGGCACGGTCCAGCGGCCGGTCGGCCTTGACCACGGTCGGGCCGATCGCCAACTGACGCAGCTTCTGCAGCCCCAGGGCACGGCCCTGCGCGGCCGGCACTGCCGCAGCCGCGGCCTTGAGCGAGCTGGCCAGCGCGGTCGGGGTGGCGACCTCGGTGCTGCCGTCCTTGTACTTCACGATGAAGCGCTGATGGGTCGGCGCCGAGGACAGGCCGCTCAACTGCACATCGCCGGCGAACGCCGGGGTGGCCAGCAGCAGGGTCGACAGAACGGACGCGCCCAGTACAACCAATGCACGGGGACGCAAACGGTGTTGCGAGACATGAGACATCGGATTTCCCTTTCAGACAGTGAATGCCGTCGTCGCGGCTGAGAATCCAGGTCCGATCCGGGGGCTGCTGAAATCGATGGCGCGGATCGGCCGGGTGAGTGGATCGGTTCCCCTGAATCAAACCGCCCAACCCGACGCTAGTGGGTGGCTGGCCGATCAACAACGTTTCAGCTGCACTTCAGTCACATGAAATGTCGGATCTGAGACTTTCCGGGTCAAGGGTTTGTGAAAGTGAAGAAGTTCACGGGCTTTGGAATGGGCCGATTGCGCCACGGATTGTCTGAAATGGCTGTCGCGCGCGACAAAATCGGGACACCACTTGCGCATCAATGACTTACGCCACTGCCACCGCAGGACAGTAGTGCCGGCCGCTGGCCGGCTCCCGACCATCCGGTAGTGCCCGCCCCAGG
>NZ_JBKGUA010000207.1:0-1496 GCF_046543485.1 Paraburkholderia sp. EG304 | reverse complement strand
GACGTCCGAGATCGTTCGCGTGTGGCACGACGACCGTTCTGTAGGAGACGGCAGTGCCATGCTGTACCTCAGATGGATACGGTATTTCAGGGACTACTGTGAGCAGTGCGGGCTTGACGAACGCGCTCAACTAACTCGCGATGGTGCCTGTCGATTTTCTACGTGGTACGTCCGAAGGCACGGCATCAGGCCGGAGACAGCTGCAAACGCGCGGACGGCTCTGTACGCTCTCAATCGGGTCTATTACGTGCTGGGACGGGATCCTCCGTGTTGGCAGCACGCGCCGGTTACCGCTCCGCCCTCAACGGCGTTGCTGCGCTCATATGAGGAATACCTGGTGACACATCGCGGTAGCCCGGCGGCAACCGTACACAAGAAGTTGGCCCACATCGGTTACTTTCTACGGCATCTGCGTGTTCATCAGCGAACCTGGCGTTCGATGAAGCTGACTGATGTCGACGCCTTTCTCGTCGACTGCAGCCGTCGCTACGCGCGGGCCACTACGGCCGATATTGCCTGCAGCATCCGCTCCTTCTCGCGTTTCCTGTTTGCTACAGGACGCAGCTCTCGCAACGTCGCTGACTCGGTAATCGCTCCAGTCCAACCAAGATACGAGCGGCCACGCCGAGCTCTGGCATGGGAGCACGTTCAGCGGTTACTGGCAGCAGTGGACCAATCAAATCCGTGCGGCCTGCGCGACTACGCCATGCTACTGATGATGGCAACCTATGGATTCGGCGCTGGCGAACTGATCCGGTTACGGCTGGACGATATCAATTGGGCCGCCTCGACGTTGCAGGTTCTGCGTCCCAAGACCGGCGCGCTCTTTACTCTGCCACTATTGCCGGTCGTGGCGAAGGCGCTGGTCCGCTATCTTCGTGGCGGAAGGCCTCCACATACCACGACCCGATATCTGTTCGTCCAGTTGAGGCTGCCATTCGCACCACTTACGGCATCTTCAGCTGTATGGCATGTCATATCCAAACATGCAGCTGTAGCCGGACTGACGGCGCCGTACCTCGGCAGTCATGTGCTGAGACATTCCCATGCTGCTCGCCAGATCGACCTTGGAGCAGATCCACGAGTTATTTCTGAGATTCTCGGTCATCGCGACCCAGGCTCCATCTCGGCGTATGTACGTATCGCAACGGAGACCCTGCGCGACATCTCTCTTCCGGTCCCATCATGAGAACATTCGTGACAGCGGCCTGTTTGGCGCGCGACGTTGAGATGTTTCTACGATTTCGCCGTGCGATGGGTGTGCAATATCTGCGCGGGGAGTTCGTGCTCAACGGTTTCATCCGATTCGTCGCTGAACAATGGGGTTGGCAATCCGAGATCGCTCTCGATGAGGCTATCAGACGATGGCTGTCGCGCATAACCGGCCGTAAGCCGGTCACGGTGGGGCTGGAATTCGGCGTAGTACGGCAGCTTTGCCTGTATCGACGTCGAGAGGATCCATCCGGGTATGTGCCCGAGCATGCGCTCGCACCGGT
>NZ_JBKGUA010000206.1:0-1507 GCF_046543485.1 Paraburkholderia sp. EG304 | reverse complement strand
TCCTCGCTGACTGGCAGGGCAAACTGGTATGCGACGACTACAGTGGGTACAAGGCTGGATTCCAGCAGGGCATCACTGAAATTGGATATGCAGCGCACGCGAGACGCAAGTTCTTCGATCTGCACGCCAATCACAGCAGTCAGATCGCCGCGCAGGCGCTGCCGTTCTTTGCTCCGCTTTACGACATCGAGCGCGACGCTGCAGTGCTGCAAGCCGAGGAACACCACAAGCTTCGACAGAGTCGGGCCAAGCCGGTCTGCGGCGCACTTCACGAATGGATGGTGGCGCAGCGCAAGCTGGTGTCGGAAGGTTCTGCAATTGCCAAAGCGCTGGATTACAGTCTTAAACGATGGGATGCGCTGACCCGCTATCTCGATGACGGTCACGTGCCCATAGACAACAACTGGGTCGAAAACCAGATACGTCCTTGGGCTATCGGCAGGTCGAACTGGTTGTTTGCCGGTTCGCTTCGAGCCGGCAAACGAGCCGCAGCCATCATGAGTCTGCTACGTTCAGCGCAACTGAATGGGCACGAACCGCATGCCTACCTGAAGGACGTTCTCACCCGATTGCCGACTCAAAAGGCCAGCGACATCGCAGCATTGCTGCCTCATCGCTGGCAACCGGCGGATCCCATCCGCTAGTTCAGTTCGCCAAGACGGGTTTGCTGGCCGCTTACCGACTTTCGCCGATCGCCGCCACTTCGATACTTGCGGCGCTGCCAAGAGCAGAACGCGACTCAACTCGGCCGATCGACTTGTCGGCGGTTCAAGGGCAGGTACGCTCGGCGCGAACTCTGATCCAATCTGCAATTACTTTGAGACTTCCGGGATCCCGATAGGGAACTCCGTGCATTAAACCCCACGGATCCCGATCATGGTGCGCAAATAAATGCTGTGTTGTCCACTCGCCGGGAGGGGTCGACTCTGCCGATATGCTGGTAAGTAATGAGGCCATCGCCAAGTCGGCTCCAAACGGCATGGAAAGTGTCGCCAGCAGGAGCGCAATCAGCCCTCCGGGAATTCCCACCATAAAACCGAACGTAAGCATCAGGGGGCGCCGGGCGCGCATAAGTGAGGTGAACAGTACTATGATCCATGCCGCCTTGACAGACCATTCGGGATGGATCGGTATGAAAGCAAAAAAGCCTAGAATCATTAAAAGAATCCACAGTAGCGGATCAAACGCTCGGTCGATGCTATCGAAAGGTCTGCCAATCTTATCGATAATCATCCAAATGACATCCAGAACGCCCCCGATTGCGCGCCAAAGCTTCGACACGAGAAGATTCAAAATCTGCGAGACAGCGAGAATTGCACTTGCTTCATCCGCCGGCGCTCTGACGATCAACACCCGAAACGGATCGATGGCAGGGAATTTAGAGGTGGCGCCGGAATTTCGGACAAGGTCGGTAAGTGGAACGGTCGGGGCCTGAGCTGGTCATAGGGACCAGCAAAAGGAACCCAAAGATGGCAAAAAGAAGCCGCCGGTCGCATAGCCCGGCATT
>NZ_JBKGUA010000205.1:0-1516 GCF_046543485.1 Paraburkholderia sp. EG304 | reverse complement strand
ACTTGAACCTTGCAAACGGCAGCTAAACCGCCCATTCTTGAACCCACCAAGATGCTCGTTTCTACCCGCTTCTTCTGGCGCCTATATGCCGGAAATACCCGGCTCCTTTATGCCGGAAGGTGACACCGAGCATCCGCTGTTGACCGAGCGCGCCCGCGCACTGGTCGCGGTCACCAAGCCACGCAGCATCGTGCCGTGGGAAGAGTTGCGCCTGCCGCACGAGGTCGATGGCTCGCAGGGCAGTTTCCGGGCGCCGCGTAATGCCTGCACGCTGAACGTGACGAACGATTACGAGGCGGTACAGGCGTGGCTTGCGCTGCACGAAACAGCGACGACGCAGCGCGCCTATCGCAAGGAGGCCGAGCGGCTGATCCTGTGGGCGATCGTCGAACGCGGGCGGGCGCTGTCGTCACTGCCCTGTCAGCGCGCTCAGCAGCCTACGCACTGACGGTGCTCTCGGCGCTGTTTCGCTGGCTGATCGAGCAGCGTAACGTGCTCGCCAATCCGTTTTCCGGCGTCAAGGTCCGAGGCCACGCCTCGCAGCCAGCGCTGGACACGACGCGCGGTTTCACCGAGGGTGAGTGGCTGCTGGTCCGCGCGATTGCCGACGGCCTCGAATGGTCCTATGGCTGGTCGGAGCCAGCGGCGCAGCGGCTGCGCTTCCTGCTTGACTTCGGCTACGCGACGGGTCTGCGCGCGAGCGAACTGGTCGGCGCCGAGCTCGGCAGCATCCGCGTGGACGGGCACGGTGATCACTGGCTGCATCTGGTCGGCAAGGGCAGCAAGCCCGGCAAGGTGGCACTGCCGCCGCTCGCGCGTACTGCGCTCGATCAGTACCTTGCACAGCGACGCCTGCCTGTCACGCCACAACGCTGCAACCCGAAGACATCACTGGTCGCGAGTCTGGGCGAAGACGGCGACGCGGGTATCGCGGGTTCGCGTCTGGGGCGCGTCATGCGCCGCTTCTTCGCACAGGCAGCCGACGTGATCGAGGCCGATCATCCGGTAGCTGCCGAAAAATTGCGCCGCGCGAGTCCGCACTGGATGCGCCACAGCCACGCGCTCGCTAGCGGGGCCAAACTGACCAGCGTGCGCGACAACCTGCGCCATGCATCGATCGCGACGACATCGATGTACCTGCACGGCGACGAAATCCAGCGTGCGAGGGCTATGGATCAGGCCTTTGCCGCCCGAAAATAGCCGCTAACCTATTGAATTCGAAGAATTTCGAAAAAATCGGCGGTTCCAGCATATAACCCCCACAAGCGAATGATTTCGTTGGCATCCCAATGGCCGTGCCACTTTCAATCCTCAGGTCCAAGACCGCTGAGGCGAGAAATTCTTCAAGCGCCAGAGCGAGTACGATCGCCAACGCGCAAGGCATTGACTCCACTGCTTTCGGCGTAGCGCCTGAACGACGGCGACGCTCAGCGACCGGCGATGACACTGCGCCGGTCTCCCACACGAATCTTGCGGGCTTGCGTTCAACGAAGGCAAACAATAGCAGTCCTGAGCC
>NZ_JBKGUA010000204.1:0-1529 GCF_046543485.1 Paraburkholderia sp. EG304 | reverse complement strand
GCGGCCCCTATACCATCCGCGGCTACCACAACGATCCGGCCGCCAATGCGCGTGCCTTCACCGAAGATGGCTTCTACCGCACCGGCGACATGGTCCAGCGGCTGACGGGCGGCTATCTGGTGGTGCAGGGCAGGGCCAGCGACCACATCAACCGCGCCGGCGAAAAAATCTCCGCGGAAGAAATCGAGGACCACCTGCTGGCGCACCCGAGTGTGTTCGATGCCGCCGTGGTCTCGATCCCCGATGACTACCTCGGTGAGCGCAGCTGCGCCTTCATCATTGCCCAGGGCGAGCCGACCAGGGCCGCCAGCCTCAAGGCCTGGGTCCGCAGCCGCGGCCTGGCTGCGTTCAAAGTGCCGGACCAGATCGTGTTCGTCGATGCCTTCGGCACCACCGCGGTCGGCAAGATCAGCCGCCGCGAGCTGCGTGCCCAGCTGCGCGAACGCTTCATGCAACAGACAGGAGAAACGCGCTGATGGCGCTGCCCAAGATCCAACCGTATCCGCTGCCGACCCAGGCCGAGCTGCCGACCCCGCGCGGCGCCTGGCAACCGGACACCGCGCGCGTAGCGCTGCTGGTGCATGACATGCAGCGCTACTTCCTGGCCGCGTTCGCGCCGGATGCGGCGCCGCTGGCCCCGGCCATCGCCAACATCGCGCGCCTGCTCACGCATTGCCGTGCGCGTGGCATCCCGGTGTTCTACACCGCCCAGCGTGGCAACCAGGATCGCCGTGACCGGGGCCTGCAGGCCGATCTCTGGGGCCCGGGCATGTCCGCCACCGAGGAGCACGAAGCCATCATCGAGGCCGTGGCCCCGGTGCAGGGTGACCATGTGCTGGTCAAACACCGTTACAGCGCGTTCCAGCGCAGCAATCTGGAGACGATGATGCGCGCCCGCGGTCGCGACCAGCTGGTGGTCACCGGCGTGTACGCGCATATCGGCTGTACCGCTACGGTCGCCGAAGGCTTCCAGCGCGACATCGAGAGCTTCATCGCCGCCGACGCGGTCGCCGATTTCTCGCGGGCCGACCATGACCTGGCCCTGCACTGGATCGCCCGCACCTGTGGGGTGCCGATGACCACCGATCACCTGTTGGAGACGCTGTCATGAGCGCACTGACCCTGGAGCGCATGCGCGCCGATGTCGCCGGGATGCTCGGCGAAGCCCCCGAGGACATCCAGGACGACGAGAACCTGATGGACCTGGGCCTGGACTCGATGCGCGTGCTCGGTCTGGTGCTCGCCTGGGGTAATACCGGCATCCCGCTGGAATTCAGTCATCTGGCCGAACACGCCACGCTGGGCGGCTGGTGGACCGTGGTGCAGCGGCTGCAGGCCGAGGCGGCGGCCAGCGCATGAAGGCCCGTGCGGTGCCGGGCGCGGCCGGGCCCATCGTCCGCGGGCTGAGCGAGGCCCAGGCGGGCCTGTGGTATGCGCAGCGGCTGGCGCCGGACAACCCCGCGTTCATCACTGCCCACGCCGTCTGGATCGAGGGGCCGCTGGATGTCGCCGCCTTCGCGCGTGCCGCC
>NZ_JBKGUA010000203.1:0-1537 GCF_046543485.1 Paraburkholderia sp. EG304 | reverse complement strand
GCGAGCACGGCACGACGCGCGAGCAGCCGCTTGCACGTTTCGCCATCGAGAAGCCGCTGCTCGCCGGACTGCCCGATGTGCCGCCAGTGCTGGCCGTATGGTGCGAGGTCAAGGTGCATACCGACGGGCACGTCGTCTACAGGAAGGCACTGTACTCGGTGCCGTTCACGCTCGTCGGCAAGCAGTTGTGGCTGAAGGCGACCGACACGGTCGTACAGGTGTTCCACCGCCATGAACTCGTCGCGACCCATCCGCGGCTGCGCACGCCCGGCGATCGCCACACGGTGCGTGACCACCAGCCGCCTGAAGCGCAAGCGTGGCTCGAGCACGATCCACAGTGGTGCCTGGCGCGGGCAAAGGATATCGGGCCGGCCTGCCACGCGCTCGTTCTCGCGATGTTCAACGACAAGGTGCTCGTCAACCTGCGCGGCGCGCAGGGCGTCGTGAGGCTTCGCGAGAAGGTCGGCGATCAACGGCTGGAGGCTGCGTGCGAGCGTGCGCTCGTGTTTGCCAGCCCCAGGTACCGCACCGTCAAGACGATCCTCGACAAGGGTCTGGACAGCCAGCCCACTGCAGCACCAGCGCCGACGTCTGCCGATACCTACCTGAACGGCGGCCGCTTCGGCCGTGACCTCCATTCCCTTCTGATCCATTGAACGTCCATGAATCCATGTCCAGAACTGAACACGATCCTCAAGCAGTTGCGCCTCTCGGGCATCCTCGACTCGCTCGAGCAACGCAACCGTCAGGCCATCGACGGGCAACTTGCCTACACGGATTTCCTCTCCATGCTGTTGCACGACGAGGTCGCACGGCGAGAGCAGAAGAAGCTCGGCGTGCGGCTCGCCCGCGCTGGCTTCGCCCTCGGCAAGACCCTCGAGAACTTCGACTTCGACCGCGTGCCCAAACTCAACCGCGCTCACATCCATGATCTCGCCACCGGCCGCTACATCGACGAGAAGGTCTGCGTGCTGATGGTCGGCCAAACCGGCGTTGGCAAGTCGCATCTCGCGCAGGCGTTGGGCCACTGCGCCGCGCGTCAGGGCCGTGATGTCCTGTTCATTACGCAAACCGGATTGCTCAAGAAGCTGCATGCAGCAAGGGCGACCGAACTCTATGAACGCAAGCTCCAGCAGTTTGTGCGCGTGCCGGTGCTGATCGTTGATGACTTCGCACTCAAACCTCTTCGTGCGCCCCACGACGAAGACTTCCATGACCTGATAGCCGCCAGGTATGAGCGCGCGGCGACGATCCTGACGTCAAATCTCGACTTCAGCGAATGGGGAGACGCGTTCCCCGACAACCGCATCCTCGGTGCTGCCACGCTCGATCGGCTACGGCATGGCGCCTACCGTGTCGTCATTGAGGGTGAGAGCTTCCGCAAGCCGAAACCGATGCCCGAAAACGGCGAAAACGCGGTTGCCAAATCAGGCAAAAAAACGCATTCTTGAGTCCCTTCGAAATCGCGTTTCGGGGCCATTCCAGGTGGCCTCATTACGCCGATCATCCCCGGCTCGATTACGCCGATCCGTGACAG
>NZ_JBKGUA010000202.1:0-1540 GCF_046543485.1 Paraburkholderia sp. EG304 | reverse complement strand
CATTATCCCGAGTTGCGTTTTATGCCGAGTCTGCTTGCGTCGCCTTTGTGTGATCAGTCGTTGCGCGTCGCCGATCACGACATAAATCTCGGGAGTCAGAGAGAGTTCAGAAACGCCAGAAGGTTCGGTGTGGGCTTCCAGGGCTTCGCTTTGGCAGGCTGAATTCCTGCATGCTTCCAGAAGGTTTCCAGCGCATCACGTTTCATTTGCAGGTTGGTCGCAACGTAGCGTCCGGTCGTAGCGATACTCACATGGCCAAGATAGTCGCGAATCACGGTTATGTCAGTGCCAGACTGTAATAGCGAGACGGCGCAGCTGTGCCGCAAGACATGCGGTGTGATCCGCTTGCGTGCCAGCCCAGGAAAATCTTGTGTGGCGGCCTGCACATGCCGGCGCAGGATGTAGGCGATCCCATCGCGGCTCAATACTTCGCCCCGACGGTTAAGAAAGACGTGCGGTTGCTGATCAGGGTGAGCGCTCATCCAGAGGCGATGCAGCGCATTGACGGTTTCGCGCCAAAGCGGCAGGACGCGATCCTTGCGACCTTTACCATGCAAGCGCACCTGCCGAGGTGCGGCCAGTTGCAAGTCGCGCCAGCAGAGGTCTGCTGCTTCGCTAACGCGTGCGCCGGTATTGTAGAGAAACAACAATAGCGCATAGTCTCGACAGCCATCACCCGTTCTCGGATCGGGCCTGGCGAGAAGTGCGCGCACCTCCTCGGCTTCCAGATAGGTCGCGGGACGATGCCGCACCTTCTTCGCCGGAATGACAAGTGCTCGAGCATACTGCTGCGAGTGCGCGATGTCTGTACGCAAGAGATGCCTGAAGAAGCTTCGGATGGCAGATCGTCGGCAATTGCGCGTCGCCACAGAATTCAAGCGATCCTTCTCCAGATAAGCTAGGAATTGACTGACGGTCTCAGCATTCATGTCGTCAAGCGCAATTGCCGAAAGACTGCATCGCTTGTTCGTTGCCACGAATTCGAAGTACAGCTTGAGCGAGTCGCGATAGGCATGGACGGTGTGTTCGCTCGCGCCTCTCATACTTCGAAGGTTATCGGTAAAGAATGACTCGACGCGCGTGAACAGCGCGGCTGATGGTAGGGTCTTCATCCGACGGCCCGCGCGTTGCGCAAATGACGCCGGAATCGTTGGCTGGCGAGTTCGAGAAGTTGAGGTGTCGCCTTCAGGTACACCTCGGTACCAAGGACATCTTGGTGACCTAGATATGCTGACAACCACGGGAGCTTCGCGTGCATGTCGGCTCCGGCTTCAGCCCATGCCGTGAGCCGATGCACGGCAAAGGCGTGGCGAAACTCATAAGGTCTGGCACCGACGCGGCCTGCCGGTGGCTTGATCGACAATTGACGAAGCAGTCGACGGAGCGCATCGGACGCTGACTTCACGGTGAGCGGCGTACCATCAAGCCGGATGAACAATGCTTGCGGCTCACTAACGCCGAGACGTCCGAGGATCTCGTGACGCGCGTGAAGGTATTGACGCAACTCTCGCGCGAGGTCCGGGCGAAATGGAATGATACG
>NZ_JBKGUA010000201.1:0-1558 GCF_046543485.1 Paraburkholderia sp. EG304 | reverse complement strand
GGCGACGCATCGCGCGAGTACGTCCAGCCATGACCAGGACCGCCTACCTGATCGATCCCTGGACGCGCACCGTGGAAGCGGTAGAGCGCACCGCAGTCGACGCCCCCACTGTCCTGCGGGAAATCCGTTCCTTCATGCACTGCGACTATATCCAGGCTGTGCGTCTGCATGATGCGGGCCCGGACGTCATGTATCTGGAGGAGGACGGCTACCAGAAGGACCCGCAGGCGTTCTTTCACTGTCGACTGTGGCCGAATCAAACGGTCGCGGGTCGTGCGCTGTGGGTCGGAAAGACAGTGGACGGCGACGACGCCAGTCCCACGATGCCGCTCGATTATGTGCGAGGACATATCGCGTGGGCTTATTGATGAGTTGCGGAGGTTTGCGAAAAATGAAAGCCCGATGCCGCATTGCACTCGTGCTGTCGTCGCTGCTCGTGACAGCGTGCCAGACGATGCCGGACAGCTACACCGCGCAGTTCCAGAGGGAAGGCGAGCCGCCCGCCTACATCGACGGGCACGCTGATGGATGCCGTAGTGGACTGAGCGCAGCAGGCAACCCGTACGTCCAGGCGACCAAAGACCCGACCCGCTTCGCGCAAGACTCGATGTACGCGCAGGGCTGGAATGACGGATTCTCGACATGCAAGGAATGGTACAAGCCCTTCTGACTACATCGCTGATGTGAGGACATACAGATAGCACGGGCGTGCGTCCGCCGATCAGCACGCCGCTGGAGAGCAGCTATGCAAATCGATGCGTTTATGCGAGGCGCAGCATCGAGATTCACCGAACCGTCGACCTTTCGTGGCGCCATCTCGAAGATAGCGTTTGATCATGGAGCGGCCCTTCGAGCGGCAGAGTGGTAGTGACCTCTTTTAAAGTTGTGGGCTTGATCCGGCAGACGAAGTCTGGCTGGCTCAGTTCGGCCATGAGCAGGCCCCTCGATTCCACCGCCCGGTTGGGGCGCAGCAGCCCCGTCCCAAGTTGGAAGGAGCCAAAACGTGCAAGTCAAACGGGTAGTTGCCAACTTCAAGGCGCTCGATCTTGATCGGGCTCGGGCGTTCTATCGAGATATCCTCGGCCTCGAGCTTTTAATGGACCACGGGTGGGTCCAGACCTATGGTTCTCAGACCGAGATGACCATTCAGGTGAGCTTCGCCGCAGAGGGAGGTTCCGGCACGCCAGTACCGGACCTATCGATTGAAGTGGACGATGTGGACGCAGCACTTGAGCGCATGAAGGCTGCGGGCTTTGCCATCGAATATGGTCCGGTCGACGAACCTTGGGGCGTCCGTCGGTTCTTCGTTCGCGACCCATTCGAGAAACTGGTCAATATCCTTGCGCACACCTGAGCGCCGTCCACGGGTTGTGCGGAATCGAAGAGGAATTGAACGTCCGCTTCGGAGCGCCGCGAATTTCCGCTTCGGGTCGAGGCTGTGTGAAAACACGTTACTCTTGTCCATCGAGTAACTCGCTAGTCATCGGTGCCGCTGGGCTTGAAACGAAGGGTGATGGTTGTTTCACTCATTGAAAGGAACGCGCATACCTGCTCGGCC
>NZ_JBKGUA010000200.1:0-1643 GCF_046543485.1 Paraburkholderia sp. EG304 | reverse complement strand
TACTGATCCAACGAATCGAACACCGCGTACAGCGCCGAACGATAGAAGCGGCCATAATATTGCAGCCACCCTTTGAGCACAGGGTTGATCTCCTGCGCCAGGTCCGGCAATTCCACGGTGTGTCGGCAATGCAGTCGCCATCGACGCACTGTCTGGCGAATGGCTTTGGCAGCTGTTCGGCTGATCGCGGGCAGGAAGCTCACGAACACCGTACCGGCGCGCGATCTTGCGAAGCGCGGTCGGAAGCAGAAGCCCAGGAAGTCAAACTGATGCACGCTAAAGCGCTCCCTCCGATTGTCATCGCGACAGTAGACGACTTTCGTCTTCTGCGGATGCAAGGCAAGTGAGCACTGCGCCATCCGCTGCTCCAGGGCTGCCTTAAGCGCCTCTGCCTCCGCCATGGTGCGACAGTGGCAAACTACATCATCGGCGTAACGTTCGAACGGCACGCCCGGATAGGTGCGGCGCATCCATTCGTCGAACACGTAGTGCAGAAACAAATTGGCCAACAACGGACTGATGACTCCGCCTTGCGGTGTGCCAGCGTCCCGCTGCTGCGTAGTGCCGTCTGCCAGACTGACCGGAGCCCGAAGCCACCGCTCAATGTACAGAAGCGTCACCCTGCACTTCGTGTGATGCCGTATCGCCTTCATCAGCAAGGCGTGATCGATGGAATCGAAGAACCCCTTGATGTCGAGATCAAGCACCCAGTCGTATTGCCAGCAGCGCACGCGCGCCATGGCCACTGCCTGATGTGCCGACCGGCCCGGCCGGTAGCCGTAAGAGTCGGGATGGAAGCGCGGTTCCAGTTGTGGCTCAAGACGCTGTTTGACCACCATCTGAGCCACCCGGTCCGCGACCGTCGGTATCCCCAACGGTCGCACACCGCCACCTGCCTTCGGAATCTCCACACGTCTAACCGGTGGAGGTTGATAACTTCCCGAGGCCAGTCGATTCCAGAGTTTATAAAGGTTGTCAGCCAACCTCGAATCGAACTCCTCGATCGTCTGCCGATCGACTCCAGCAGCGCCCCGGTTGGCCTTGACCTTCTTGTAGGCCTCCCACACTTCACGCTTGGAAATATCAAACGGTTTGGCATGCCGAGACGGATCCTCCCGTTGCCGGTTGTCTGCCTCGCCTTGCCGGGCAACGTCGCCCCTTCGGTCCAGCCCCATTACAGGGCCTTCCTCCCTACTACGGACGACTCCGCCCCTGTGCCGCGCATCGGTACTCAGGCTCTTGCAGGGGCTGCCTGCTTGAGCTTCTCCCTTCGCATCGCGACGACAGGTTCCTACGTTCCTCATTGAAGCCTGCGCTGGCGTCACGCCACCTTCATGCCGGACGCCAGACAGCCCGTCAACAGGCTCCGTCTGTCCTTGTCCCGGGGCATCCATACCCCCCGGTTTTGGCGTCATCATGGGGTTTCGACACGTCATCAGTGGTTCACTCGCGTTCGTCTCACCAGCACTCATCTGACAGAATTTCTCTCTGCCTTTTCCTCAACGCTCACCACGCGGACTCTTTACCCGCGCAGCTTGAGGTGATTTGAAGCCAACTCCTGCAAGCCGACTTCGAGGGGCCCGCCCTCATCTTCAACAAAGCATTGCTCACGCAACCGCTGCGCTTGCATTCGTAGCACACTA
>NZ_JBKGUA010000199.1:0-1678 GCF_046543485.1 Paraburkholderia sp. EG304 | reverse complement strand
TGTCAAAGCCATTTTGAAATGTCCGCTTACTGGCCAAGTTCAAATGTCCGCTTTTAGGGGGTGGGAATCGGTCTCTCACCCGGTTTTTATTCACGCAGTGTCGAAGGATAGCGTTTGAACTGGCAGGGCGCTTACGCCTGTTCCACCGTCCCTTGCAGACCGCCGGCCAGGTTTTCGAGATTGCGGTTGTGCCTGTCTTTGCCGGGCAAGATCCACGATCGTCTGTTCGACGTCAGCCTGCGTGAACTCGCGTTGCTTCTTCTTGCCCGCCGAACGACTTTGGACTTTGGTTGGCGCGCCCAGATGTGTTCGGGAGGGTGCCTTGCCGATGCGCTGGTTATCGCGTTGTGCCTGAATTGCCTGAGAGACCTGAAGCACGTGGCCCAGTCGCTTGTGTTCGACGACCGCGGCCTGATCGATCTCGGTCAGCCGGTCGTACTGCCTGCATGGCAGAACACGACCGTCCACCCGGAGTTCGATACGCGCATCCGGGTACTCCCAGACTTCGATATATCGATCAATCAGCTTGCGATGTTCCGGCGTATCCTCCAGCAGGTACATGACCTTGTCGTATTGCACCGTCAGCGACTTTGTCACCTTGCGCGGCTCGCGCCAGGTGAGTACCAGATCAAGGCTTTCGTCAGCGCGAAGCGGCCGGTGTGCGTCGAAACTGCTCCTGGGCGGCTTGGCGAAACGCGCGTTATAGGCCGCCATGAAAGCAGGCGCGTATGCATTGGCCTGGGTGACCGTGCTGATGCCACGCAGCCGCAGTTCCTTCACGAGACGATCCTGCAGCGTCAGATGGGCGCGCTCGACGCGGCCTTTGGCCGGACTGCTGTTCGCGCAAAACGTGTCGATATTCAGTTCGTACATGGCACGGCCGAAGTGGGTCACGCTATTGCCATCCTTGTTCGCGCCCGTCTTGCGAAACACGCTGTACTTGTCGCTATACAGTGCGCCTGGTTTGCCGTGCTGCTCGATGTATGCACGCGTCGCTTCAAAGTAGCTGAACGTCGATTCGGTCGCCGTGAAATGCAATGCCATCAGCCGGCTCGTCGCATCGTCGACATACACCAGCAGTGCGCACGCCGGCGCCCGATCCTCAAACCACCGATGATCGCAACCATCGATCTGGATCAGTTCGCCCAGACAGGCGCGACGAGCACGTGGCTGATAGATTTTCGGCGGACGTTGACGGCGCGGCACCCACAGCTGGGCATCCATCATCAATTGCCGGACCGTTTCCTTCGCCAGGCGGATGCCGTGGCATTCACGCAGCTTCTCGCAGGCCAGCGTCGGCCCGAAATCCGAGTAGCGATCCCGGATGATCGAGATGGCCCGATCGGCTGTCACAGCGTCCAGGCGGTTGTTGCTGGGCTTCGAGCGACGACGCGACACAAGCCCCGGCGCTCCGTGGTCACGCAGTCTGCCGACCAGTCTGCGGATCTGCCGTGTCGTCAGCCCGAGTCGCTCGGCCGCCCGCGACGGCTTGAGTTTGCCGTCCGCTACATCCTGAATGACCTTGAATCTGTCCAGCTCTCGCATCGTCATCGTTATCCGTTCTATTACTGCCATCGAAGCTCCCCGTGCCGGACAACCGGCGGCAGGACAGCTTACGCGGCGCAAAAGCGGACATTTGAACTTGGCCAGAAGCGGACATTACAACTTAGCCGCTACA
>NZ_JBKGUA010000198.1:0-1683 GCF_046543485.1 Paraburkholderia sp. EG304 | reverse complement strand
GTACAGCGCGAAATTGACGCCCAGGCCATCCCACGTGGCGCCCAGCGGGAACGGCCGCCCCCCCCGAAGGCGGGAGGATTGTGCGAACTGACGCGCGCTCATCGGCGCGTCTCTTCGGTGCTGTCGGCGGCCTGGAGCTCGGCCTCGAGCAGACGCTCGGCCATCAGCCAATGGCGCTGGTCCTGGCCATCCGGCCGACCTTCCGCTTCCCATATCTGTCGGGCCAGTACCCCGATTCGCTCACGTCGTTCTTTATCGTCCATTGCTCTGGCTTCACTCATTGATCAGCAGGGTCACGGGGCTGCCGTCGGACAGCGCCCGCAGGGAAACAGCGGTGTCGTTGATTTCTACCGTCGCGCCGGTGAGCAGATTGCGATAACGTCCCTGCGGGATCGTCACGTGCCCGTTGATCCAGAAACGGGCCGGCACGGCGGCAGATGCGTGCTGCAGCGGTCGCGGCGTGGGAGCGATTGCGGCGATGACGATCAGGCGCTGCGCTCCGCACGCTCTGGCAAAGGCCAGCACCTGATCGGGTTGGCTGGTCGGCAGCGGCAGGTAGCTGCCATGGGCGAACAGATCCGGGGCACCGCGGCGGGCCTGCAGGCACGTGCGTACAAGACGCGCCTTCAACTGGCCGTCGCGCCACGCCTGCAGCAACGCCGACCAGGAAGGGTCGTCATCGAGCCAGCGCTGGCGCAGCGCGTAATCCACCGGACGGCGATTGTCCGGATCCACCAGCGACAGGTCCCAGCCCTCGGTACCCTGGTACAGATCCGGCACGCCCGGCACGGTCAGCCGCAGCGCCGCCTGGGCCAGACTCAGACGTGCGCCCGCCGGTGCCACCTGCGCCACGATGTCCTGCAGCGCGGTCCGGACCGGCCGCCCCGCATCACCTTCGAGCAGCGCTTCAACCACGGCCGTCGCCTGCGCTTCGCAAGCCTCGTCCGGATGACCCCAGCTGCTGCGCAGGCCGCCTTCCCGCAGCGCCTTGCCTTGCCACTGCACCACGCGCGCGGCGAACGCCACGCCCACCTCGGCGTCGGCCGGCCAGGATGCGACCAGCGTCTGCCAGAGCATGTTGCGGTCGGCCGGATGCAGCGCAGCCGCACCCAGGGGAGCGGCGAGCCGCTCGACCCGGCGCAGCTGGCGCATCCACCACTCGGGCCAGGCGGACAGCACGGCGATGCGCATGCGTGCGTCTTCGCCGCGCTTGTGATCGTGCGTAGCCGTAGCGAGCAGGCTGCGCGGGTGCTGGTCATGCCGTGCGCGCGCGAGACCATGGAACCGCGGCGCCGACAGGCTCTGCACCGCAGGGTGGCTGCCGACTTCGTTGCGGGACAGCACCGGCGCGTAGCGATAGAAGCTGCTGTCCTCCACTGCCTTGGCATTGAGCGGCGCACTGAGCAGCTGGAAGCGCTGGCGCACCGCCAGGCAGCGACGACGCAGCATCGGGGCCGCGTCCTCCGAGGGCGGCGCCAGCACCCACGCTGCAACCTGATGGATGGCAGCCACCAGATCCGGCGCAGCACCTGCTGTTGCCGCGTCGATCGCCTGTCGCCACTGACGGAGGTCCTCTGCGGTGGGCGGTGCATCGGTGAGATAGCTGCGGTAGGCCGGGAAGTGGCTCAGCAACGCCATAGCAGCGCGGGAGAGCAGCGGCCTGCCGAACTCGGCCGCCGTGCC
>NZ_JBKGUA010000197.1:0-1692 GCF_046543485.1 Paraburkholderia sp. EG304 | reverse complement strand
CACAGCGTCATCACGAAGAACCATGTCTTGAGCGGTACGCCGGATTCGTGTGTCAAAACGGGACCGGCACCGAAGTCGAGCTGCGCTGCGTCCGCCGGGGCGAACTCCAGGATCGTCGTCGCTCTCGAGCCGCGCTCGGCCTTCAGGTGCAGCAGGAAGCGCCGCACTGCCGAATAGCTGCCCGTATAGCCGTGGTTGCGCTGAAGCGCGTTGAAGATCGTCGTGCCCTGCACGTCGGCGTCATACCAGCCGCGCACCAGATCGCGAAACGGTTCAATCGTGGAGACGCAGCTACGCGGCAGCTTCGGATTGCGTCCGAAGATCGCTGCCAGTTCGGCGTCGTCCGGCAAGGGCCGACCGGGATCGAGCCAGCCCCGAGCGAGCGCGAGCTGCCTGACGGTCTTCAGCTTCCCACGCCCCATCAGGCGCGCGCTGGCAATGTCGCGGTCGGAATCACCCTGACGCATGCGCGCCAGTACCTGTCGATACTCAAACACTTCGAACCTCCTTCGACTCATCGGCCCTCCGGGCAAAAAGCCTGAAGGTACCGGGTTGCGGAAATTCGAAATGCGTTTCGGGCTGGCACCCGACAGAACACTGAGCCTGCTACGTGGCTCGATTACGCCGATCCTGCGGTGGCTCCAATACGCCGATCATCGAGTGGCCCGATTGCGGCGATCATCCGGTGGCTCGATTACGCCGATCCCGGAATGGCTCGAATATGCCGGTCAGTGACAATCCCAGGATAGTTCACCGGAATCCCAATGCCAGGACTTTTGCCGACCTTCCTTAACCTTGGCCACCTGAACAACTGGAACCAAGGATGGGCGCGCCGATTGTTGATGACGAACTTTGGACGCTGATCGAGCCATTGCTGCCGTCGCCCAAACCCCGGCGCAAGAAGAATCGAGGCCGGTTGCCAGCCGAGCTGCACTGAACTGAATCCTGTTCGTGCTCAAGACCGGTATCCGCTGGCCCGACCTGTCGACGAAATAGGGATTTTGGATCGGATTCAACCTGCTGACGACGGTTGCGCGACTGACAGAAGGCCGGCGTCGGGAAACGACTGCAGGAGCTACTGCTGCCGAAGTTACGCGAGGCAGGCGAACTCGATTTCAGCCGAGCAGCCGTCGACTCTTTGGCTGTGCGAGCCGTTGGGGCGGGCGAAAAGCTGGTCCGAGCCCCACGGATCGCGCCCAGGCTCCAAGCACCACGTCCTCGTAGACGCCAATGGCGTCTTTGTCGGCGCGATCCTCACTGGGGCGAATCGCAACGACGTCACCCAGTTGCTGCCGCTGCCTGACGCCATTCCACCGATTGGCGGCCTACGTGGCCGGCTGAATTTGCCCCTGCACCTCCGGACACCGCCTCACACTTGAGTTGATGAATCGGTTGTGCGCCTGAACTCGCGTGGCGAGCGGTACTTCAGCGCGCTATGAGGGTGCTGCTCGTTGTAATGCTCGAACGCGACGGCGAGATTGCGCGCTGCGGTCGCGGCATCTGGTCTTGGCATGAAGGCAATATAGTCGCGCTTCATCGTCTTCACGAAGCTTTCCGCCATGCCGTTATCGTAAGTCAGCAACTGCTTGTCGTGACGACGGTTGCGCGACCGTAACGGTCGAGATCACCCATCCCTTTCACCCACTACGCGGCACTCGCATCCAACTGGCTACCCGGCGCATTAACTGGGGA
>NZ_JBKGUA010000196.1:0-1727 GCF_046543485.1 Paraburkholderia sp. EG304 | reverse complement strand
ATCGACTCGGTATAGCCGTCCGCTCCGCGCATCGCTTCAGTCTCAGTGTTGTCCGGTTCTTTGTTTCAACGTTTACCCCTCCCGCGCGGATGACGTGCGCGGGAGGTATTTCAACAGCCTGCTAGACGCCACGCGATCTGAAGTATCGCGCAAGTCCTGGCACGTCCGCGTGCTTCATTCTCGCCACATTCAGTCGTCACGATTCGCTCGCTAGTTTGCCTGGCGAACGAACCGAATCCGGGCAATCGCGTCGCCCATCGGATACAGACCGGTCTACATCATATGAAGGTCGGTACTTCACGGAGACTGTCATGAGCCACTCACATTACGAAGTCGCTGTCCTTCATCAAGCTCTGCAGTCGGACGAGTCAAACTTAGCCACATGGCGCTGGTACAGCGATCTGGTCGACCACCAACGACTCGCGCTACGCCTCAAAGAAGACCAGTGGGTCGTCGCGATCGACGGCAGCGACTTTGCGTGCGCCGAGGGCCTGTACGCGGCCGTGCGTTGGGCGCACATCATGACGCACTCTGGCGGTTACATCACCTTTGCGGCGTAAGCGAGCGAAGTCCGCCATGTACACGGGCTAATCGCCAGACCGAGCGATCAAGGACTCGCAGCACTGCTCTTATCCAACCTTCGGCCCGGTCTCGGGTCTTCATCCACCAACCACTGAGGTAATACCATGTCGACCAATACTGAAATCCGTCCGCCGCTCCCTCCTTTCACACGCGAATCCGCCGTCGAGAAAGTGCGCCTGGCCGAGGATGGCTGGAACACCCGCGACGCTGCCAAAGTGTCCCTCGCATATAGCCTGGACACTCGCTGGCGCAACCGTGCTGAATTCGCAAACGGCCGCAATGAAGCCCGAGGGTTCCTTGAGCGCAAATGGTCGAAGGAGCACGAGTATCGTCTCATCAAGGAGCTGTGGGCGTTCACTGGTAACAGGATCGCCGTGCGTTACGCCTACGAATGGCGTGACGACTCTGGTAACTGGTTCCGGTCCTATGGCAACGAGAACTGGGAGTTCCGCGAGGACGGTCTGATGGTGAATCGCTATGCTTGCATCAACGATTTGCCAATCAAGGAAGAAGAGCGGAAGTTCCATTGGCCGCTGGGCCGCCGTCCGGATGATCATCCCGGCTTGTCAGATCTCGGCCTCTAATAGCCAGGCTGATCGTATCGCTTCGATTGGATGCACTCGGGGAAGCAAAGGCAAAGGTGAGACAGCTTCTGCGACGGCCTCCCGAAGCTCGCAATGAGGGAGCAACCCTGCCCCCGCTTGGGGGTTCCTGGTCGTCTCGCTGTCCTTCTCACCTAGTCCGCCCTCAAACGATTGCTGCCCACTCGATGTGGGCAGCAAGTCTTGCAGCCCTTGCTTCTGGAATCCTCTGGGCGTCCTCTGGATACCGGCACGGGCCGAACGGCGTCCTGTTTGCATTGGAAACAGAGATTCCTGATGCGATGAGCTTCCGCAAGAACTAGTCTTCGGCAGCGGCATGCCTTGTTGGCGCAGGCCGTGCGAGTGGTTATCAGGCCGGATGACCGCTCATAGACCCAATTCGCTCTCTCAACTCGAATCCAGGGGATGACCGAGAAGGGTCGAGGCTGTGTGAAAACACGTTACTCTTGTCCATCGAGTAACTCGCTAGTCATCGGTGCCGCTGGGCTTGAAACGAAGGGTGATGGTTGTTTCACTCATTGAAAGGAACGCGCATACCTGCTC
>NZ_JBKGUA010000195.1:0-1728 GCF_046543485.1 Paraburkholderia sp. EG304 | reverse complement strand
ACAGACCACCGCCACCGCCTCCGGCGCCTTGGCGACCTGCGCCTCGAACAGTTCGTGGATGCACTTCTCCGACGGATACGCCGCCGCCGTCCGGTTCAGCTCCTCCAGCAGGTACGCCCGCTCAGCGGCCGGCAGCAGCCCAATCCGCCCGACCGCTTGCCGCGCATCGGCAACCATCGCCCGCAGCAGCGCCAGCAGATAGCCTCGCTGCCGCTCGATGGTCGCCTGATCGAACAGCGCCGTGGCATAGCCCAGCGTTCCGGCGATCGCCTCGCCGTGCTCGCCAAGGTTCAGTTCCAGATCGAACTTGACCTGATCGAAGCCGTCTGCCGCCGCCTCCACACTCAGCCCGGGAAGGTCGAACGCCGGGGCGGCGTTGTTCTGCCAGGCCAGCATCACCTGGAACACCGGCGTGTGATCAAGACGCCGGGGTGGCTGCACGATCTCCACCACCTGCTCGAACGGCAGGTCCTGATGCTCCTGCGCCGCCAAGGCCGTGCGCCGCGTCCGCTCCAACAGCTCCGCCACGCTCGGCTCGCCCGACAGGTCGAGGCGAAGTGCCAGGGTGTTCACGAAGAAGCCAATCAGCTCTTCGATCTCACGGCGGCCGCGATTGGCAGTCGGCACCCCGATCACAATGTCGTCCTGCCCCGACAGACGCGACAGCACCGCCGCCCAGGCCGCCAAAACCGTCATAAACAAGGTCGTGCCATGCTGCCGGCTCAGCCGCCTCAAGCCCCGCGTCAGATCTGCATCGATCACGACAGGCACACTGGCTCCGGCAAAGGACTGTTGCGCCGGCCGCGGCCGGTCCGTTGGCAACGCCAGGCGCGCCGGCGCGCCAGACAGGGTGTTGCGCCAATACTGCGCCTGGTTCGAGAGCCGTTCGCCCGAGAGCCAGCGCCGCTGCCAGGCGGCATAGTCCGGATACTGGATCGCAAGCGGCGGCAGCGGATCGTCTTGTCCAGCCTCAAACGCCCGGTACAGCTGACTGAGCTCACGCCCCAGCACGCCCAGCGACCAGCCATCCGAGACAATGTGATGCTGGGTCAGCAGGAAGACGTGCTCCTCGTCCGACAGCCGGATCAGCCGGCCCCGGATCAGCGGGCCGCGCGCCAGAGCGAACGGCGTGCGCGCCTCTTCCTGGCACAGATCCAGAAGCGCCTCGTCTGCATCCGGCATACCCTGCAGATCGTGCTCTATGACCGGCAGCCCCGCATCCGGCGGCAGAACCTCAACCCGGGGCTTGCCCTGCGAGGCGACAAAGATGCTGCGCAGCGCCTCATGACGCGCCAGCACACGGTCAAGGCTGCGCTGCCAGGCGCTGCGGTCGAGCACACCGCGCAGCCGCCACGCCAGCGGCATGTGATAGGTCGTGCTGGTCTCATCCAGCTGCGCCAAAAACCACAGCCGCTGCTGCGCAAACGACAGCACCAGGGGCGCTTCGCGCGCCCCGCCGACCATCGCCGGCAGGTGTTGCGGACCGGTGCGGCTCAACTCCTCCACGATGCTCGCCGCCAGATCGGCCAGCACCGGTTTGGCAAACAACGTCCTCAGCGGCAGCTCTACACCCAGCGCCTGCGACAGCCGGCTCAACAGCCGCACCGCCAGCAGCGAGTGGCCGCCCAGTTCGAAGAAGTGGTCGTGCCGCCCGACCCGCTCCAGCCCCAGAAGCTCCGCCCAGAGCCTTGCCAGCGCGGTCTCGATCTCGCCTTGCGGCGGCTCGTA
>NZ_JBKGUA010000194.1:0-1744 GCF_046543485.1 Paraburkholderia sp. EG304 | reverse complement strand
GCCGTGGGCATGGCCGAAGATCGCCGTGGCCAGGTGTGGGTGACCAGCGGCAAAACCTTGTCCCGATACGAACCCGGCACCGGCCGGTTGCGGCACTGGTTGCTGGGGTGGGAGGGCGGTACGGGCGTGATGGCGTGCTGCTGCGGGTGCTCGATACCGGTCCCGGCATGACGTCCGCGCAATGCCAGCGCCTGTTCCAGCGCTTCGAACAGGCCGATGGTGCACGGACGGCCGCAGGCCATGGCGGCAGTGGCCTGGGGTTGTCCATCTCCCGCGATCTGGCGCTGGCCATGGGCGGCGACATCACGGTCAGCAGCCGTCCCGGCGAGGGCGCCTGCTTCGACGTCTGCCTGCCGTTGCCCTGCGTCGATGCCGGTGAGGCAGGCACGCCGCTGTGCGCGCGTGCCGAACCGATCGGTGGCGGACAGCTGCAGGTGCTGGTGGTGCATCCGTTGCCGGTGGTCGGCCAGGTGCTGCCGGCAGCGTTGGCATCGCTGGGGCATGCGGCACGATATGCGCCGGGGCTGGATGACGTGCCGACCGCAGCGGGCGAGGGCAGGGGCTGGGATGTGATCATGGTCGACCCTGACCTGCGTGTGGGCGGTGAACGGGCGGGTGCGCGATTGTCGCGCTGCTGGCCGGGGGTGCCGCGGATCGCCTTGACCCCGCGCGCGGATGCGGGGGCCCAGCGTGAGGCCATGGCAGCAGGGTTCGATGTGTTCCTGCGGCTCCCGGTAAGCCGGGCGGCGCTGGCCGATGGCCTCGCGCGCTGCAGGCGCGTCGCATGAAGCACGGGCTGCGACGGCGATGGGTCGGGGTGCTGCTGGGCGGGCTGTTGCCGGCGCTGTCGGCACTGGCGCTGCCGGGCCACGGTGCGCGCGTCACCACCGTGGACGGCCTGCCGTCCAATGTGGTGCATCAGATCGTGGAGGATCGGCAGGGTTACCTCTGGTTCGCGACCGCCGATGGCCTGGCCCGCTATGACGGGGGCGGCTTCCGGGTGTGGCGCGTGGAGCACGGTCTGGCCGACAACGAAGTGCGCAGCATGGCGCTGGATGCCCGCAACCAGCTCTGGATCGGGACCGCGAATGGCTACCTGCAGCGACTGTCGGCTGATCGCCAGCGGTTCGAGCGGTGGGCGGGACCGCCCGCGCCGACCGCCGCGCCCAGCCCGGTACTGGCGATCCAGCCGATGGACGCGGGCGCCGTCTGGTTTGGTACCCGCGACGCGGGCCTGTTCCGGCTGGGACGCGACCGCCGGCTGCGTCAGTACCTGCCGGGCACTGGCGGCGGCCTGCCGTCGGCACGGGTGGATCACCTCGCGGCCGATCCGCAGGGCGGGGTGTGGATCGGCAGTGCGGCGGGTCTGGCGCGGTGGCATGACGATCGGTTCCAGACGCCGGCGATGCTGGGCGCCTCCCTGCTGCCGGTGACGGCGTTGGGGCGGGATGCGCAGGGCGCGATCCGCTCGAGCACCGCCGAGGGTACCGAGGTGCGACACCTGCCCGCGTTGCAGCGGGCACCACGGCCGCGCGAGCCGGCACGGTGGCTCGGCTCCAGCCGTGCCGGCGGCGACTGGTTTGCCGACGGCGGGCAGCTGTGGTGGCAGGACCGGCACGGGCAGGACCGCCACGCGATCACGCTGCCCCACCTGCCCGGGCGCAACACGCCGCGCATCGTCCGGGTGATCGAAGACCGGCAGGGACGGGTCTGGATGCTGGGCAGTCGCCAGGGGGTGTGGCGG
>NZ_JBKGUA010000193.1:0-1768 GCF_046543485.1 Paraburkholderia sp. EG304 | reverse complement strand
GGAGCCCGTCAGCGCGCCCCACAGATGCCTCATCAGCGTCGAATACAGGAAGTTGCGCACGATCGTGACCGCGTAGTCCTTCTGCGCCTGCGCGGTGCCGGCGAGCGGGCCGTAGTGCGGCAGCTCGGCGAGCGTGTAGTTCGCGAATTCGCGCTCGGCGCGGAAGTACGCGTAGTCGTCTTCGCTGCGCTGACGGCCGGTGAGCTGCTGCTCGAGCGTGGCCGCGTGTGTGTACAGCAGACGCGCCTGGCCGATCAGGTCGAGGCTCATGTTCGACAGCGCGATGTCCTCTTCGAGGATCGGGCCGTGGCCGCACCACTCGGCGTTGCGCTGACCGAGAATCAGCGCGGTATCGGCGAGGCGCAGCACGTACTGCAGATGTTCGGGCGTGATGGACATAGTGGTCATGGCGCGCTTACATGTGGTTGACTTCGTCGGGCAGCGTGTAGAACGTCGGGTGGCGATAGATCTTGTCGCCCGCCGGTTCGAACAGCTCGGCCTTCTCGTCGGGCGCCGAGGCGGTGATCGCCGAGGACGGCACCACCCAGATGCTCACGCCTTCCTGGCGGCGCGTGTAGACGTCGCGCGCCATGCGCAGCGCCATCGGCGCGTCGGCCGCGTGCAGACTGCCGCAGTGCTTGTGGTCGAGGCCCTGCCTGCTGCGCACGAACACTTCCCAAATCGGCCATTCCTTGTTCATTGCTGATCTCCTGATTCCTGACATTCGCTGATTTTTCGCGGGTGTTTCGCGGGTGTTTCGCCGTGCCGCTCAGGCGGCGTGCTGTTGCGCGCGCTGGCGCTGCTTGTCCGCATGGGCGAGCGCGGCTTCGCGCACCCAGGCGCCGTCTTCATGGGCCTTCACGCGCGTGGCGAGGCGCTCGCGGTTGCACGGGCCGTCGCCATTGACGACGCGCCAGAACTCTTCCCAGTCGATGTCGCCGTAGTCGTAGTGGCCGCGCGCCTCGTTCCATTTGAGCTCCGCATCGGGCAGCGTGACGCCGAGCACCTTCGCCTGCCCGACGGTCGCGTCGACGAATTTCTGGCGCAGATCGTCGTTGGTAATGCGCTTGATGCCCCATTGCGCCGACTGGTTGCTGTGCACCGAGTCCTTGTCGCTCGGGCCGAACATCATCAGCACCGGCCACCACCAGCGGTTCACCGCCTGCTGCACGAGCTCGCGCTGCGCGTCGGTGCCGGCCATCATCGCGAGCAGCGCATCGAACCCCTGGCGCTGGTGGAACGACTCTTCCTTGCAGATGCGGATCATCGCGCGGGCATAGGGCCCGTACGTGCAGCGGCACAGCGGGATCTGGTTCATGATCGCCGCGCCGTCGACCAGCCAGCCGATCACGCCGACGTCGGCCCAGGTGGGCGTCGGGTAGTTGAAGATGCTCGAATACTTGGCCTTGCCCGCGTGCAGCGCGTCGATCAGCTGCTCGCGCGACACGCCGAGCGTTTCGGCGGCGCTATACAGATAGAGCCCGTGGCCGGCCTCGTCCTGCACCTTGGCGATCAGGATCGCCTTGCGCTTGAGGCTCGGCGCGCGGGTGATCCAGTTGCCCTCGGGCAGCATGCCGACGATTTCCGAGTGCGCGTGCTGCGAGATCTGCCGCACCAGCGTTTTGCGGTACGCGTCGGGCATCCAGTCCTGCGGCTCGATCTTGCCGTCGGCTGCCATGACCGCGTCGAAGCGCGCCTGTTCGGGCGAATTCGCATCCGCGTCCAGCGGGGCGACGTTGCCGGGGATATCGAGGGATTGGGTGTACAT
>NZ_JBKGUA010000192.1:0-1769 GCF_046543485.1 Paraburkholderia sp. EG304 | reverse complement strand
GGTAACAATGGGCATGGATTTCCCCTCCTGTGGGTATTGATGAAGGCTCAGACCTCATCATGGCACTTTGATGCCGAACCGCGGCTTCCGCCGCAGCCTCGGGACGGGGAAGTCCCTTACATTCGAACAGCAGTTCCCAGTGCGACGCGCGGATCTGCCAGGGCTTCGGCTCTGGGCCATAGGTCGACAGCCACAGCGAACGGATTTCGTCGAACATTGCCGCAACGATGTCTGCGACCGTGCCGTCACGACGGATGCCGAGCGTGCCGTTGTAGCGCGTCACGCGTACTGCGGCCGCACCGCCCTCCAGGTTGATCAAAGTGGTCTCAGTTGCCTGGACCGCCTCGTTGGCGAACAGCGCGAACACCCCGGAGAGCGTCGGGGTCGTGAAGACCTGGCCGGGAATCGAGAGTTGGTACATGTTGGCTCCGCAAAAATGGAACGGGGCCAACACCCCATCAGGGGAGTTGGCCCCGTCCGGGATTGCAAAAAAAGTGAAGAAAATCGAATCAGTCGAGGTCGAGCATCCGCGAGACAACGGCGGCGATCGCCCACGCCTGCGTGCGCGAAAGCGTCTTAATGCGCAGGACCGGCTGGCTCTTCCAGTGTCCAGCTTCACCTACGGGGACGAACTGAACAAAATCAATCTGGATGATCCAGCCTTCCGAGCTTCCGCGGGCAACCGATAGCGCCAGCCGTCGGCGCGCGGTCCCGCTGTCCGGCCAGTCTCGTGAAGCCGACAGGCCGTAGCAGTCTTCGTTCGGATCGTTGATGAAGTTGGCCGCCACGATCCATTCCGGTTCTATCTCGGATTGGCGCAGCGTCCGGGCAATGTGATTCACAACCTGGCTGATGGTTTTTCCAGCAGGATCAAACGGCGTGCTGGCATGCACGACCGGTGGTTCGAGAAGTTCGGACATGGGAATCGGGAAATAAAAAAGGCCGCCCCGAAGGTGCAGCCCTTGATTAATGGTGGGTCGGCAGATGCCGACCCGCGTCTACGATTGGCGATGAACGCGGGGATGCCGACGTTCGCGGTCCGCTTTGCGGCCCAGGTTGCTCATGTGTACGCCGTACGCGCAAATTGCAACCGTCAGGACCAGTGCTACAACACCGAAGCCCATAGTCATTCTCCGTTCATGGAATCCATGCCGACAACAAAGGTTAGCACAATGATCGCGGCGAGCGCGGCCTCGTTGAGTACGGCGGTAGACGTCCAGTTGGTCGTCGAGTGCCAATATCCGACGAAACCAGCTAGGGATGCGACTGTCAGCGAATGGCAGAAGCGACCAAACTGCTGCCGTTGGTCTTTGCTCCAGGCCCTGCCGAAACGCACTGGCATCAACCGCGATTCGTCTTTTAGGGCAGCATCTGAAACATCCGGGACTTCCACCGAAAAGCTGCCGTCCACACGTTGGTCCAGAACAGCTTCCTTACCATCGATACGAACGATGATCGTCGGGGGTGCCTCCGTCGCACTGAGCTGGCGCAGAAGCGCGGCTAGCCGCTCGGATGCGAAAACCTGACCAAGCTCCCGCGAGAGCGTTGCACGATCGGTGATGACCATGCCCGACGGAAATTCGACTGAGATTTCAACAATCTCCATTGAACCTCCTAGCGGCGTTGGCTGTCGAGGCCCGCGGCAAGCCGCAAGCCGCAAGCCGCAAGCCGCAAGCCGCAAGCCGCAAGCCGCAAGCCGCAAGCCGCAAGCCGCAAGCCGCAAGCCGCAAGCCGCAAGCCGCAAGCCGCAAGCCGCAAGCCGCAAGCCG
>NZ_JBKGUA010000191.1:0-1779 GCF_046543485.1 Paraburkholderia sp. EG304 | reverse complement strand
TGTCACCTTCCGGCATAAAGGAGCCGGGTATTTCCGGCATATAGGCGCCAGAAGAAGCGGGTAGAAACGAGCATCTTGGTGGGTTCAAGAATGGGCGGTTTAGCTGCCGTTTGCAAGGTTCAAGTGATGCTCTGGAAGGTGCCTTGGGCTTCGATAGGAATGACCGTCGAGGACGAGGCAGTAAGCGTTGTGGCGCAGGCGGTCCAGGGTGGCCGAGGCGAGCAAACGGTTTGAAGGAAACGCCTGATCCCATTCGGTCAGATCGAGATTACTGGTAACGATGGTCGACGCAGCCTCATATCGCTCGGCCATGAGTTCATGCAAATCCTCGTCAGCGGGTGGACGCAGCGGTTTGAGTCCGAAGTCATCGATGATGAGCAATTCGACGCGCACCAGACTGGCAAGCCGGCGCTCGTAGGCGCCGGTGGCGCGGGCGGCATTCAGGCTGGCCGTAAGCTGGGTGCAGGTGGTGAACAACACATCTACGCCTTGGCGTACGGCGCAATGGCCGAGGGCTTGAGCGAGATGGCTCTTGCCGGTACCGCAAGGCCCGACGATGAGAACCGGTGCGTGTTCGCCAAGGTAACGGCCGCCAGCGAGATCATGCACGAGTGCGCGGTTCAATTGCGGCAGCCGATCGAAGTCGAATTGCTCGAGTGTCTTGCTGGTGCGAAACGCGGCGCGTCGCATGCGTAACGCAAACTTCTTCTGCTCGCGCCGGGCAACCTCGTCTTCGATGAGCAGCGCCAGGAAGTCGACGTAAGAGAGCTTCGCATCGATGGCTTGGCGATTGCGGGCCTCTAGCGAGTCGAGGATGCCGGACAGGCGCAGTTGCTTCAGATGTGGGGTCAAGGCTGGCATGGGTTGCATGGCCATCTCCTGGGTCAATGACGCACGTCGGCGTCGGGGGCAAACAGAGACTGCGCGTTGCGAGCGAAACGTGCGCTGGGGGCGTGGACGTGCTCGCTAGAATCGCTGAGTGGATGTCGATCGAAACCGCCGACCAGGATGGTCTTGACGGTGCGATAGAAGGGACTACCGTGCGCGAGCGCGCGGGCACACGCGGCTTCCAGGCGCGCCGCGCCGTAGGGATGCTGAAGACGCATGACACCTTGCGCCGCACGCAGACGTTCGAGGATGTGATCGGCCAACAGCAGCTCGATGAGTTCCGCACAGGCGGGTCCCACGCGTGTGGCTTGTTCGAGGCACCACTGCCGGTCGTGAGCGAGAAACGCGCGAGCCTCGGGTGGCAGATGATCGCGCACGGTCAGCCGATCGCCGGGACGACGACCACGCACATGCGAGGCGACCAACCGGTAATCGTCGTAGATGCTGATCGAGGCGTCCGTCGCGCGCAGCCACAACCGCTTGCCGACCAACGCGAACGGCACGGAATACAGCACACGCTGATGGGCGACGTGACAGTCCCGATGAACCGATACCTTGTGCCAGGTGCCCAGATCAGGCGCGACGGCCGGCAATTCGCCCATCAGTGGCCGTTCGATCTCGAACAACTCGAGCGGTACTTTGCGCGTTGTGCCGTGGATGCGGCGCCCGGCTTCGTGTATCGCCCAGTGACGAGCCTGCTCGTTCAGATCCGTGAAGTCGCGGAACTGGCGCAGCGGCAGGAAATTGCCTTTTACGTATTTGACGCCGGCTTCTACGATCCCCTTCTTGGCCGGATCGGCCGGCGGGCATGGATCAATCCGGAAACCGTACCCCTCGGCGCATTCCGCGTAGGAGCGTTGCACGACAGGGTCGTAGGTGCAGGCACGCGTG
>NZ_JBKGUA010000190.1:0-1869 GCF_046543485.1 Paraburkholderia sp. EG304 | reverse complement strand
GTGATGCGGTCGAAGTTCTTGCCGGTGGCGGCCATCACCATGAACACCGCGGCCAGCGTCAGCGGCACGGCCGCGGCCACCACGATGCCCACTCGCCACCCCATGCTGACAAAGCAAACCAGCATCACCACCAGCAGCGCGGCGAAGAACTTCATCATGAACTCGTCGACCGACGCACTGATGTTCACCGCCTGATCGGTGACCTTGTCCAGCGTCATCCCGACAGGAAGCCCGTCATTGATTTTCTTGACCTCCGCGTCGAGTGAGGCGCCGAGATCCAGGCCGTTCCAGCCGTCACGCATGACGATGCCAAGCAGCATCGCCGGCTCGCCGCCGTTGCGGATCATGAAGGTCGACGGATCCTCATAGCCCCGCTTGACGGTCGCAATGTCCCTCAGCTTCAGCGTCTTGCCCTGTGCAACGACCGGCGTATCGCGGATCTTCTCCAGCTGGTCCAGCGCCCCATCCAGGCGGATGAAGATCTGCGGGCCCACGGCCTCGACCGAGCCTGCGGGCGTCAGGGCATTTTGTCCGTCGAGCGCCCCGAACACCTCCTGTGGTGTGATGCCAAGGTTCGACAGGCGTTCGTGCGAAAGCTCCACATAAATGCGCTCGGGCTGCTCACCGATGATGTTGACCTTCTTCACGCCAGGAACGTGCAGCAATCGCTGACGCAGGGTTTCGGCGTCGCGTGCAAGCACCCGGAACGGCTCACCCTTCGCCTTCAGTGCGAACAGAGCGAAGGTGACATCCGCGTATTCGTCGTTGACCATCGGGCCGATCACGCCTGCCGGCAGGTTCGCCGCTTCGTCGGCCATCTTCTTGCGCGCCTGGTAGAACTCCTCCTGCACCTGCGACGGGGGCGTGCCGTCCTGCAACGTCAGCGTGGTGAAGGACAAGCCAGGCCGCGTGTAGGTTTCGCTGCGGTCATACCAGCGCAGCTCCTGCAGGCGCTTTTCCAGCTTCTCGGCGACCTGATCCTGCATTTCCGTCGGCGTGGCACCTGGCCAGGCCGTCACGATGGTCATGACCTTGACGGTGAACGCGGGGTCCTCCGCGCGGCCGAGCTGGAAGAACGACACGATGCCGGCAACGGAAATCAGAACGATCAGAAAGACCGTGATGGCGCGCTCGCGCACCGCAAGCGCGGACAGGTTGAACCCACTCACTGATGGGCCCCATCTGCAGCGGTGCTCTTGGCCGTGTCAGCCAGACGAACCACCTGCCCTTCCCGCAGCAGGTGTGCGCCAAGCGCCGCCACGCGATCCGAGGCCTTCAACCTGCCCTCGACCAAGGCCTGATCGTCGCCCAGCTGCTTGACGGCGACCGGCATCCAGCTGGCTTTGAGCGGCTCACCCCCGATCACCCATACGCCGGTTCCGGTGCCGGGATCGAACAACGCCCCCAGCGGAACCTCAAATCCAGCCGGGACGCCGGCAGGTGCCGAGCCCGCAAGCTCGACCGCCACCGTTGAACCCAGCGGCAGTGCGGCGCTGCCCTCTTCCAACGTGTAACGGGCTTCAAACGTCCGGGTTGCGGGGTCTGCCGATTCAGAGAGCACGCGCAACCGCGCGGGGATCTTGCCGCTGCCCCCGAACGAGGACGCCAAGGCGACCGAGCCGATCAGGGGACGAAGCGTCTCCGGCAGTTGGACGACCGCCTCTCGGCTCCCCGCACGGGCAAGTCGGGCAACCACCTGCCCCGCCGCCACGACCTGACCCGGCTCGGCGTTGATGGACATCACCACCCCGTCGGCATCGGCAACAAGCGCTGTGTACTGGCTGGCATTGCGCGCAACCCGGGCCTGGGATTCGGCCGCCCCGAGCTGTGCGGCCGCCCCGGCGGCCCCCGCGTTGTTATGGTCGTAGG
>NZ_JBKGUA010000189.1:0-1870 GCF_046543485.1 Paraburkholderia sp. EG304 | reverse complement strand
TACGCGTTTATCGCGCCATCGGTGTACCAGGCCGATATTCTCGTGCAGGTGGAAGACAGCATCCCGACCAACAATTCAAAGAGTCCTCTGGGCGACGTCTCGAGCATGTTCGACGTCAAGACAGAGGCGACGGCCGAGATGGAAATCATCCAGTCGAGAATGGTGGTCGGCAAAGCCGTCGACGATCTGCACCTCGATATCAGCGCCAGGCCGAAGCGCTTTCCGTTGATCGGCGAGTGGCTGGGGCGGCAGGCCAAAGACCTTTCCTCGCCAGGTCTCTTTGGATTTGGCGGATATGCGTGGGGCAACGAATCGGTCAGGGTGTCCAGCTTCAACGTTCCGGAAGCATTCGAAGGCGAGAAGTTCGTGCTGACCGTTCTGGAGGACGGGCGCTACCGGCTGGAGCAGTCGGATCTGAGCGAGCCGATCGAGGGCCGCGTGGGCGCCACGCTCGACACGACACTGCCTGAAGGCGCGATCACGCTGCGGGTCGATGCGCTGAACGCCAGGCCGGGCACGCAATTCATTCTGGAGCGGCAGTCGCGCGAGAAGACGGTGGAAAACCTGCAGAACAGGCTGACCGTGTCGCAGAAGGGCAAGGACAGCGGCATCATCGGCGCGTCGCTGACGGGCTCCGAGCGGATGCTGACGGCCAGCACGCTTGCCGAAATCGGCAATGCGTATGTCGACCAGAATCTGAAGCGCAAGGCGGCGGAAGCCGAGAAGTCGCTCGAGTTCCTGAGCGCCCAGCTGCCGCAGCTCAAGAGCGACCTGGAGCGCGCCGAGGGGCGCTATAACGACATGCGCAACCGCATGGGCGTGTTCAATCTGAGTGAGCAGGGCAAGGCCTATCTGGATCAGAGCGTGGCCACGCAGCGCAGCCTGCTGGAACTGAAGCAGAAGCGCGCGGAAATGAGCGCGATCTACGCGCCGGGTCACCCGGCGATCCAGGCGCTCGATCAGCAGATCGGCATGCTGGGCAGCAGGATCGGCAGCCTGTCGCAGCAGGAACAGGCGTTGCCGGACCTGGAGCAGAATGCGGTACGCCTGACGCGTGACATGAACGTGAACAACGAGCTTTATGTTGGCATGTTGAACAACATGCAACAGCTGAAGCTGGTTCGCGCGGGCAAGGTGGGGACGGTGCGGCTGATCGATAACCCGGTGGTGCCCAAAGACCCGATCAAGCCGAACAAACTGCTGGTGATTATCTATGCGGCGTTGGGCGGCCTGATTCTGGGTGTGGGTGCGGCGTTCGCGCGTACGGCGCTCTATCGGGGCGTGACCGACGCGCAGGAGATCGAGGAGCAGACGGGCCTGAACGTGTATGCGACCGTGCCGCTGTCGCAGGCGAAAGTCGCGCGCATCGGCAAGGCGCCGAAGCTGCCCGCGGACGAGAAGTTCCTGCTGGCGAGCGAGTTTCCGCGCGATCCGTCGATCGAAAGCCTGCGCCGGCTCAGAACCGCGCTGCATTTTGCAATGCTCGAATCGGAGTCGGGCGACAACCGCGTGCTGCTGACGGGGCCAACGGAACAGGTGGGCAAGTCGTTTCTCTCGGCGAATCTGGCGGCGGTCGTCGCGGCAGCCGGCAAGCGGGTGTTGCTGATCGACGCGGATCTGCGCAAAGGCCATCTGGAGCAGTACTTCGGCCTCGACTCGACGCCGGGCCTGGGGGACTATCTGTCGTCGGAGGTGACGTCCGACGCGGTGATCATGCGTGACGTGCGCCCGGGCCTCGACTTCGTTGCGCGCGGCGCGATCCCGGAGAACCCGGCCGAGCTGCTGGTGAGCGAGCGCATGCAGCAGTTCCTCGCGAAGACGAGCGACTACGACATCGTGCTGATCGACACACCGCCCGTGCTGGCCGTAT
>NZ_JBKGUA010000188.1:0-1877 GCF_046543485.1 Paraburkholderia sp. EG304 | reverse complement strand
ACCCGGCACCTTGATCCGCGGCCATCGCAAGCGTCTGCTGCTTCATTGTCTTTTGCCTTTCTCGTAGCTTGTGCGCTCTATAACGCTTGACGCGCACAAGCGGTGCACTTAATCAGCATTGCCTTAATTAACGTCAGTTTGAACCGCTTATGGTGCTTCGCCATGAAAAACACCCAAAAGGTTGGATCCGTGTCCAACTTTTGGGGTGCAGTTCAGGGTGCGGGCCTCCATCTGTAACTGTTGTGCACGCGCCAGTCGATTAAGAGTCGCTAAAGCAACTTGGACATCAAGCCATGGACACCAGATCTTGGCCATCATTCCTCGAGATTGCGCAGGCCAAACGAATAAACCACATACCAGCGTACGCACAGCAGGATCGTCCAGCGGATAGTGCAGTCGCTTGAGAACCTTGCCGATGCCCGGCGGCAAAGCCTTGCGCGGTGTTTTCGTCCCATGCCGTTCGTCATTCACGATCGAAAACCAATCTTACTCCGATCGCGTTAGTGCGACAAATCCTCGACAGAGCCTCATTTCGCCACCAGGCGGTGAACAGCAGGTTGATGTCGCTTAATATTGTTCGATGTACGACAAGGTTGAGACATTTGCGACAGGCGATTCCACCGATTAGTCGTATTACCTCGCTTTCCGTCTGGCGCGGCTATTGCTCGTCAGTTGCAGACGTCCAACTCACCGGAGGTTGAGGATGCGAGTATGCAGTTTTTCGATTTGAGAATTGTTGCTCTGCTCTCAAATTCCAGTGCCATAAGACGGACGTGGGACGACGTTTTGCGCGTGCCAATGTAAGGGGCTGGGGGTGTTTCGGTTCGTCGTGATGTTTCAATGTTTTCTTAGACTTCCAGGAGCAGACGAATGGGTGAACAGGGCGTGGTATTACCCCTCAATGAAGATCAAGTCTGGCAGATTCACTTGATGACCGGACAGCACGTGGCTTCTATGAGAGTTGTCGCTGATTTTCGGGGAGGGCAGCGTAGTCAGGGACTGCACGGCGTGCAGAGACCGCAGGGGTTCCAACGTGTGCAGGGCTTCGGGCACCAGGGCTTCCGGGGTGCGCACTGAGCGAGCGCTAAAACGTTGATTAATTTAGCGACACGCAGTCGGCGGCAAGGTCGCTACGTGTGGAGTACTCTGCACAATGGGAAGTGCAAATGCCGCCCAACCAGGAAATGTTCATTCGACCATGAGGACATGAGAATGAGTAATGATATGGCTATTAGCATCGATGGAATGCAAGGCAACGATTCCTCGTCTGAGTCCGCGCAAGCAAAACAAGCGAAGGCGTTTCTGGCTCAGCACGGCGTCCAGATCACCGACAAAGTCGCTGCCCCCCTTCGTAGTAAGCCGTTTGGAGGCGGTGGCAAGCTGCGGCAGTCCGTGCTCATTCATATCGATGTCTGAGTGAAAATCGATACTGCGTTTCAATTTCACGCGCAGCGTCTTTCCATCGGTACGCGCATTCGATCGCCTGCGAACTCGAACCGGTAAAGCGCAGGCTAAACCATGAGGAATGAAAAAATGACCAATGACGTGATCGTCGATCTCGAAAAGGCCCAACTGGCAGCCAAATCGTTAAAAGCGAATCCGCCGTCCGCTTCTGCAATTTCGGTGGAGCCCAAGGCCTATCTGGCGCAATGTGGAATCCAAATCAGCGACAAGGTCGAAGCAATGATTCGTTCGAAACCGGTCGCGGTCGCGAGCAAGCCGCGGCACGCCGCGATTATCCATATCGACGTCTAACAGGCTGTTGAAATACCTCCCGCGCACGTCATCCGCGCGGGAGGGGTAAACGTTGAAACAAAGAACCGGACAACACTGAGACTGAAGCGATGCGCGGAGCGGACGGCTATACCGAGTCGATG
>NZ_JBKGUA010000187.1:0-1907 GCF_046543485.1 Paraburkholderia sp. EG304 | reverse complement strand
CATGCTTCGCGCCAGCACCGGCGCAGGCGTGCGCAACACCTCTGGGACGCTGGTTCTGGACAATCGCGGGCTCATCGAAGGCACGTTCGGCGTGGACGTCACCGGCGACGCAGGCTTCAAGTGGGGCTCGGGGTCGTAACGGAAAGGACCCGCATCATAGCCAGTGAGGGCGATTGATGCGAATCATTCTCAGCCATGCGACGCGGCCGGTCGCAGCGCCGCCACAGGACCCTCAGACAAACATGCCGCCCGAGGCCTCCACCCGCTGCGCGTTGACCCACGCGGTCTGCGGCGACAACAACGCCACCGCCACCGGGCCGATGTCATCGGGCTTGCCCGGCCGGCCCATCGCGGTGACCGAGGACACCATCGCGTTGACCTGCGCATCGTCGCGCACGCGGCCGCCACCGAAGTCGGTTTCGATCGCGCCGGGCGCGAGGGTGTTGGCGCTGATGCCGCGTGCGCCAAGCTCCTTCGCGAGGTAGCGGGTGAACACCTCGATGCCGCCCTTCATCATCGCGTAGGCCGAGCTGCCCGGCAGCGAGAAGCGCGCCAGTCCGCTGGAGACGTTGAGGATGCGGCCACCTTCGGCAATCAGCGGCAACAACGCCTGGGTCAAGAAGTACGGCCCCTTCAGATGCACGGCGACCAGCGCGTCGAACTGCGCGACCGTGGTGTCGGCAATCATCGCGTGCAGCCCTTCGCCGGCGTTGTTGAGCAGCCCCTGCAGGTGCGTCTCGCCCCACCCGTCCAGCACGGTGCGGACCTGGGCAGCGAAGGCAGCAAAGCCACCGCTGTCGGCGACGTCCAGGGGTAGCGCGGCCGCCCGGCGACCGAGTGCTTCAATCCGGGCAACCACGTCCTGCGCAGCCTGCGCCTGGCTGCGGTAGGTGAGCACGATGTCGGCGCCGTCGGCCGCCAGCGCGAGGGCGGCGTTGCGGCCCAGGCCACGGCTGCCGCCGGTGACCAGGACGATTCGGCTTGCGTTGCTCATGTCAGTTCACCTGCGTTCGGGGAAGGGTTGCAGCCTATTGGTGTTGCACGGCCGGATAAATCGGCAGATGCTGATTTGACTATCCACGAATCACGAACAATCAATGGATCGCCTCGATCACCTGCGGTGCTTTCTTCGGGTCGCCGAGCTCGGCTCGTTCACGGGCGCTGCCGACAGCCTGGGCCTGCCCAAGGCCAGCGTGTCGCTCGCCGTGCAGCGGCTGGAAGCTGACGTCGGCGTGCAACTGCTGCACCGGACCACGCGCCGCGTACAGCTGACCGCCGACGGCGCCCAGTTCCAGGCGCGGGCGCACGATCTGCTGCATGACATGGATGACCTGCAGGGCATGTTCCGCACCGATAGAGCCCAGCTCAAGGGGCGCCTGCGCGTGGACATGTCCAGCGGACTGGCCCGGCAACTGGTGATACCGCAGTTGCCTGCCTTCCTGGCCCAGCATCCCGGGGTGGAGATGGAAGTGAGCGGCACCGATCGCCGGGTCGATCTGATCCGTGAGGGGTTCGACTGCGTGCTGCGGGTCGGGACACTGGATGACAACACGCTGGTGGCCCGTCCGTTGGGACAGCTGCCGATCGTCAACTGCGCCAGCCCTGCCTATCTCGCGGCCCGCGGTACGCCGACCACGCTGGCCGACCTGGCCGGCCACGCGCTGGTGCATTACGTCGGCACCCTGGGCCAGCGTTCGCCCGGATTCGAGTACTACGATGGCCAGACCTATCAACGTCTGCCGATGGGCGGCGCGGTGACGGTCAACAGCGGTGAGGGCTACACCGCTGCGGCGCTGGCAGGGTTGGGCATCATCCAGGTGCCGCTGCTGGGCGTGCGTCAGGCCCTGGCTTCGGGAACGCTGGTCGAGATTCTGGCCAACGTGAAAGCCGAACCGATGCCGGTCACC
>NZ_JBKGUA010000186.1:0-1932 GCF_046543485.1 Paraburkholderia sp. EG304 | reverse complement strand
CGTTATCCGTTCTATTACTGCCATCGAAGCTCCCCGTGCCGGACAACCGGCGGCAGGACAGCTTACGCGGCGCAAAAGCGGACATTTGAACTTGGCCAGAAGCGGACATTACAACTTAGCCGCTACAGTATATGCCCACTGTTTTGTAGTTTATGTCAAAGAACGAGCACAGTTCATGATACGTGTTTCGCGGCGCGGTCATGACAATCGCAAGCACCCCGGTACGTTTCAAACCTGCCCTAAGCCTTAACACAGCCTGCGTGATTTCCTCAATTGAGAACCGATAGAACACGTCAGAGCAAAGCACAAGATCATAACGGCCCACGGGCAATTTCACGTTAATCACCGACTCGTGAAAAACCATCTCAGGCAGAAAATTAATATGCGTCATCAGATCGGGATTGATCTCCACGATCGATGTACGCTTAAAGTTCTTCGAGATTGCGTTTGTAACGATGCCAGTACCAACCCCTACCTCGAGAAAGTCCTCTTCCTCAGACAATTCGCCGAGGATGTTCCTCTCCAAAGCATTGATGATGGTCTCACCACGACCTGAGCTGTCCATGACGCGAAGCGCTTCGACGTATTCCTGATCTGAGATTACACTCGCTTCCATACCGCCATTCTGAGTCTCCTCTGCGGCCCCGACGCCCTGAACTGTTTCACTGGTACCCAAGCGCAGCAGGTCAACCGTGAGAATCTCGTCTCCGCACAGTACTGCAAGGCGCGCGGAGTCAGGTTCGTCGGCACATAGCTTCAACGCTGGCCCGGTTGCACGCTTGTTATAGCAGTGTCACTGCAGCAATTACTGCCGACATCTCGTGAGCTTCCAGGTGAGATCGCAAGTAGGCCACAAGGCCCTTGTCATCAAACTGACCATCCCCCACAAATGCATCTTTACCTTTTATCATCGCGTAAATCAGCTGGGCCAGTGTGACGCCCGCATCGGCATCCTGTTCGCAAGCCTGTTTGAGCGGCCCAGCGACGGACGGATCGACGGCACTTGTGCTCCCCGGCCCCCGATCCCCGAATAAACCGAAGCAGGCACGCATGTAGTCCCGAAGAAGTACGAGAGGGAACCCGGACAGCTCGGAAGCGCTGGGTGCCGCCGCGCAATGGATCCGTCTGTGACGTTTCGCCAGTTGGTTAAACGCTACGATTGCCCGTACGGTCTGTTCTCGATGGCTAGGCGGCGGCCGCGTATCCGAAGGAAGCATCCCTGATGGCAGTTTCCCAGAAACGTTTTCTGCACTGATTTTTGAAGTTCTTAGGTTTTTATCGCGGCTCATATGAATAATCTACCGATTGAGCCATGCCGACCTCGTCATCGACATCCATTGGCCGACCTGTAACAGTAGAGAGGTTGACAGGACAAATGCCGTTATGAGTAAGCCGTTGTGGGCCGGGTTAGGCTTCGAACCGGTCCGCGTCTTTACTGGGCGGCGAGATTTCATCCGCAGCAGCGTCTACCCGTCTCACAGCTCGTGGCTGCCCCTGAGTCGAAACAGCACGAATCGAGAACTATGGTAGCCCGACCCTTGCGCATTGCACCAAGACTGCACTATGCAAAAGGCGTCGCCTTCGCGGGGATGCTCTACTGCGCCTATTCTCGGATATCGCCTTGCTTGCGTTTTATTCTTGTCGCATCGAAATGATGTCGCGCAAGTCTTGCGTGATGACAGGTTGACACCCATCAAGAATCCTCGCATCTGCGTGTCTCACTTGGCGTCAATGTCGCTCGTGCCGTTGAGCTCCGCTAATGCTACGGCGAACAAGCCGTGGTATTTGTTGTGTCGGAAAGGAGACGGTTTAGGCAGTATGACTTTCCGTGATGTGGTGGCTGGCCCGCCGTGAGAAACCAGACGCGGGTTAGCATTGCTGCCAGAGCCGCATGGTGTGCACGAGGGCGACACCCGGCGATTTCCAGCACGG
>NZ_JBKGUA010000185.1:0-1964 GCF_046543485.1 Paraburkholderia sp. EG304 | reverse complement strand
AATGCCGGGCTATGCGACCGGCGGCTTCTTTTTGCCATATTTGGGTTCCTTTTGCTGGTCCCTATGACCAGCTCAGGCCCCGACCGTTCCACTTACCGACCTTGTCCGAAATTCCGGCGCCACCTCTGACAGTCAGACCAGAAACTACTCGGCGATGAGGCTCGCACTCGTATCCGCGCCCTAGCGGATGACTTCGCCAACATATGGAACGACAGCCGTGTTGAATCCGTCGAACGCAAACGTATGCTCGGACTCCTGATTGAAGACGTTACTCTGGTAAAGGCGGAGAGGATCTCGATTCACGTGCGTTTCCGGGGAGGCCGCACGACTTCACTCGAAGTCGACAAACCCAAACCGATTGCACTTGTTCGCAAGACACAACCGGCTGTCGTGTCGGTCATCGATGAGCTTCTAGAGACCTGTACCGATCAGGAGGTCGCTGCGCGACTCAATGAACTCGGGCATACGAACTGGCAACATCAGGCATTTACTGCGAGGAAGGTCGCATTGGTTCGGACGACATACAGGCTTCCGAGCCGATTTGAGCGACTGCGCTCGCGCGGCCTGCTTACCGGTGCAGAACTCGCTGCGCAGCTCGAAGTCAGCCAGACAACCGTTCATCAATGGGGACGGCAAGGGCTTCTAAGGCGCCAGATTTACGGGCACGATCATCGGTGCCTGTACGAACCCCTCGGCGACGTCGTGCTTGTGAGGGGCACAGGCGGACGCAACGCAACACAACCAACCTTTATAACCGCTCAAGCTACCGGACAAGGTGCAATGTGAAGCCGACTCCTTGCTCTGCGGACTTCGCACAGGTGTCGTGACGGGCTTCAAACCGATTTTCTGCGAGAACGTCAGCGTCTCGTCGGCAATGTAGCAGGAACCGTTGTCGCTCAGCCACTCGATTTCGCTCTCAGCCTTCAACGCACCGGCGAAACGGTTCTCGACAGCCTGAAGCATCACGTCGCGCACCACGTCGCCGGTGTAGCCGCCCGTCGTCGCAGCCCAGCTCATGGCTTCCCGGTCGCAGCAGTCCAGTGCAAAGATGACGCGTAAGGGGGTACCGTCGTCGCAGCGGAATTCGAAACCGTCCGAACACCAGCGGGCGTTGCTGCTGTCTACCGCGACCTTGCCGTCGACGCGGTCGGCGTTCGAGCAGCAGGCCGTGGCTACGCATGACGCGATACACCCGCTTTACATTGACACGCGGTTGGCCCAGCGCATTCCGGTTTCGCCTCAGCAGCGCCCATGCGTGCCGGTAGCCGTAGGTGGGCAGGTCGGCGACCAGCTCTTGAAGTTCGGTGACGAGCGGCACGTCATCCAGAACGGGCGTCTTGCGCCGGTCGACCCATTCAGCGGGGCGCTTCGATTTGACCGCGAGATTCGAGCGCGACACACCCAGGACTTCACAGACCGTCTTCATCGGTCGTCCCCCGGCGGCAATGGTGAGCGCGCAATCAATTTTTTTGCTCGACCGTACTCCACTGCTTCACGGAGAATTTCCACTTCCATTGTTTTCTTGCCCAGCAGCCGCTGAAGTTCGCGAATCTGCTTCATCGCCTCGGCCAGGTCCGAGGCCGGCACCACCTGTTCACCGGCGCTGACAGCCGACAGGCTTCCGTCCTGATAGAGCTTGCGCCAGGCAAAGACCTGATTGGCATTCACTTGGTGGCGACGGACAACTCCCGAAACCGTGGCTCCGGGCTCAAAAGTCTCGCGCACTATCGCGAGCTCCTCTTCGACAGAACGCCGGCGGCGCTGCTCCGGCTGGGTCAGAACTTCGACAGGTTCCACGTTGTGACTGGGCTTAAACATAGGCAGAAGACTACCTCATAATTTAAGGCATTGCTGATCAAGTCCACCGCATAGCTACTCGGAGCGTTATAGAGCGGAGTGGATAAGGAAGGCAGAACAGGATGAAGCAGCAGACGCTGGCGATGGAAGCTGACGAAGGTGCGGGT
>NZ_JBKGUA010000184.1:0-2003 GCF_046543485.1 Paraburkholderia sp. EG304 | reverse complement strand
CTGCTCTACGCCCAACGCCGCCACCTGCCGAGACGGGTGGCGGCATTCATGGACTGGGTGGCCGACGTGGTCCGATGCGAGCTGGACCACGGCCGGTGACGCAGGCCCTCCCGCCGGCGTCACCGGCCAGGAGCGAACGCCGGGGGATCACGCGTCGGTGTCGGAATGCCGGTTGCGGCGGCTGCTGATCACCACGATCGCGCGGTCCGGCAACTGCCAGTGACCCTCCGCATCCGCCTGCAGCGGTGCACCGTCGATGGTGCTGATCAACAAGCGCCAATGCTCGTCGTCGATCAACGGCGGCACGAAGGCCTGCGGCTGGTGCGAGGCGTTGAACATCAGCAGCAGGTGCGCATGTTCCGGGCCGCGTGGCGCGTCTTCCTGGCGTGCAGCACCCAGGTGCAGTGCGAGGCTGCGGGCTTCGCCATCGTGCCAGTCGCCATCTTCCATCGGCTGGCCATCCGTACGCAGCCAACGCACGTCATAACCTTCGCCCTGCTCGTCGCGGGCGTCCAGGAAACGGCCACGCCGCAGCTGCGGATAGCGACGACGCAGCGACAGCAGCCGACGCACGAACAGCGATTGCTGGCGCCCTGCCGGGCTGGCGGCCTGCTGCCAGTCGATCCACGTCAATGGATTGTCCTGGCAGTAGGCATTGTTGTTGCCGCCCTGGCTGCGCGCGAACTCATCGCCGGCCAACAGCATGGGCGTGCCCTGCGCCAGCAACAGGCTGGCGAGCATGTTGCGCATCTGCCGTGCCCGTATCGTGTTGATGCCCTCGTCGTCGGTGGGTCCTTCAGCGCCATGGTTGAAGGAGATGTTGTGGTCGCTGCCGTCCCGCCCGTCCTCGCCGTTGGCCTCATTGTGCTTGTCGTTGTAGCTGACCAGGTCGTTGAGGGTGAAGCCATCGTGCGCGGTGACGAAATTCACCGACGCCGCCGGGCGCCGTCCCTTGTGGTTGAACAGATCCGCCGAGCCCATCAGGCGCGTGGCGAACTCGGCCAGCTGGCCCCCATCGCCGCGCCAGAGTGCCCGCACGTTGTCACGGAAACGGTCGTTCCACTCGGCCCAGCCGGGTGCGAACTGCCCCAATTGGTAGCCGCCCGGCCCGATGTCCCATGGCTCGGCGATCAGCTTGACCTGGCTCAGCACCGGGTCCTGCCGCACCGCATCCATGAAGCTGCCGGACGGATCGAAGCCCGCACGCTCGCGCCCGAGGATGGTCGCCAGATCGAAGCGGAAGCCATCCACGTGCATGTCCTGCACCCAGTAGCGCAGCGAGTCCATCACCATCCGCAGCGCACCGGCATTGGTCAGATCGAAGGTGTTGCCGGTGCCGGTATCGTTGATGTAATAGCGCGGATCATCGGCGAGGCGATAGTAGCTGGCGTTGTCGATGCCCTTGAACGACAGCGTCGGACCGAGTTCATTGCCCTCGGCGGTGTGGTTGTAGACCACGTCCAGGATCACCTCCAGCCCGGCATCGTGCACGCCGGCCACCATCTGCTTGAACTCGGCGATGGTGGAGGTGGACATGAAACGTGGCTCGGGTGCGAAGAACGCCAGCGTGTTGTAGCCCCAGTAATTGCGCAGGCCGCGTTCGAGCAGGTGCTGGTCATCGACATGCGCGTGGATCGGCAGCAGCTCCAGCGCGGTCACGCCGAGCTGGCGCAGGTGATCCAGCAGCGCGTCCTGCTTCAGCGCCGAGAACGAGCCGCGCGCCTGCTCGGGTACCTGGGGGTGCAGCATCGACAGGCCGCGCAGGTGCGCTTCGTAGATGACCGTGTCATCCCAGGGGGTGGCCGGGGCGGTATCGCGTCCCCAGGTGAACGCCGGGTCGACCACCGCACAGCGCGGCATGTACGGCGCGCTGTCGCGTTTATCGAAGCTGAGGTCCTTGTCCTTGTGCCCGATCGTGTATCCGAACAGCGCGGGCGCCCACTTCAACTGGCCGACGATCTGCTTGGCGTACGGGTCCAGCAGCAGCTTGTTCGGGTTGAAAC
>NZ_JBKGUA010000183.1:0-2005 GCF_046543485.1 Paraburkholderia sp. EG304 | reverse complement strand
CGAGGCTGTGTGAAAACACGTTACTCTTGTCCATCGAGTAACTCGCTAGTCATCGGTGCCGCTGGGCTTGAAACGAAGGGTGATGGTTGTTTCACTCATTGAAAGGAACGCGCATACCTGCTCGGCCGCGTCCGGTGACAGCCCCGGATGCTCTTCCTGCAAGTATTCAATGGTTTGTTCGGGTAGCCAAGGCCCCAGTGAAGCCATGTAGTCTTCGATGTCCTCCTGAATTTCTTGCCACGATACGTATTGCTTTCGTGACAGCAGGATCCGGTTGTCTCGTGTATAGATCACATGCAGGTTCACTACCTTCTCGCCGTAAGTTCTCGATTCAACATTCTCGCATCAGATGGCCTAGACTGAATTGACTCATTCAGCGTGGGTGACCGGATGAAGCGATTCATAGAAGGCGAAGACCGCAAGCAGGTAACGCTGTTGCCCGAATGCCTGGATGACTTCGTTGCCGAGGATAACCCAGTGAGGATCATCGAGGCCTTTGTCGAAGAGCTCGAACTGGAATCGATGGGCTTCGATGGCGTGACACCATCAACGACAGGTCGCCCCTCCTACCATCCGGCAGTGCTGTTGAAGATATACATCTACGGCTACCTCAACCGGATTCAATCGAGTCGTCGGCTGGAGCGGGAATGCCAACGCAATGTCGAGTTGATGTGGCTCACGGGTCGCCTGGCACCGGACTTCAAGACGATAGCCGACTTTCGGCGGGACAATGGAACAGGCATTCGCAACGTCTGTCGCCGGTTTGTTGTTCTGTGCCGTGATCTGAAGCTGTTCTCACAAGCACTGGTTGCTATTGACGGGAGCAAGTTCAAGGCATCCAACACCCGCGACCGTAACTTCACGAATGGCAAGATCGACAAACGGCAGCAACAGATTGAGGAAAGCATCCAGCGCTATCTGAGTGCGTTGGAAACTGCTGACCGCACACGACCGGCAGAGCTGGAAGCCAAGACAACCCGGCTGCAAGAGAAGATCGTGCAATTGCGAGGGCAAATGCGTCGCCTTGAGCAGATCAAGGAAGAACTCAAGACGCAGCCTGATGGTCAGCTCTCGCTGACCGACCCTGACGCGCGCTCCATGGCGACGAGCGGCAGAGGCTCGGGCATGGTGGGCTACAACGTGCAGGTGGCTGTAGACGCCCGGCACCACCTCATCGTTGCGCACGAGGTAACGAACTCCGGTCATGACCGGGCACAGCTCAGTCCAATGGCCCAAGCTGCCCGCGATGCCATGGGCAAGAAGAGACTGAAGGCTATCGCTGACCGCGGGTATTACAGCGGTCCGCAGATAAAAGCATGCACGGATGCGGGCATTGCAGCCATTCTGCCGAAGAACCTGACGTCAGGCGCAAGAGCCCATGGCCGCTTCGACAGAGCAAACTTCATCTACATTGCCCGGGATGACGAATACCTGTGTCCGGCTGGACAACGCGCGATTCATCGCTTCACCCGTGAGGAGCATGGCATGCAACTGCATCGATACTGGAGCAGTGCCTGTCCTCGTTGCGCGATCAAATCACAATGCACCCCAAGCGATTATCGACGAATCACACGATGGGAACATGAGTCTGTACTGGAAGCCGCCCAGCGGAGACTGGACCGGATGCCGGAGGCGATGATGGTGCGAAGACGCACCGTTGAACACGTCTTCGGAACGTTCAAGCACTGGATGGGCTACACACACTTCCTGACTCGCAGACTGCACAATGTAAGCACGGAGATGAGCCTGCATGTACTGGCCTACAACCTCAAGCGCGTGATAGCCATATTGGGATTCTCGCGAACGATGAGAGCAATGCGGCTGGTGGGTGCGTGATGCACCGAGGTTCCCAACACAGACCGAGAAGCCGCTAGTAGTGAGGCAACGGTGCCACCCAGCGCTCTCCACTCGACTGATTGATTGCGAGAGCGCAATGCGGCTCTATACTCTCTGCTGCAGATTCGTCGCACGTCGAACCTGCATTTCGCGTTTCCACACAGCCTCG
>NZ_JBKGUA010000182.1:0-2051 GCF_046543485.1 Paraburkholderia sp. EG304 | reverse complement strand
TCGTCATTCATCGCTCGGCTTCACGTCGCCAACTCAGTTCATGCAAGACTGGCTTGCGGCTCAGCGGACAAAGGATACGGCTGCATAACCCCGGACCTCTGGAAGGCGAAAAACCGAGGGAAGCTCAGGTCGGCATCGGTGAAGGTCAGCGGCTTGGGCAACCTTCCGATCGAGAGAGAAACCGTGTGTGGGGCGACGTACTCTTAGACTGGGGGGCTCTCGCCAGTGGGCGCTCATGTCAGGTATCTCCATAGCGCTGCCGAGAGAGCGCATGTACACCGAACGTCCTTGAACACGAGCATAAAATCTTGCGCCGTTGGCGCCGCGCGAGACGGCCAAGTGATACCGATCTCAGCGTTACCGCTATAGTTCGACGGCCCGCGATTCGCCTTCACCGTCGATGGTTTCAGGCGACGTTGTATTGGCAAATGTTTTGTCTACCAGTGCCGCTCAATTCAAGCGAATGCCCCGACCAATCATCGTCAACTCTCCTGCGTTATGCTGTCAGATTTGGCTTTGGACCAGCGATTTTGTCCAAACGGAAACATAAAGTAGTCGCGCACGGTGAGGGGCTCGGGTTGATTGCGAAGGCCCACTTCGGGCCATTCGTCCCGTTTCGGCCAGTGTGCCGTGCTGAAGATAGTGTCCCAGATGGTCGTAAAGAACCCGTAGTTTCGGTGCCGATGATGCGGCTGAGTTGAGTGATGAATTCGGTGGAACTGACCGTCTCCGATGATATATCGCAGAGGCCCAAGGTTGATGCGCGTGCTGGAGTGCGACAGATGCGCCTGAAAGGTAATGAGGGTCATGGCAGCAGCCGGCACCACGCCAGACTCGAAGTGGATCAGCGCGAGCGGTAATGCTACAAACAAGGCGTAGATAACCGGCTCGGAAATGTGATGATTGCAATTCCATGCCGTCAGTTCGCGAATCGAGTGATGTGTAGCGTGCAAGCGCCAGAGGAATGGCACGGCGTGCTGTGCACGGTGCATCCAGTAGTAAAAGAAGTCACCGGCAATTGCGACCACAACGCCTGAAAGGATGGCGAAAGCCGTCTTGATAACTGCGTTGTCAGAGTGAAGCACTGTTGAAAGATTGACCGTCAGGAGCGGCTTGACGCCTAACCATTGCAAGCCCACAGCGTACAAGTGCCAGATTAGCGCGCCGCATCCAATCCGAATCGCCCAGTTCCGTGCGCCGCGAAGGTACGATGCGAAGCTGTATCGATAAGCCGGAAACGCGATCTCAAGAGCTGCACATAACGTGGCAAAAATCGCAAGCAATTTGAACGATTGGACGGCGAACTGGACCATCTGGTGGATATCGACAGCATTCATTGTTTGCTCCGGTGAACAGATCGAATTCGGAGATCTCGGGTCGAAAAGCTGGTTGTCAAAATGGCCGGCTTCTTCATGGGTGTCATGCAGTTACGTGACTTAAGAAGTACACCAATGTAGTAACTCGGAGTGCCAATCGATATCCGTGGCGATGGGCATTGCACGCCACAAGATCGTGCAAGGTGTCTATTGAGGGCGCCCCAACACGGTGACTGTGCCGCAGCAGCATCATCACTATCCGCCATTTTCTGAAATCGCAAAAATCAATTGTTTGGATAAGACGCATTCGCGTCACAAATGACTTTCTCAATACAGACTCAAGAGGTGGTCGAAGGCATAGCATGCACTGCACTCAAAGTGCACTGCCGTCGCGACGTGACAGTAACCGAAGGCCCGTGCCGTCGGCACGGCGCCCTAAGATAAATGAAGCCACGACATGATGACGTGCGCCGTGTGGAGCGGCCAGCGCAACTATTGTCGTTGCCACTCCGGCGGCAAGCTCGATAAGACGACGAATGCGGGGCGGGGGTTTCATGCATCTGTGAAATGGGTCGCGCATGCTATGCGAGACCGCAACTGAGATGCTTGTGTCACTGACCGGCATATTCGAGCCATTCCGGGATCGGCGTAATCGAGCCACCGGATGATCGCCGCAATCGAGCCAGTGCATGATCGGCGCAATCGGGCCACTCGATGATCGGCGTATTGGAGCCA
>NZ_JBKGUA010000181.1:0-2165 GCF_046543485.1 Paraburkholderia sp. EG304 | reverse complement strand
TGTCATGCGCAACGCCAATCCTGCCGTCCGGTCCGCTCGGTCACGTTCCCGAAATGACCGGTCACGTTGCCGAAATCCCCGGTCACGATCCCGAAACGGCCGGTCACGTTCATCCGAAATACGCAGTTTTGGCGTCGGCAGCAATGGCTCGATCAGTGCCCACAGTTCGTCCTCAACAATCGGCGCGCCCATCCTTGGTTCCAGTTGTTCAGATGGTCAAGGTTAATCTATGGTCACCCCCATTTTTGCAACACAGATCTCGATTGGTGATGGTTAGCGCAAATCTATCCGGCGTCGTTGTGGGGATGACTCCGCGCGCCACGATGAGAATCGCGCCTGGCAGTGCTGATAACAGGGGCAGCTTCAAGAGCTCGTTAACCTTTCAGCGTGTCCGCCAGGCCGGTGTACCGTTCACGTCATCGATAATCAGCGGTCGCAAAACCAGGTGGGTTAAGTTTGTTTATACGGAGCGTGGTAGCGCCCGTCAGGCGACGGTAACAGCCGTCCTCCGCTCAAATACGGTGTTGCGGCTCGAGATAGCCCACGCAATTCGCGCAAGCTTGTTAGCGAGTGCGCAGGCGACGACATTCGAATGTCGTCGCGTCAACATTGCGCGGACCCAATCAGCCATGCAACCGGTCTGCTTATCCAGGTGAAGCATGAACGCCCGCGCGCACTGGACTAGCAGGTGGCGAATGTTCTTGTCGCCTCTCTTGGAGATTCCGAGCAGGTTCGATTTGCCACCCGTACTATATTGCCTTGGTACGAGCCCCACTGCAGCGGCGAAATCACGACTGCATCGATACTGCTTGCCATCGCCGAGTTCTGAGGCGAGCAGACTTGCGGTGATGGATCCGACGCCGGGAATCGTAAGGAGGCGCTGTCCAAGGGCGTCCTCGGCAAGCTGCCGTTCAAGTTCCTTCTTGATATCGCTGATCTGCGTGGTAAGGTACTTGAAATGGTCGTGCAATCGCTCAAGGATCGCGATAAGTCGTGGCGGTAACTGGTGTTCGGCCAGTACGACAGGAAGGCGCTTCACGACGCCATGGCCTACGGGCAAGCTGATGCCAAATTCGAGCAGGAATCCATGCATCTGATTTGTCGTGCGTACTCGATCCCGAACCAGGGCCTGGCGGACCCGGTGCAGCGCCGACAGGATCTGCTGCGACTCGTTCTTCGGCGTGACGAACCGCATCGAAGGCCGTGATGCAGCCTCGCAGATCGCCTCAGCATCGACGAAGTCGTTCTTGTTGCTCTTCACGAATGGACGCACGAATTGTGGCGAGATCAGCTTGACGCAGTGTCCGTACTCGCCGAGCTTACGTGCCAGCCAATGCGCACCGGCACAGGCTTCCATCACGACCGTGCAGGCGTCGAACGTTGCGAAGAACTCGACGAGCTGCTTGCGTGAAACCTTCCTGCGAAACACTGCCTTGCCGGCCTTGTCCTGGCCATGCAGATGGAAAGAATGCTTGCCCAGATCAATTCCTACCAACGTGACGTTCTGCATGACAGTGGCCTCCGAAGGAAATTACCGGCTGCGAGGTGGGGGTGACCATCCCATTACAGCTTGCCGAAAAGGTTAACAGCCCCCAGCGGTGTCTTTTTGATTCCGTCTCTAAGCGATTGCTAAAACGCCTCAGGGATCCTGGCTAACCGGTGCAGCCATTTTCTTCGTCATAATGCCCTTCTTGTCAGAATGGATGCGCATATCGTGACGTTGGCTCAGCTATTGCATACGCCCCTGGCCAACCAACAAGGGCGGACTGAATTGAAGAATAAACAGGGCTGCATACCTCACGAATCGCAGGGAAAGACCCGGCGCGCCGAGCTCGACCTGGCATCGGGATGGGCTGATGCAGGAGCTGCGCGGTAAACCTCACCTGCTATGGCGTGCAGTCGATGAGGACGGGACTGAACTGTACATCCTGTTACAGAAGCGCTGCAACAGGACCCTAAGGAGAACACAATGCCAACATCCGGGATCGTCCTGCGTGGACTTGCCGGCAAAAGGCTCGCGCGCATCGCAATAGGGTCACTTCTCGTGATTGCGCCCGCGTTGGCATCCACGTCAGCGGACAAGTTACGGCCCGTAAAGACACAATGGGGCACAGTCAACGAACCGTCACTACCTGCAACCGTCTGCAGGCGGCTCGAAGCATCGC
>NZ_JBKGUA010000180.1:0-2190 GCF_046543485.1 Paraburkholderia sp. EG304 | reverse complement strand
GTAATATCGGAAACTTGTCCCTCGGTGGCAATCAACCGCAGGGGGCGTCCGGCGTCATCGACAGCCAGGTGCAACTTGGTGGTCAATCCATCTCGCGAGCGACCGAGCGCTTGCGGACCGTTTTTTTCGAGCTCCGGACGAATGCTGGTGCGCGCGCACGATGGTCGAATCGATCAACACATGCTTGATCTCGGTTTCGTCGGCCACAGCGTGGATCACGGTTTCCCACACACCCTTGCGACGCCACCGGGAGAAACGCACGTACACCGATGCCATCTGCCGAACGCCTTCGGCAAATCGCGCCACGGGGAGCCGTCCGGCCGATCCAGAGGACAGCTTCAACAAACCGACGATTGTCGGTCGCCGTTCGCCCCGGATCGCCTTCCCTGCCGGGCAAGACGGATTCGATTCGTGAGCTATTGTCGAATCTGGTGTACAGCGGGAGCGGCGGGAATTTGAGAAGGCGGTGGCGGTCTAGCGAGAATGTTGCTTGTCAAAGGCACAACCAGCGAACCCGAGAAGGCCGGACCCGACCACCATGAAGAAGATTACGCAAGAAGCGAACAGCAGTAAAGCGCAAACGAAAAGCGTGCTAGATGAGCTGATCCAGCAAGGCGCGCGGCAGATCATTCAGCAGGCAGTCGAGGTGGAACTGGCGACCATGCTCGAACAGTACAGCAACGTGAAGTCGATCGACGGCCGGCGTGCCGTGGTGCGCAACGGCTACCTGCCCGAGCGCGAGGTCGTCACAGCGATCGGTCCGGTGACGGTTCAGGTGCCGAAGGTGCGGGATCGTTCGGGCTCGGGCATCCGGTTCAATTCGACGATCGTGCCGCCGTACGTGCGCAAGTCCGCGCGCGTGTCGGCAGCGCTGCCGTGGCTGTACCTGCGAGGCATCTCGACGGGCGACATGAGCGAAGCTATGGGCATCATGCTGGGCGGCCAGGTCAGCGGCATGTCGCCGAACGTCGTGAGCCGGCTGAAGGCCCAATGGGCCGATGAGCATGAGCAGTGGAATCGGCGTGAGCTGTCGTCGGCGCGCTGGGTCTACTGGTGGGCCGACGGCATTCACACCGGTGTGCGCAGCGACGATTCCGACGGCCAGTGCCTGCTGGTGATCATTGGCGTCAAACCGGACGGGACGAAGGAACGTGTGGCCATCGGTGACGGCTACCGGGAATCGAAGGCATCGTGGAGCGAACTGCTGCTCGATCTGAAGAAGCGCGGCCTGCCGTCGGGGCCACTGCTGGCCTGCGGCGATGGCGCGATGGGATTCTGGGCCGCGACGGAGGAAGTGTTCCCGCAGACGAAGCATCAGCGCTGCTGGTTTCACAAGATGGGTAACGTGCTCAATGCGCTGCCGAAATCGCAGCAGGCTCGAGGCAAGAAGGCGATGCAGGACATCTGGATGGCGGCCACGCGCGCTGATGCACTGGCCGCATTCAATCACTTCGTCGACGCGTACTCGGCAAAGTACCCGAAGGTCGCCGAAAAGCTGACGGAAGATCGTGACGAGCTGCTCGCGTTTTACGATTTCCCGGCTGAACACTGGCAGCATCTGCGCACCACGAACCCGATTGAATCGACCTTTGCGACGGTGCGCCATCGCACGAAACGCACGCGCAACTGTGTATCGCGCGCGACGTTCCTCGGGCTGGCGTTCAAGCTGATCGAGTCGGCCGAAGAATCGTGGCGGCGCATCCGCGCCCCGGAAAAGCTCACTTCGATGCTTGACGGGATGACGTTCAAGGATGGAGAACCGGTGACCGACAGCACACCGGCTCAGCAATCGCTAGCCGCCTGATTACGCCGAGACCGCATACACCAGATTTGACTTTAACTCCGATTCGTGCCCATACATCATCGCTCAGTAACGTTCCAACCATCTTGGCCTGCTCGCGCAAAAGACAAGATGTACTCACATTTACATCGAATGTAAACAGACCCTGGTCGTGGAGTTCATTGCATCATGGAATTGGAACCCGGAAGCTCGCTCATCGAACCTGAGCGTTGGCGCAACTTTTTGGGGACAGCTCTCATCACTGTACTGCTCGGCGCGTGTTGTGGCGACAACGGGGGGTACGCCCCGCAAAGCCAGTCTCGCACCGACAGCGTCAATAACGCGACGGCGAAACCTTTCTCTTCAAGATCGCCTATCTGGCTGACGATCGCTGACGAGGGCGACGCGCT
>NZ_JBKGUA010000179.1:0-2293 GCF_046543485.1 Paraburkholderia sp. EG304 | reverse complement strand
TGCTGTTCGGTGCGAGCTTCGTTGAACTGCGCGTCGTCGAGGCAGCCGAATACCGGCGTCAAGCCGCGCAGCGTCCGGATGACCGCAAGCTGGTCTTCGATAAAGTGAATCGCCAGCGCGAATTGCAATTTTGTGGCATACGCCAGGCCGGTTTCACCCTCTCGTTGCACCTCAACCAGTGGCTCGCCGATGAAAAGCAGGTTCGAGACCAGGTGGCTGGACGCGAACGCGCCGAATGGAAGATCGCCGGTGCGGTCCAAAGCGTCGAAAATTTGGCGGAAGTGGTCACCGCAACTTTGCCGCGCAGGTTGCACCCAGCGGGCGACATAAACAAAGAACGCGAGGTGCGTGCGGGCTTCGAAGCGGACGAGGCCGCGTCGTTCTACGAGCTTGCAGCCGAGCCGGCCGAATTCGAATCCGGGCTGGTAGTCGCCGAAAAGCCGTCCGGCGAACCAGGGGAATTGGGCATAGGCCACGCACGATGCATCGGCATTGCCTTGCTCGAGGCTGAGACTGATTGCCTTGCAGATCGTCAGGCAATTGAGGTTCCCATCGGTGAACAAGGCCGGCCCGAAGAGCTTGGTCAGAACCTCGACGGTTGCCAGCGCGATGGGATTCCCCATCGGCGGCAGATCGATGAGTTCGTCGATGCTCCGGTCGCCAAGCAGTGACCAGATGCGCTCGTATTCGCGGCGCACCGTCGCGTCATCCGGGTGGGGTGACCACTCGATGCCCACATGCCGAAGGAAGGCGAGGCCAACGGCGATCGCGTTTTCGCTCTGGTCGAGAATCAGGTACGCATCCATCTGCCAGCATGTGACCTGAGCGCGTTCGAGCGTGGTCGTGGCACGCCTCGATAGCGCCGCAAGTCGCGTCTCGGCGGCGAGCAGTTGTCCCGTCAGGAATTCGCATTCGGCCCGGTTCAGGGCCAGCGCGAAGAGCAGGTCATGCCGACGCTGCCAGCAATCGTCGCTCAACAGCTCTGCGCCGGAGGTGAAATAGGCGAGCGCCGAGGCGTGGGCCGTCGACGCCCTGGCGCGCTGACCGGCGAGCAGATTGAGCGCGGCCAGTTGCTCGCGTTCGTCCCGTTCGGTGATCAGCGCGGCGCCGCGATTGAGCTGCCCGACGATTTCGAAGATCGCTTCCTCGCGTTTTTCCGCCGGGGTCTGCGCGATGAGCAGGCGGCCGATCCGCAGATGCGCGTCGGCGCGCGAAGATTCAGGAATCAGGGAATAGGCGGCCTGATGAACCCGGTCGTGAACGAACGCGTAGGCGCCTTCGAGCCGCACGACGAGTTCCTGGCGAACCGCCTCCCAGACCACGGCGTGAATCCCCGCCTCCGGCATGCCGAGCACGGCCGACAGCGTCGCGAGGTCCGCGGTGTTCCCGAGACAGGCAAGCTGCTGAAGCGCGTGCTGTGTCGCGGGCGGCAGGCGCGTCAGCTTGCCGGCCATCAGGTCCACGACGTTGTCGGTGTAACCGCTGGCCTGGATGCGTTCGGTATCCCAGCGCCACTGCCGCGCATCGTGATCGAACGCCAGCAGATCGCCTTCGGCCAGCGCGTGCAGGAACTGGATCACGAAGAACGGATTGCCCCCCGTCCTGTCGGTCACGAGGCGCGCCAGGGGCGCAAGTTTTTCAGGCGCACAGTGCAGCGCGTCCGCGATCAGATGCCCGACATGCGCACCGGTCAGCGGCGCGAGCCGGATTTCCCCGATCTTCGCGCCCGCGCTGCGGATCGCTTCAAGCCGGGCTGTCAGCGGATGGGCGGCATCCACCTCGTTGTCGCGATACGCACCGATGACCATCAGGTAGCGCAGTTCCGGCTGGATCAGCAGGTCCACGAGCAGGTCCAGGGTCGCTGCGTCGAGCCACTGCAGGTCGTCGAGAAACAGGGCCAGCGGATGGTCGGCCTGAGCGAATACACCGATGAAGCGCCGGAACACCTGCAGGAAGCGCTGTTTCGCCTGTTGTGGTTCGAGCTCCGGGACCGGGGGCGGCTCGCCGATGATCAGCTTCAGTTCGGGGATCAGGTCGCTCACCAGCGCCGCATTGGGCGAGAGCGCGTCCAGCAATGCGGCACGCCAGCCCGCCAGCTCCGCTTCGGACTTGCCCAGCAGCATGCGCACCAGGCTTTGAAATGCCTGGATCAGCGTGGCATACGGAATATCGCGCTTGTACTGGTCGAACTTGCCGGATGCAAACAATCCCCGTGGCGGCACGAGGATCTTGTGCAGTTCATTGACCACCGACGATTTGCCGATGCCCGAATAACCGGAAACCAGCACGAGCT
>NZ_JBKGUA010000178.1:0-2356 GCF_046543485.1 Paraburkholderia sp. EG304 | reverse complement strand
CATCGACTCGGTATAGCCGTCCGCTCCGCGCATCGCTTCAGTCTCAGTGTTGTCCGGTTCTTTGTTTCAACGTTTACCCCTCCCGCGCGGATGACGTGCGCGGGAGGTATTTCAACAGCCTGCTAGAACCGGCAACAGTTTGAGTGTCCAGCGATGCACAGTCGGATGGCGAACCGAAATTCCTCGTTCGCCATTCGTCTGTTGGAGGTAACGCAGACTCAGCGGATACGCAGCGTACCGGCGCACGCAGAGAAGGATTACGTCAAGCGGATAATGTAGGCGCTTGAGCACCTTCGCCACCGCGCGATTCAGGTTCTGCTTCATCGGTCAGATCATCCGTCTTCGGGGCCTCCACATGGCAGGTCCCTTATTGGGACGAAACCTTGGTCATTTCTTCTTTAGTCGGACGCCGATTCCCATGCACGTTCACCATGCTCCGCGACGGCCCCAACTACCAACCACTTTAACTGCTTGATCACTTCATTCTGATCATTCTGATGGCTCATCGATCGGATCGAACTTCATCACTGGATGACCTTCGTAGCCCTGAAAACACCCACCGAAACGGAGTCCACTCGGATCGTTGAAGGTGTGACCGGGCAATCCTAACGGCAGTTCATCTCTGATACAAGCATAACTTGCTTAAGCCGGCATAAGCAGAATTTATGCGGCAAGGAAAAGTGAGCTGCGCGGATATAAGCCGAATTTATTTCATATTCCTAATCGCGCAAAATAGAATAGGGCCCAGCCTCGGCCCACCGCAGTATTGTGCCGGTGCCGGGGGTACCTTGGTCCTTCTGAAGGAGGCTGACAGTTGGGCGCGTCGGGTAGATTGACAGGAAAGGCACTGCCGCAAGGGGGGGGAGGCAACGTAGCGTCGAAAGGGTGTTGGCCGCTCCGAGCCCCGAAGCTGATCATTAGGCCATCAGGCTGTTGGTGCTATTTGAAAGCGCGGTTTTGTAGACAAGCCGGCGGTTGGCGTGACGAGGCGTAGACGGTCGATGCGCTGCTGCGCCCCCTCCTGCAATGCCTAATGCACATCGTTATTTCGGGATGGCGATTCATCAGCATTGGCGATCCACAAAAAAGCGGTCGTTGACAAAAGGGTGGCGATCTGATTGCCGCTTGACGCGCGCAACGACGGGTAGGCGACACCGCTCAACAATTGTCCAGGAGAGGTACCTGAACAACATAGCGTCACGTGAGATCGCTGCGCCATCAAACGCATCATCAAGCTGATGTTCGCTTCAGGAATTTTTGGATCTGATGCGTCATCCTGTCGGGCACATAGAGATCATGCACATGAGTCGGAAAAAGGGTAAGTATGCGACGCTTGCAATTCAAGAGTTCCAGTCGAATAGTGCTATTCCGGGGCCACGCAACAGAAATTTCTGGTTCTGTGTGATCGCTTTTGACGCTAGCCTTAGCGGGATGCGATGCGACTGCTGACGTGATCCGTGCGGCTCCGAGAAAATGTATTGATCCGTCAGTAACGCTTGGTCGAGAACACGATGAATGCTGTCAAATGTCGCGTCGACACTCGGCAAAAAAAAGAACGCGCGGACTTTTGGAATATTTGGATTTTGGCTGAAGCTTGCGTGCATATCGGGCAAAACGGATGGGAGCCCGTTATCAGTTGAGCAATACAAAGAGAGGGACATCCATGAATGGCATCAATCAGTCGTCCGCTTCGGTCGCGGCACTACCGTCCGGTGTCCGCGTGGCTGGACAGCCTAAATTCGCAACGGAGATAGTTGCTGAACCGCTGACAGGCGGGCAGTTTACCTTTGGAAAGAACGACGAAAGCGCTGTTCGAATCGCGGTTGAAGATGTGAACAGAGCATCAGCAGCGGCAAATCGTCGCTCGGTTGCGTTCGAAGTGCTATCGGAGGATGACGCAGTGGGTCGGGAACCGGGCGCGTACTCCGTTCAGAAACTCGTCTATTCGGGAGACACGACGGCGATCGGCCGCAGTATTTCTGGCGTGATTTCGTGACAGTGCACAAGCAGATGCAATTCTCGACCATGATCGGGAAGTCGCATTCGATCGGACAGGCGACTGGATCGACGCACATGTGACGGTCTGTGCGATTTGCGGCGATAGCCGCCATCGCACTCGATTATTTTTTGACAGGTAACGGACATCATCGCACTGTCCGTTACCCCGTATCAACCCGTAGGCGGTCAACTGGAGTAAGAGAGACATGGACATTCTGGTCCAACAAATCATGAATGGACTGGTGCTTGGCAGTGTCTACGCCATCATCGCACTGGGCTATACGATGGTTTACGGCATTCTGGGCATCATCAACTTCGCTCACGGCGACGTGTTGATGGTGGGCGCGATGGTTGCGCT
>NZ_JBKGUA010000177.1:0-2487 GCF_046543485.1 Paraburkholderia sp. EG304 | reverse complement strand
GAGCCAGTTGCGCAGCGTCTGTATCGACATACCCAATTCGCCGGCCACGGCGCTCACGCCTTGCCCGTCCTTGACTCGTTGCACTGCAGCTTCCTTGAACTCCGCCGTGTACACCTGGTGCGGTACCCTAAACATTTCTTCTTTCCTTCCTTTCGGTCGAGTTTATACCCGACCTGCTGGAAGGCGAAATTTCAGGGGAAGCTCACTTGGTTGGGGAAATGCCACAAAATCAATTGATGTAGGTGCGCAATTCCAGTACGGGCAAATGACGTCAGCCTTCCCATTCACCGCAAAGGGCGAAAACTCGCTTCCAATTGGATATCAAAACGGCAGCTTCTATTCTGGACGGCCATATTTTGATAACCACCTTATGGGTAAACTTCGAATTAATACAGATAGAAGTTTCACGGTAAGCGATGCGTTGACCATGGGTGTTGCGCTATACATTGACTCTAGTCCCGCGCTAGGTGCACAAGGCGCCCCGAATACACAGTACATTTTCAATATTGTTCAGTTTTCCTACTATTTAATAGTCACCGACTGCGCACTGGGAACCGTCCTGCCACAGTCAGATGGGCAAGGCAGAATGAGCGCGCCGACGTTGGAATTAGACAGCATGACCCCCGCGACGAGGGTCGATTTCGGCCCCGGGGCGACACGCCTGAAATATGATCTGAACGGGACTCTCGATTTTCAAAAAAGCATAATGTGCTCATAGCCCATCTTGGCGGCGACGCAAGCCGGTCGCGTAGAACGTATTACAGTAAATGGGTTCTTCGTAGAAAAGCGTGGAGCGATTTTCACCAATTGCGTAACCTGATACCTGAATTCAGGGGACATCAGGGGGGAGATTGCTCGATCGCAAGGCACTGCAGGCGCTGGGTTGCTGCAAGGGCTACCGGCTGGAACGCGTAGAGTGGCCACAGGGCGAGAACCACACGCTTTCGCTTTATCTGAAACCGGTGGGCCGGGTCATGCATTGTGAGCAATGCGGAGCGCGTTGTTCGCAGATTCATGAGACGACAGTGCGACGCGTGCGTGATCTGCCACTGTTCGAATATCGGGTAGTGCTGCACGTGCCCCGCCGCCGGGTCTGGTGCGAGAGCTGTGGTGGTCCACGGCTGGAGAAGCTGGAGTGGCTGGGCCGCTACCAGCGGGTAACGGAGCGCTTTGCCAAGGCGTGCGAGAAGTTGTTGCAGGCGGCCAGCGTACAGGCGGTGGCCGCCTTCTACGATCTGGGCTGGCACACGGTCAAGTCGATCGACAAGATGCGCCTGCGTGCCCGTGTGGCCGACCCGGACTGGTCGGGGATCCGCTATCTGGCGATGGACGAGTTCGCGCTGCATAAGGGCCACCGCTATCCTATGCACACGGAGGTGCGTGTCAGCCGGCGACACCTTGCAGCTCCGCACGCTCGTCACAGGTTCCCGTAGGACCGACCCGATTGACCAGCCGCTCGACAGCCGGTAAAACGGGGCATTATCATGTGCGGTCTTTGGAGAAGCACATGAACGACCTAAATTTCACGAGCGGCGACGTGCCCATTTGGCTCGCGCCCCTTTCGAACGTTTACGAGGCCTCGGACACTTACAGCGCACCCGCCAACATGGAGGGGGCCTGGTGAGAGTGTTCTGGGCAGACTGGCTGGGCTGGTTCGGGTCTAACGTGCTCGTCGGCGCGCTCGCGCCGTTGATCATCCTAGGCTGCATTTGGTGGTTTCGACGGCAGCTCCGACGACGCGATCCAGTCGATTTTTTTGCCGCGTTTCGCGACGGTCAGCTTGGTTACGTCGGACTGGGATGGGCGGCGGGCGCATTTGCCGAACTCGTCAAGGCCATGGCTGTTGCGAAGGCAGCGACATGGCCGATGGTCATCGCGGGATTCCTGCTTCTGATTGCCGCAGTCTTCAACGGCCTAAACGCCGGCGTGAACGCGATCGGGCCGGAGCCCTTGACAGGCGTCGCCCCGATCTCAATATGGAGCAGGGAATGGTGGTTTGTTCGCTACGCCGCCTTTACCTCGTCGCTGTTTGTCGCTGTGGTAACATTGGCCCTAGCTGGATGGGTCCACGCCATGGCCGGCTGAAGGAGCAGAGCATGGATTATATGCAGAACCCGCATCTGGCGGACCTCAGTGCCGCCGAGCGAAAGCAGGCTATTGAGCAGGCGACCAAGTCCCGCACGCAGAGCCTCAAGCTGTCGGTGTGGGGATCGCTTGTGCTCGTCGCCGTCATGATCGCAACGATTGTCGTGGAAAAGCTTCATTGACGTTTGTCTTACAGCGACCCGCCGAGCCCGCCTGACTAGCGGGCTTTTTGTTGTGGTGAGATTTGACATAACATAATTTAACAACATTTATGTTTGTAGCGGCTAAGTTGTAATGTCCGCTTCTGGCCAAGTTCAAATGTCCGCTTTTGCGCCGCGTAAGCTGTCCTGCCGCCGGTTGTCCGGCACGGGGAGCTTCGATGGCAGTAATAGAACGGATAAC
>NZ_JBKGUA010000176.1:0-2506 GCF_046543485.1 Paraburkholderia sp. EG304 | reverse complement strand
GGAGATGGCATTGGTTCCACCTGAATAAAAGGCATTGAGCATCAAATCGACATCACAAACCGGCGCAGCGACTCATTGAAATGAAGTGCTGCTCGCCGGCGAGGGGTATTTCAACAGCCTGCTAGAGGCGAATCCGGGTCCGGACGCGCAGCTCACAGTGAATCTGGAATTTGAGTCCATCCACGATTTCTCTCCTGACGCAGTCGTACAGAAAGTACCGGAGTTGTGCCAGATGATCGCGTTGCGCGATGCGCTCAAAGCGCCGAAGGGCCCGCTCGGCAACAACCCTCATTTCCGCAAGCGTGTCCAGGCGTTGATAGTAGACGAGAAAGCGCGCACGCGTCTGATGGGTGAACTCGGCATTGAAAACAAGAGACCTGAATCGAATGGCAAAACCACCGGGGTAACACATGAGTGACATGCTGCGCGCAACGACAATCGTGCCCGTGTGGGACGCAGATCGTTCGCTACTCGACCAGCTGATTGGGGCGGCGCGAATCGAACCGGGCGACGAAGCCTATTCGATGGTGCCCCGCTTGCGCCGCGCCGTCTTTGCACGCTGGGAGGCTGAACCGGAAATACCAGCGAACCGCGCAGCTGATGACGAAGGCAGGGAAGCGGTGACCGTGATAAAGCGGCTTTCTTTTCTTCATCGCTTCATTCTACCCCGCTCCTGGGTCAACCTGACAGAGCCTGCCCCAGCCATACGAGTGTCCAGCTCGTCGATGTGCGATCGCATGCGGGGGGACGTTCTCGCGGAAATCCGTCCGTCCGAACCGGGCCGGCAAGTCCGACGTGATTGCCGGCATCCTCTGCTCGGGGAGCAGTGCATCCAACCACGTAGTAAAGATTGGATCGAAATTCTGGGCTCACGGGAGTCAGTTGTGGCTGAACGTTATCGAGCATATGATGCATCTGCCGGTGACCACCGGCTCCGGAACGTCCCGCTTCCCCGATGGGTGGTTCGGCAAACGCGGCATCTGTCGCAGGTTCAAAAGGCGGGATTGACGCTTTTCACGTCATCGCGTAACCCGAGGGCTTTTGTGACAAACCGTTCGGTAGTGGCAGTGCGGCACACCGCTGCTGCCACCCTGACAACGTATATTGCAGACTCGACGGAGGTCGCACTGTGGCTACACGTGATGGCGGTACGCTGTATGTCATCCAGGCACGTCCCCCGGCAATCATCGCCTTATCCCCGGACGGTTCGCACGAAATCGTTATCGCAGACCTGACGAACACGCCCGACGGCATAAAGGTGGACGCCGAAGACCAGTTGTTATACTGGAGCAACATGGGCAGCGGCATTCATCTAATCAACGGCGATGCGATGCTCTCTGGACTTCCACCGAACGATGGCACGATCGAATGCTCGAAGCTAGACGGTAGTGAGCATCGGGTGCTCGTGCCTTCGGGGAAGGCAGGAACCCCGAAGGAACTGGCGCTGGACAAGGAAGCCGGTCATCTGTACTGGTGCGATCGTGAAGGCATGCGAGTCATGCGTGCGCGGCTGGATGGCAGTCAGGTCACGGAGCTCGTGCGGACTGGGAATTTCCCGGAAGATACGGCTGACGCAACCCGCCACTGTGTAGGCATTGCGCTGGATAAGACAAACGGACACATTTACTGGTCACAGAAGGGTCCTCCGGATGGCGGACAGGGGCGCATCTTTAGGGCAGGCATTGACCTACCGGCAAATGCGGCTCCCGATAGACGCTCAGACGTCGAATGTTTGCTTGACAAATTGCCGGAGCCTATTGATCTCGATATCGACCACCACGACGCGATGCTCTATTGGACAGATCGCGGCGACGATGCGGACGACGGAAATACGCTGAACCGCGCAAGGATCACAACGTTGGGACTGGTTAATCGTGAAGTGGTTGCGCGCGGACTCAAGGAAGGGATTGGCGTGTGCTTGGATTGGCGAGGGCGCCGTGCCTTCGTGACCGATCTGGGCGGCAATGTGCGCGAGCTGGACATGGATACGAACGACGACTCGCATTTCACTACGGTTGCCCATCTGGGCGTGCTCACGGGTATTGATTACGCCGACGACGTCTAAGTTGGACCCCCAGCAGCTGGCTCTGGTGCAATTTCAGCGGCGCGCGAAAGAATTGGCGTATCCACCGTCACCTCTTCGAACTGAAAGGACTGCCTTCCAAACAGCGGGCGCAGTGGCATCTTTGAGGCGCAGGTTCGTCAGATCGGACTGACCTTTGCGAATACGACGGGTCAGCTCGAAGCCCGAGATCGCGATTGTCCGCGTTCCGGAACTGTTTGAAACCGAGTATCACGTTCAGCTGTGATTTGATGTGACGATGATCCTGCCCGATCACGTCGTTCAAGTACTTTGAGGATCGCAGCGTCGTGTCTTTGGTAAGCGCCCGGCCATCCCGTCTTGAGTAGCGTTGAAGGTTTTGGGAGCATCGTGTGCACTTAAATAGGTGGACACGTGAACACTATCGAAGAAGAGGCACCGGTTGTAAGGCGTCGACGCCGGCGA
>NZ_JBKGUA010000175.1:0-2552 GCF_046543485.1 Paraburkholderia sp. EG304 | reverse complement strand
GTCTGCGCGGTGGTCGGCTACACGATCGAGCGCGTGGCCTACCGGCCGTTGCGCCGCGCACCGCGTCTCGCGCCGCTGATCACCGCGATCGGTGTGTCGATTCTGCTGCAGACGCTCGCGATGATGATCTGGTCGCGCAATCCGCTGCCGTTCCCGCAGCTGTTGCCCACCGACCCGATCAACGTGATCAAGGCCACCGACACGACGCCCGGCGCCGTGATCTCGATGACCGAAATCGTGATCATCGTGGTGGCGTTCGTCGTGATGGGCGGCCTGCTGCTGCTCGTGCACAAGACCAGGCTCGGCCGCGCGATGCGCGCGATCGCCGAGAATCCGAACGTCGCGAGCCTGATGGGTGTGAGCCCGAACTTCGTGATTTCGGCGACCTTCATGATCGGCTCGGCGCTGGCTGCGCTCGCCGGCGTGATGATCGCGTCCGAATACGGCAACGCGCACTTCTACATGGGCTTCATCCCTGGCCTGAAGGCCTTTACCGCGGCGGTGCTCGGCGGTATCGGCAATCTCGGCGGCGCGATGGTCGGCGGCGTGCTGCTCGGCCTGATCGAGCAGCTGGGCGCCGGCTATATCGGCAACCTCACGGGCGGCGTGTTCGGTAGTAACTACCAGGACGTGTTCGCGTTCATCGTGCTGATCGTCGTGCTCGTGTTCCGTCCGTCGGGTCTGCTCGGCGAACGTGTCGCGGATCGTGCCTGATCCCGGGCCACAAGGAGTCAACAATCATGACCTCAATTCAACCGATCGAGCCGTCCACGACGCTCATTCCCGAAAAGAACCGCACCAAGACGCTGACCATCGGCATCCTGACGACGATCTTCGTGATCGCGGCGCCGATGATCATCGGTGCGGCGGGCGGCAACTACTGGGTCCGCGTGCTCGACTTCGCGATGCTGTATGTGATGCTCGCGCTCGGCCTGAACGTGGTGGTGGGTTTTGCCGGCCTGCTGGACCTGGGCTACATCGCGTTCTACGCGATCGGTGCCTACACGGCCGCGCTGCTCAGTTCGCCGCACCTGTCGACGCAATTCGAGTGGATCGCGGCGCTCGCGCCGCACGGTCTGAACGTGCCGATCTGGATCATCGTGCCGATCGCGATGGCGCTGGCCGCCATGTTCGGGATTCTGCTCGGCGCGCCGACGCTGCGTCTGCGTGGCGACTACCTGGCGATCGTGACCCTCGGCTTCGGGGAAATCGTGCGGATCTTCATGAACAACCTCGACCGTCCGGTAAACATCACCAACGGTCCGAAGGGGATCACCGGGATCGCTCCGGTGCAGATCGGCGGCTTCAGCTTCGCGCAGTCGCACTCGCTGTTCGGCATGCAGTTCCCGGCGGTGTACCTGTACTACTACCTGTTCGTGCTGTGTGCGTTGTTCGTGATCTGGACGTGTACGCGTCTGCAGCATTCGCGTATCGGCCGCGCGTGGGCCGCGATCCGCGAAGATGAAATTGCCGCCAAGGCGATGGGCATCAACACCCGCAACGTGAAGCTGCTCGCGTTCGCGATGGGCGCGTCGTTCGGCGGCTTGTCGGGCGCGATGTTCGGTGCGTTCCAGGGCTTCGTGTCGCCGGAATCGTTCACGTTCTGGGAATCGGTCGTGGTGCTCGCCTGTGTGGTGCTCGGCGGCATGGGCCACATTCCGGGCGTGATCCTTGGCGCGGTGCTGCTCGCGGTGTTCCCCGAGTTCCTGCGCTCCACCATGGGTCCGCTGCAGAACATGATCTTCGGCCATGAAGTCGTCGATACCGAAGTGATCCGTCAGCTGCTGTACGGTCTCGCGATGGTCGTGATCATGCTGTATCGCTCGGAAGGCCTGTGGCCGGCGCCGAAGCACGAAGACAAGATTGCGAAGCTGGCAAAGCGTAGCGGCAAGAAGCCGGTGCGCGCATAAGGTCCGGTGGAGAAAAAGACATGAGCGATAACGTAAGCAACAACGCGGCGATCCGTCTGTCGGTGAAGGGCGTCAACAAGCGCTTCGGCGGTTTGCAGGCGCTTTCCGAGGTCGGCCTGCAGATCCGCGCGGGCGAAATCTACGGTCTGATCGGCCCGAACGGCGCCGGCAAGACGACCTTCTTCAACGTGATCACGGGTCTCTACACGCCGGATTCGGGCGAGTTCAAGCTCGACGGCGAGAACTACACGCCGACCGCGGTCTATCAGGTCGCGAAGGCGGGCATCGCGCGCACGTTCCAGAACATTCGCCTGTTCGGCGGCATGACCGCGCTCGAAAACGTGATGGTCGGCCGTCATGTGCGCACCAAGCACGGTCTGCTGGGCGCGGTGTTCCAGACGCCGGCCGAACGCAAGGAAGAGCGCGAAATCAAGGAGCGCGCGCTCGAACTGCTCGACTACGTCGGCATCACGCAATACGCGGACTACACGTCGCGCAACCTGTCGTATGGTCACCAGCGGCGCCTCGAAATCGCCCGTGCGCTGGCGACCGATCCGAAGCTGCTCGCGCTCGACGAACCGGCGGCCGGCATGAACGCCACCGAGAAGGTCGAGCTGACCAAGCTGCTCGACAAGATCCGCG
>NZ_JBKGUA010000174.1:0-2556 GCF_046543485.1 Paraburkholderia sp. EG304 | reverse complement strand
AGGAAGGCGACACCGTCGCTGCGGGCACGCCGCTGATTCGCTTCGACCCGATCGTGGTCGGCGCAAAAGCAGCCAGCCTGCTCACGCAAATGGTCATCGCCAATGGCGATCTCGTCACGCGCTACGTTCCCGCGAAAGGGCTCGTCGTCGCCGGCACCGACGTCGCGCTGTACGTCGAAATGGTCGGCAGAACGGAGGACAAGGAAACGGCCAGCGCCACCGGCGCGATCCTCTCCGGCGAGATCACGCTGCCGAATCCGGCGGGCCTGCATGCGCGGCCCGCCGCGGTCGTCGCGGTCGAGGCGAAGAAGTTCAAGTCCGAGATCCGGCTGCTGCGCGGCGACGCCAGCGCAAATGCCAAGTCCGTCGTCGCGATCATGGGGCTCGCTACGAAGCTCGGCGACAAGCTGCGCATCGAGGCCCGCGGTCCCGACGCGGCGGAGGCGGCCAGCACCGTCGCGCGACTGCTTGCCGAGGGATCGGGCGAAAAGCCCGGCGATGCGCCCGCCCCCGCGGCGGCCGCGCCAGGCGCACCGGCTGCGCCAGTGCCGGTACCGAGCGAGGCGGCTCCCGCCGACGCCAACGAATTCATCGGCGTCTCCGCTTCGCCTGGGCTTTCGGTCGGCAAGATCGTGCAGTTCCGCCAGCAAGTGATCGAGGTGAACGAAGCGGGCGAGTCGCCGCAACGCGAACGGGCGCAACTCGAAGCGGCGCAGCATCAGGCGCGTCAGCAGATCGAGGGGCTCAAGGCGACGCTCACCGATCCGTCGAAAGCGCAGATTCTCGACGCGCATCTCGAACTGCTGGACGACCCCGACCTGAACGATGCCGCCATCAGCAGCATCAGCACGGGAAAAGGCGCGGGGTTCGCATGGCGCGAAGCGTTCCAGAACCAGGCAAGCATGCTCGAAAAGCTCGACAATCCGCTGCTGCGCGAACGCGCCGGCGATATCCGCGACGTCGGCCGCCGTGTGCTCGCGCTGCTCGCCGGCGTGAAGCAGGCGCAGATCGACGTGCCGGAAGAGTCGATCCTGATCGCCGAGGAACTCTCGCCGTCCGACACCACGTCGCTCGATCGCAGCAAGGTGCTCGGCTTTTGCACGACGACCGGCGGCGCGACGAGTCACGTCGCGATCCTCGCGCGCTCGCTCGGCATCCCGGCGATTTGCGGTATCGACGCGCGCGCACTGCAACTCGCCGACGGCACGCCCGTCGTGCTCGACGGTTCGCGCGGCAGCTTGCGGCGCAATCCGAGCGCCGAGGAACTGGAGAAGGCGCGCGAACGCATCAGGCGTCAGGCCGCCAAGCGCGAAGACGAAAAGCTCGCGGCAACCAAACTCGCAATGACGGCGGATGGCCACCGCGTCGAAGTCGTCGCGAACATCCGCAATGCGCAGGAAGCGCGCGACGCGGTAGCTGGCGGTGCGGAAGGCGTGGGACTGTTGCGCTCCGAGTTCCTGTTCGACGCGCGCGACACCGCGCCAACCGAAGACGAACAGGCCACCGAATATTGCGCGGTCGCGGAAGCGCTCGGCCGCGAGCGCACGCTCGTGGTCCGCACGCTCGACGTCGGCGGCGACAAACCGCTGTCGTATATGCCGCTGCCGAAGGAAGACAATCCGTTTCTCGGCCTGCGCGGTGTGCGCGTGAGCCTCGAGCGTCCCGACATCTTCCGCACCCAACTGCGCGCGATTCTGCGCGCGGCGCCGCTCGGCAATCTGCACGTGATGTTCCCGATGATCACGACGGTTGAGGAAGTGCGTGCGGCGCGCAAGATCCTGCTCGAAGAAGCCGGCGATCGCGCGGCGAGCGTGAAAGTGGGCGTCATGATCGAAGTCCCGGCGGCCGCGCTGATCGCCGAGCCGCTCGCACGCGAAGTCGACTTCTTCTCGATCGGCACGAACGACCTCACGCAATACACGCTCGCGATGGACCGGGGCCATCCGCAACTCGCGAAGCAGGCCGACGCACTGCACCCGGCGGTGTTGCGTCTGATCGGCATGACGGTCGACGGTGCGCATCAGCACGGCAAATGGGTCGGCATTTGCGGCGGCATCGCGTCGGATGCGATGGCGGTGCCGGTGCTCGTCGGACTTGGCATCGACGAGCTATCGGTGAGCATTCCGGCAGTGGGTTCGATCAAGGCCCAGCTGGCACGCATCACGACCGACGAAGCAAAGAAACTCGCCGCCGAGGTGCTGCATCTGGGCACCGCCGCGGAAGTCCGCGCGCATCTGTCGCGCTTTGCCGACTGAGCCGATCAACAGGAGATCAGCCATGTTCTCGCATGCGTTTGGAGTCTTGCAGAAGATCGGCAAATCGCTGATGCTGCCCGTCGCCGTGCTGCCGGTGGCCGGCCTGCTGCTCGGTCTCGGCGCCACCGACTTCCACGGCTACGTGCCGACCGTCGTGCTCGCGCTGATGAAGAACGCGGGCGACGTGATCTTCGCGAACCTGCCGCTGATCTTCGCGATCGGCGTCGCGCTCGGCTTCACCGAGAACGATGGCGTGTCGGGCATCGCCGCAACGATCGGGTATCTGGTGATGACGGCCACG
>NZ_JBKGUA010000173.1:0-2564 GCF_046543485.1 Paraburkholderia sp. EG304 | reverse complement strand
TGCGGATTTCGGCGAACGTGACCGCCGATTTCGGGAACGTGACCGATTCGGCGGGGTTGGGCGTTGCGCGGTGTCGATTGTAGATTTCCTTGTCAGTTCTGGTCGAGTTCCGGCTCCAGGACGTTGGGTTTTGGGGATGATTTTCTGAGCGACTCGCCGGTCAGCGTGATGCGGTGATGACGTTGCATGAGACGATCGAGCATCGCATCGGCGATGGTCTCGTCGCCAATCCAGCCGTGCCAGTGCTCGATCGGCAACTGGCTGGTGACGATGGTCGCCTTGCCTGCCGCGCGGTCATCAATGATCTCGAGTAGATCGTTTCGAACCATCGCGTCGAGGGGCGCCATGCCCCAGTCGTCCAGTAGAAGCACGTCAATGCGGGCAACCTGCAGCAACCATTTCGTGAAGCCGCCGTTACCGTGCAGGACGCGCAGTTCCTCGCCCAGTCGCGGCACGCGCAGGTACAACGCTGAGTGCCCGCGCCGACAGGCGTATTGGGCCAGGGCGCATGCGAGCCACGATTTGCCCGCGCCGGTTGGGCCGCTGATGAGCAGGCTGTATCCGGCTTCGACCCAGTCGCCAAGTGCCAGGCTCGTGAGCGAACGCGGGTCAACGCCTCGGCCAGCGCGAGTGTCGAGATCTTCAATGGCGGCCTGCGGATACTTGAGGCGCGCCTGCTTGAGCAGTCGGGTGCGACGGCGATCATCACGCCAGCTCGTTTCCCGGTCGACCAGCAGCGACAGGCGTTCCTCGAAGCTCAGGCTGGCCACGCCGGGCTGCGTCAACTGTTCCTCCAGTCCGTCAGCGAAGCCATCCAGCTTCAGGGTGCGCAGCTGCGTCAGGGTCTGTTGCATCATCATGGCGTGTTCTCTTTATTGGTAGTAGCTGGGGCCGCGTACATGCGCATGGCTGGGGCTGATCCAGTCGGCAGGCGCTGTCGTTGCCGCCCGGTCGCGGTTGTTGATCAGGATGTCGCGCACATGGCGGTAACGGTGCACGCCCAGCTCCAATGCCAGCGCACAGGCCGCTTCGAGACGCTCACGACCGTAGCGACGTGAGAGTGACAGCAAGCCGAGGCAGGCCCGATAGCCGTGTTCGGGGTGGCGTTGCTCCTGCAGCAGCCGGGTAACGAGCGCGCCGGTTGCTGCGCCGATCTGCTGGCCCCAGTGAATGAGCCGCTGTGGCGTCCATTCGAGATGGGCGCGGTGCGCCGCCGGCATGTGCTCGACGATGGTGGTGTAAGCGCCCGCGCTGTCGTCACGGGCGTGGCTGGCGACACGGCGCCCACGATGCAACAGTTCGACAGCGCCCGCCGTGATGCGCGCATCGAGCTTGAGTCCGACCAGCGCGTGCGGCACGCTGTAGCGGTGTTTGTTGACCTCAACGTGATAGTCGATGTGGACCGTCACCGTCTTGAATCGAGCGAGCTCATAGGGCTGTGCCGGCAGCGGCTGTAGAGCCGGCGCGTCCAGTTCGGCGAATGCGCTGGCACGACATCCCGGCAGCTTCTGGAACGGGCGCTCGTTCAGGTTCTTCAATAGCGGACGGATCGCGTCATCGACCGACTGGACCGACGCAAACCGGTGATGACGCAGACGCGCCATGATCCAGCGTTCGACCACCTGGACCGCAACCTCTACTTTCGGCTTGTCCCTCGGGCGATAGACGCGGGCAGGCAGGAACGACGTACCGTAATGACGCGCGAAGTCCAGCACGGTGTCGCCGGCGCGAGGTTCATAGCGGTCGGGATCGGCAATCATCGCGCGCGGATTGTCTGGCACGATCAGTTGCGGCACGCCGCCATAGAAGGTCAGCGCGCGTGCGATGCCGCCCAGCCAATCCTCCATCGTCTCTGCCGGCGTCGCGCACGCGAACGTATAGCTCGAGGCGCCCATGGCCGCCACAAAGATGTGTGCGCGTCGCCCCGTGGTCAGAGGCAGCGTCGGACCCGCGAAGTCGACGAACAGCTTCTCGCCGGCGCGGTGGATCTGCCGCATCGAGCGTTTCAGGCGTTTCGTGAACGCCTTGTAATGCTCGCAGAACTGCGTGTAGCGGTAGGTCTGCCGGTCCGCAAACTCGGCCTGGTACTCCTCCCACAGCAACGTCAGCGTCACGCCCTTGCGGCGCAATTCCTGATGGATACGCCCGTAGTCGGGCTGGGCGTAGGCTGCTGGACCCGTCGGCTTGCCGAGAAGCCGCCGCTCGAGCTCGCCTTCGTCCATGTCACAGGCACTCGCCCAGTCCAGCCCGGCGGCGCCAGCCAGTCCGACGTACTTCGTGACCACGCCCTTGGAAATACCCAGCGACGCGGCGATCCGATCGTGGGAGAAGCCGCCGTCGAATTTAAGTCGTAAAACGTCCTTGATCATGCGCATGTTCATCCGGTGCGCGGGCATGCTCTCTCCGGCCAAAGCCGGCGAGCATAGCCCGCGTGGTTGATGTCATGCGCAACGCCAATCCTGCCGTCCGGTCCGCTCGGTCACGTTCCCGAAATGACCGGTCACGTTGCCGAAATCCCCGGTCACGATCCCGAAACGGCCGGTCACGTTCATCCGAAATACGCA
>NZ_JBKGUA010000172.1:0-2653 GCF_046543485.1 Paraburkholderia sp. EG304 | reverse complement strand
GACCCTCGGGTCGCCTTCTTCGTCTGCGGCATCTGCTTCAGCGGTACCGGCTCCAGCGCACTGTCGCCGCGGCGGGGCCACCCGGCGTGACGGACGGCGCTTCGCAGATGCCCGGGTTGTAGTGGTTGTCGCTGTCCTGCGGCACCACCACCTGCGCACCCCCCTGCTGGATGGTGGTCGCACTCCCCGGCGCGTTGGTGCCCACGGTCAGGCTGCCGTGCACCACGGTGGTCTGCGCGGCGGTCGCGAGGGTTGAACCGAGGATCACATTGCCGTGTATTTCCCAGCCGGACAGCTGCGCGCCGCTTTCGGTGACCAGCGCGACGTTGCCGATCGGCAGGCCACGGTGCGGTTTGTCGGCGGCGTCCTTCCACTCGACGAACCGGGAGGAGGAGCCGGTCTTGTCGCACAGGTTGGCCGGGTAGTAATCGCCATCGCAGACGCGCGCCGGGGTGGAGAAGTTCGGCGCGATCAACCTGTCATGGCCGGACTGCGTCAGCGTTACGTAGCCCTTGGCGATCAGCGTGGTGAGCAGATCGCGGTTGCCATCGTCATCGCGCAGCTGGGTGCCATCGATCTTCAGGGCGTTGTCGAACCAGAACACGCCGCGGGGCAGGTGGGTCAACCCGGTGATCGTCCAGGCGTTTGAAGCAGTCTTGTCGCGGAAGCAGTGCGCGGCACCGTTGTCGGCCTGGTTCCAGTTGCAGGTCAGGAACTGCGCCCCATTGGCGGGCAGCCGGCGCACGTCCTGGGTCGCCAGGTTGTAGACGCCGTCCATCGATTGCCTGGCCTTGTTGCGCACGTTGCGGATGGTCAGGTGCGGAGCGCCGTCCAGCCATTCGAAGAGGTAGTTGGCCCCGTCGCGGTAGGTGCTCACATCGATCGCATCGACACGCGTATCGCAGAACGGAATACCCGGCAGCCCGGGCGTGGTGCCGCTCTGCCGGGTGCGCAGGCCCGGCATGGCCTGGTTGGTCTGGGGCACGGTCTGCCGACTGCTGCCCCATTTCAGGTCCCCGGCGATGCTGCCGTTGCCCACCGACGGGAAGTTCCAGTACAGCCCTGCCTGGGTGGCCGTGACATCGCGGCCGCCGACCAGCGTGCCGATGGTGCCGGTCACGATGTCCACATCGCCATTGGCGAGTATCGCGTTGTAGCGTCCGCCCCAGCCGCTGATCGACAGGTAGTGGCCCCACAGCTGTTCGATGGTCAACGTCGCCAGATTGATGGTGCCGCCGGCGATGCCGGTCGAGCGGAACGTGAGTTGATCCGGCAGGGGCTCGGTCGAGGCACCGGAGAGATGCTGGGCCGAGGCCGCACCGGTGACCGCGCCGCTGCCGGCATCGGCAGTCAGTGCCGACAGATCCAGCAGCCAGGTATCGCCACTGGTGAGCGTCACCACGATGCGGCCGCTGGTGGCCGGCATCACGGTTCCCACGCTCCACGGCAGGCCTCCGCTTACTGTCGACGCGATCAGCGTGCCGCCGATCTCGGTGGTGCCGATCAGGGTGCCGCCGTTGTAGACGTTGGCGGCATAGGCACCGGCCCGGATCGCCGTGTAGTTGCCGCCACTGACGCCGCTGCCGATGGTCACGTTGCGTCCCCACAGCGTGGTGTTGCTCGGGTTGCCCATCTGGTTGATGCGGATGGTGCCCTGCGAATGCACGTGGCCGCCACTGAGGATGCCGCCGCCGCTGAGGGTGACATCGCCCTTGGCACAGCCGGAGATGCTGGCCTGGCTGGCGCCGGAGAGGTTGATGCTGCCGGCCACGGCGATGTTCTCGAAGCCGGCTGGATTGGTCACGCCCAGCGAGCCGCCGGTGATGTTGAGGTCGCCGTTGAACACCATCGGTGCCGCAGGAATCGTGGCGCACAGGGGCGAGGTGGGCGTGCCACCGCCACCGGGCGTCACGTCGTACAGCACCTCCACCGTGGCGCTGGTCGTGGTCGAGCCGCGGCCGGACAGCGCGGTGATGGTCGCCGCGATCTGGTAGTTGCCGCTGGCGCCCGTCAGTGCGGTGATCTGCGCGTTGCCATCGGGGATGCCGATCGTCCCCATGCCGCTGAGGGTGGCGGGCATGGCCAGTCCGCCGCTGGCGTTGGCCCAACCGGCCATCGTCGCCGGATCAACCGCCAGCAGGTAGCGACGTACCACTTCAACACCGCGCCACGCTGCGGCCTCTACCGGCTACCGCCGAAGCCCTGCGGCAGCTCTGCGGCGGCAACCTGGGCGGACACCGAGTGGCAGCCCGTCGCTGCGGAAGCGGCGTTCTTCGACCCGGTCCAGAAAGACGGCAGCGCTTTCAGCGGCGCCGAACGCGAAGTCGGTGCGCTGACCCTTCGCGGCGCGGCCGGCGGCGAAGGCTATCGCTTCATCGCCGTGCCAGACGCCTGCCTGCCCTACCAGCAGCAGGAGACTGTCGAGCGCACCGGCCAGCGCGTCATCCTCCGCCAGGCCAGCGACGATGTGCTGTTCTCCGTGTGCCTGCCCAATCTCACCGTCTCGCCCGCCGCATGACCAGGACGCCCGCGATGCACCACGCTGCCCGGCGTACTCCCGCCCGCCCCCCTCGCTCCCCCGGCCCGGCGCGCCAGCACGGCATGGCGACGCTGTGGATCGTGCTGATGGTCGGCCTGGCGGTATCGGTGACGG
>NZ_JBKGUA010000171.1:0-2753 GCF_046543485.1 Paraburkholderia sp. EG304 | reverse complement strand
CGGCAGTTCGCGATCCTCTACGAGGATCGCTTCACACGACCCAACAGCTAGAATGAAATTGATCGCCTGCCACGCCTGAAATGTTCAGACGCCTTGCACACAAAAATTCAGACACTCCCCCGCTTCCGCCGACTCGCAAGAGACTACGAGCGATTGCCCAGAAACTCTGGCTGGCTTGCACTTCGTCGTCTTCTCCGTGCTTATGCTTGTGCACTTTGCACCCCCTTAGCAAAAGTGCCTAACACCCTCTAAGCAACCGCCACGAAGCGTTTAAGCGTCCGGTTACAGAACAGCAAGTCGAGATAAAGGCCATCATTATCGATCTGGAGTCGCTTCTGCCGGGCGAAGAAGGTAAAGCCATCTCCTAGTTCGAGGAGTAACTGTTCCATTCCCGAAGGACTGCATCTCATTCATGACGAAGCACGGCGACTTAGAAGTCATCTTCCCTGCCCCATCCGCAGCTGCACCCGCCGAATTTCGCCAGTGCCTTTTCCTATCGGAGCGACGCATGCGAAGGCGTCGGTATGCCACGGCAGTTCGGCCATCGGCACGGCGGAGGGGAAACAGGCAATCGAGGCCACGGAATGGATCTCCGAAGACCCGCAACGCTTCGTCGCCAACTGAGTTCGTATGGTGCTACATGGTTAGGTGCAGCTGCCCAAGGAAAGGCGCCAATGAATTGATACTAAAGATTATATTGTCTGCGAGCATTTCTGCATTTTAGTGGTGGGCGCACGCGATATGGGGCTCAACGAACCGTGGTGTGCCGGCACGGGATTGATTCACTCTAGCCAGACCAAAGGCAGAGACGGCCTAATGATTTTGTCAAGCAAGCGGCAGTCGTTCGGGCATTGGATTCCTGTTGCGGAGAATTGCCGACAGCACATTCACACGCCTCCTGGCAAGAGCAATGATGATCTGATGACGGCGCTTGGCTTCTTTACGTTTAAAGGCAGCGCTCTTGGGACAGCGCATGGATGCAAATGCCGACTGATAGAAGATCCGCTTCAAACGCTTGTCGCCCTTCTGGGGCCGTTTAAGGCAACTGGATTTGCCCGTGGGACCCCAGAACATTGCTACTCCCGATGTGCCGAATGAATTCCCATAGTCGGTGGGGCGTTCGACACGTCTGCGCCTGCGTCCTCGTTCTGCGCGATAAGCGGAAACGCGACACGGTGTCGTCAGCCACCGTATATTCGCGAGCGGTCGCTAACCTGTATGCGGGAAAAATAGCCTGCTGCAAGCAGAGGAACCAGGTCTGAGGCGCAGCGAGATACGCGCGATAGCCACCGTTCCGTCAAGCCGGATCTTTGGGTATTTGAGATGGCCCGTGAAATCACCGAATGACAGCACTAGACGGCATTGAGTAACGCTTGATCGCGGTGAGCCGCCGATTTTTCAGACACTGTCTGGAAAATCTCTCCCTCGGGCGAGGCGATATGGAAGTCGCGCATGCTAGCGAGATTGGCCCAGCCGATCTCGCGGCCAAAGCGGGGTGTTAAGTCTTCGGCGAGGTATGCGATGATCACTTGCCACGATATCTGCATCGATCAGCAAGGCGCTTTGAGCGCAGCTGCCGTGGAGTTCATTGAACTGTGACGGCATGCGCGTCGGCATTTCGGACAGTAAGCTCAATGAATGAATGGCAGCAGGTTAGCGTGGTGGCAATCCGGTGAGCAGGTTCACAAGGGTTCCGTAGGGCCAGAATGTTGCTGGCGCTGTATGCGAGGAAGACTCTGTCAAAGGGCCTGGTCAACAGTGACTGGCGTGACGCATTTCTTCCAATCTCGCCGACGGATGTAGGCAATGGCGATTTCCAGACAAACGGTGTACGAATGCAGACAGGCCAAGCGCTGAGAGAACTGAGCCTCAATCCGACTTTCTGGAAACATCCTTCCACCCCAAGGGCCCCAACAATCTCACAACGGTGGTCGCGAGTCAGCGAATTGAGCGGCAGCTGACGTTCCTGAAGCGACCTGTGAAGGAACGTGCTGAGGCGCTCTTGCCTCTCGTCCTTGAACAGGTCTTCAGGCTGTTTAGCTATGCCCAGTCCTGATATTACGCCTCGATGATCCGCCGAATGGGGTATCTCGGAGCGAGACCTTCGTCAAGATGGTCTCGAGTTGCTTGCAATTACCCACATCTTTGCCGCGAAAGCTGGTAACCTGGCATACGTCACGTTCCATGCGTAAGCGAGATGGCCGGCAAGCGACGGGCGGATGATCGGTCTTGGAGTCCAGGGAAGCGAATTCCAGGACACACGGTTGCGCCGTCGCTTCGCAACGCTGCTGGAAAAGCTCTGGGACGGCATGGGGCAGACTATTCCGTTCGCATGTCAGGACTGGGCTTCTACCAAGGCCGCGTACAGGTTTCTGTCGAACGACCGCGTCAGCGAACACGATATCCTGAGCGGGCATTTCCAGGCCAGCGCCGAACGTGTGAAGGCCACCGATGGACCAGTGCTTATCCTGCAGGACACGACCGCATTCTCGTACCAGCGCGAGCGTCCCGAACTCATCGGCTACACGGGCAAGACGAGCCTGCGCACAGGGAAGAATGGCATGGGCCCGCGACGACCGCTCACGCAATGCGACTTCCTGATGCATTCGAGTCTTGCTGTTACTGCCGATGGATTGCCACTTGGCCTGGCGGCGGTGAAGTTCTGGACGAGAAAGCGGTTCAAGGGGGCTTCGGAGCTCAAGCGCCATATCAATCCCACGCGCGTACCGATTGAGGAAAAGGAAAGCTGGCGA
>NZ_JBKGUA010000170.1:0-2780 GCF_046543485.1 Paraburkholderia sp. EG304 | reverse complement strand
TTATCGTAAGTCAGCAACTGCTTGTCGTGACGACGGTTGCGCGACCGTAACGGTCGAGATCACCCATCCCTTTCACCCACTACGCGGCACTCGCATCCAACTGGCTACCCGGCGCATTAACTGGGGAGAGGACCGTGTCATGTTCTACGACGAACGTGGCCAGCTGGTCTCCATATTGGCCTCATGGACCGACGTGGATGGGCCAGACCTTTTCTCGCAGGCCGCGGCGGGGCGCCCGGCCTTCCGGCTCGATGACCTTCGTAGGCTGCGTGCGTTGATCGACGACCTAAGGCAGGAGGTCCGGGATCGTGTCAAATAAATTACGCCGCGTATGTAAGCTTAATTATGCCGCACGGAGTTCTTGTTGGCACGGTAGACTCAGTCAAATTTACGTTTTAATGGCGTGTGGAGCCGCAGTTCAATTGTGGTGGGCTCTTGACATCTGCACATGTGCGGCATATTTTAAATTACATTCACCTCTGTATCGGCGCCACGATCTTGCCCAAGCCCGACCCGAAGCTGGAACGTCTCAAGCGTCTCGGCGTACTGAACCCGCATCCAGAGAGGGTGCTGGCGCCTTGGTTCCAGTTGAGCGACTTCTTCGACGCCCGGGACCTGATTCAGGTCAAGTACGAGATGCTGCGCCATGTCAGCGTCGACGGCGCATCGAAGGCCGACGCTGCAGCGCTGTTCGGCGTTTCCCGGCCGACCTTCTATCAGGCCGAGGCTGCGTTTGCTCGCGATGGTCTAGCAGGGCTCGTTCCGAAGCAGCGTGGGCCCAAGGGGGCGCACAAGCTCACCTTCGAGGCGATGGCGTTCGTCGAACGACATCTCGAAGACGACGGTGCGGTTCACGCCCGGGCACTAGCCGGGCAACTGGAATCCGAGCTCGGCATCTCGGTCCACCCTCGCAGCATAGAACGCGCGATTGCGCGCAAAAAAAAACCGTAGAACCAACCACTACCGCGATCCCCTTCGCGCGAGCCTTGACTGTCGCTTACGAGGCCCTACGGGACGCGGTGATCGACGGCACTCCGCACCCCGAGGGGACCGCAGCGCTGCGCTATCACGGAATGCTCCGTGGACTTCCTGTGCTCGTGCAATCAACCGCGGCGATAGATACTGCCACGCCTCACCCCGCTCAACGTTTGGACACATTGCCAGCCGGCAATGAGTTCGTACGCCTCCTCGCCAACCTCGTTCTACGGACCCATTCGGAGCTCGCCCATGTCTACTGAACGGTATCAGAAGGTTACGGACGACCACTTGCGTCGCGATGCCTTCCTCTACGTGCGCCAATCTTCTCTTCGTCAGGTCTTTGAGAACACCGAGAGTACCAAACGCCAGTACGCATTACGCGAACGCGCAGTGTCGCTGGGTTGGCCCATAGAACGCATCCATGTCATCGATACCGATCTGGGACAGTCAGGTGCAAGCGCAGAGCACCGGGACGGCTTCCAGCGACTGGTTTCTGAGGTCGCTATCGGTCACGCCGGGATCGTACTCGGACTGGAAGTGTCCCGTCTGGCTCGCAACAATGCCGACTGGCATCGACTCATCGAACTTGCGGCACTGACACACACCCTGATTCTGGACGAGGACGGCGTATATGATCCTGCTTACTTCAACGACCGCCTACTGCTTGGTCTGAAGGGAACCATGAGCGAAGCGGAGTTACACGTGCTAAACGCGCGACTGCAGGGCGGCATGCGCAACAAGGCACGACGTGGTGAGCTCGAACTCCCGCTTCCCATCGGGCTGACGTACCATCCAAATGGCTCGGTAGTGCTTGACCCCGATCAGCAGATCCACGCGAGCCTGCGACTGCTGTTCGATACCTACAGGCAGACGCGCTCGGCAAGCATGGTTGTGCGCCGGTTCCGTCGCGAAGGCTGGTCCTTCCCGCGCCGGATACGGCGTGGGATCGGTAAAGGCGAAGTACACTGGGGAGCGCTGAACACGTCGCGCGTGCTGCAAATCCTCCACAATCCCCGATACGCTGGCGCGTTTGTTTACGGTCGCACAAGGACTGGACGCAAGGCCGACCTGACGAGTACCCAACTGAGGGTTGCGCAATCCGACTGGCAGGTTCTAATACGCGACGCTCACGTCGGCTATATCGACTGGGACGAATTCGAGCATAACCAGGTGACGCTAAGGCAAAGTGCAAACGGCTTTGGTTCGGAGCTCGTGAGAGGGACATTCCCTCGGGAGGGAGGCGGGCTGCTACAGGGGCGCGTCATATGCGGCCGATGTGGCAATCGCATGCGTGTGCGCTATCAGAGGGTCAGCGGAAGACTGGAACCATACTACGTATGTCACGACGTTGCTGCTCACGATGCGGGTAAGCCGTGCCAGTCGGTACGTGGGCGTGCAATCGATGATGCCGTTGGTCTATTGCTCATGGAGACGGTGGGGCCGGCCGCCATCGAAGTAGCGCTCGCTGTCGAAGACGAGATCGCCGGGCGTATCGAGCAAGCCAACTCCATGCGTCTGAAACAACTGGAGCGCGCGCGTTACGAAGCAGAACTCGCCCGCCGTCGTTATATGAATGTCGATCCCGCAAACCGGATGGTTGCCGATACGCTTGAGGCCGACTGGAACGACCGCCTGCGTCGGCTCGACGCACTACAGCAAGAACATGATCGCTTACGACAGTCAGACCAGAAACTACTCGGCGATGAGGCTCGCACTCGTATCCGCGCCCTAGCGGATGACTTCGCCAACATATGGAACGACAGCCGTGTTGAATCCGTCGAACGCAAACGTATGCTCGGACT
>NZ_JBKGUA010000169.1:0-2845 GCF_046543485.1 Paraburkholderia sp. EG304 | reverse complement strand
CCCTTGTCCGCACGCAACTTGCCCGGGCGTTTGCGGGGATGGCCATTCAGACCCGAGACTGCCGGAATGGCATCGAGCGTGGGCTCGAATGCCATCGAGTCGTGTCGGTTGGCGCCCGTGACCGTGATGGCCAGTGGAATGCCGCGCGCGTCTACAACGATGTGCCGTTTCGACCCGAGCTTTCCCCGGTCTGTCGGGTTGGGGCCGGTTTCCTGGCCCCCGGGGGCTGGCAACACTGGCAGCATCGAGGCTCGCCCTTCGAACCGGAAGCCAACAGGGTTTCCATCGCTTACGCCCTGCCCATGCACGCGCTTTGTCGCGGATCGGTCCTCGGCACCGAAAATATCCGCTCAGCATTCGCCGTTCCAACTGCTACCCGGCTCCAAAATCGCGCAACCGGTCTAGCAGGCTGTTGAAAAGCGCCCCGTCATGACGACCGAAGCTACGTTCAGGAGACTTGCGCGTGCAATTTCCCGCTGAATTACCGGTTTGCCGCGCGATCCGCGCGGGGCATGCGCACGCATGCAGCCCTGCTGGCGCGCAGTCTTCACGCCGTGACGGCTCGTCGCGCCGCTCCTTGCGGCACCACCCCTGGCATTCGGGCCATGCGGGTCAGATTGCTCGCAACCATCGTCAGCTTGAAGTGCTGGTCGACGGGCTTGATACCGCGATAGACCGTCTGCCGGATCCGACCGACCGTTTTACCTCAGCCGAAATGCTCTTCCATTCGTTTGCGGATGATCTGGCTAATCCGGTAGCCCGCGTGCCGCGAAGTGCGACCGTCGATTGCGCTGCCGCCCCAACGCTCATCGTTGCGCGGGACATGCGGTGTCACGTTGCGAGCGCGGCAATCGTTCACGAAGTCGCGGGTGTCATACGCCTTGTCGGCACCAACTGTCTTCGCATGAGCGCCTGGCACGCAATCGAGCAATTGCAATGCGCTGGCCCGCTCGGCGAAACCATCTGCGTGACTGACCACGGCGCCGACCACCAGCCCCGAGCGATTCTCCATCAGGATGTGCCCGTGGTAGCACAGGATGACCGGGCTCTTGTGGCTCTTCTTGAACAATCGCGCCTCCGGATCAGTAGTCGTGCGTCGCATTGCTACGTCGCTCGCCTTTCCAGTCAGTGTCGGCGTTGCGGCCACCGCCGGCTGGCGGACCATCGTCCGGGCCGTCCTTGCGGCGGAAGCTCTTGTGACTGGCCCACGCCTGAATCAACGTGCCGTCCACCGAGAAATGCTCTCTCGACAGCAAGCCCCGCTTGTCCGCCAGGCTCATGACTTCGGTGAAGAACGCTTCCACGACTTCATGCTCCAGAAGCCGGTCGCGGTTCTTCGAGAACACCGAGTGGTCCCACACGGCGTCCTCAATCGCCAGCCCGACAAACCAGCGGAACAGCAGGTTGTAGCGCATCTGCTCCATCAGCATGCGCTCGCTGCGCACCGAGTAGAACACCTGCAACAGCAGCGCCCGCATCAGCTTCTCAGGCGCAATCGAGGCACGGCCGGTGTCCGCGTAGATGACGCTGAACAGCCCATTGAGCCGTTTCAACGCATCATTCACCAGCAACCGGATCGGTCGCAACGGGTGATCTGCCGGGACGAAGTCCTCGAGCTTGACCGTCGTGAACAGGGGTTCCTGCATCTCATCCATTCCGCGCATCGCATCCGCTGCCAAAGATCATGAACACGATATCCATAACGCCCGTCCCTCAAACCCCGTTTACACGGGACCCAAATTCAACAGCCTGCTAGGGGACTCTATCCCCCTACATCGCGACCCTCCAGAGAGATATTGTCGCTTTCATTAGGCCATTGACGGGGTGACAGCTGCTAGCGGCGAGCACCATCGACGAGCATATCAATGCGGGGCAGCGAGCAGCGATGTGCTGCACAAAGTGATCGGCCAGTTAACGAAAGCAAGTAATGCGGCAGTGTATTGCAATATTTTACATGAAAAATAGTAGCCTTCAGGGATGGTTAGACATTAAATCCATTTGTCATTAAATCATTTAACTTTCTTCGCATTAACAACCTGATTTAAAGGAAATCGCCATGAGTGTTCGTAACTACCTTGCACATCGCAACATTGTCCGCCGCATGGAACGTGAAGGACGTGCCTATCGCAGTTATCACGTCACCTTGACGGATGACGGGGAGTGGATGCACGCGGCCGGCGCGGACTTTCTGTTCGCGTACCTCGAAAACTCCTGGCCTGCGGACGTGAAAACCCAGGTGGTGGACGCTTTCAAGCAGGCGTTGACAATGTCCTCGACCATCAAAACAGCCGTTCTGAATACCTCAGGACAGGCAGTGGAATCGGGGCTGTACCTTGTCGACCAGAGCACGATGACGCAAGCCATGAATTCCGTCGCGGGCATGGGCATTACGAGCGTTGACCAGAATAGCGAGAGCGGTTCCGGTACCGCGGTCTCCATTACCGAGGAGTTCTTTGCTGCAATTCTCGGCGGTCTCGGCGGAGACGTGGCACCGATGCTCGACTATCTCACGACCGAGATGGGCGATGTACAGGCACAAACGAAAAAGAGCACTGTCGCGTCGAAATTCGGCACGGTGATCGGGACCATTTCAGTCATGCCTGTGCTTTACGTTCCGGTCACCAACTTCGTCTACGCCTACTCGGACTCTCAAGCGAGCTCATGGTTCGTCAAGGTCAATTGCGGCAGCGTGGAGCACGAATCCTACTCGCACGCCTATGTCAAAGCCATTTTGAAATGTCCGCTTACTGGCCAAGTTCAAATGTCCGCTTTTAGGGGGTGGGAATCGGTCTCTCACCCGGTTTTTATTCACGCAGTGTCGAAGGATAGCGTTTGAACTGGCAGG
>NZ_JBKGUA010000168.1:0-3022 GCF_046543485.1 Paraburkholderia sp. EG304 | reverse complement strand
CTCGAAACCCGCACCTTCGTCAGCTTCCATCGCCAGCGTCTGCTGCTTCATCCTGTTCTGCCTTCCTTATCCACTCCGCTCTATAACGCTCCGAGTAGCTATGCGGTGGACTTGATCAGCAATGCCCAAGGCAATGGCTGAAGGTGACGCCATTGAATGGGCGCGTCGCTATATAGCGTCGTCTGCCGAAGTTTTGGAAACGTCGCTAAAACGGGAGGAGATGCGCGGGAATCCGCGTCCTCGTTCATAGAGCTCATTGACATGGTCCGTGACCTGGTTCTCGAAATCTGACAGCGATAGGAACTCCACGATCGGGTCCGAAGTGAGGAGGCGGACGGCCGGCTTTCATAGAAGCCTTTTGATGGAGGACGGCGCTACAGCACGATGCCTGTTGCTCGCGCACCGCCCCCGTTTGGGGCGCGCGACAGCCGGCCTAACGGCGACCGCTCAGCAAAAAGACGAGGGCGAGCGGGGCGAGCAGCACGATCCAGAACAAAGGCGTGGCGGCGATTGATGCATACAATCCGCTCACCGCCCCGACGTATCCAACGACGCCCGTCAGCACGAGGCCCGCTGCCATAAAGTTGTAGACGCGCAGCACATATTGCGCGAGCCCCGGGTCGCTACTTTCGAGTCCGCGCTCTGTTACTGCGATTGCGGGACGCGTTCAGCGTACCGGAGCGCCGTCTCGCGTGATCTGAACCGCAGTCGCCTCGACGTAGTCGACGTGTACGCTGTCGCCCGCTTCGAGCCCTTCGAGCAAACCGTCTGACGACGCCTGCAGCACAACGGTGCGCGTCGGTCCGCGCAACGTCAATTGACGCTTGCCGCGATCGATCTGCACGACGGTAACCACTGCCTCGACCCGGTGTACGGCAAGGGACGCGCCGAGCGATGGGCCGGTCGTGAACCCTTTATCGACGCGCTCGCGGATGCCACTCGAGTTGGACTTGTCGGCCCGCAGCAATAGCGCGCGGTTGAACGTGACGGCGACGGTGTCGCCCAGCCGCAGTTTTTGCACGTCTCCGATACTCGGGTCGACCACCACGTCGACGGGTTCACCGTTGTCTTCGAGGAGTGTCATGCTGTTTCGTCCGGCATCTATCGCGAACACGACCGCGTTCGCATGTGTGACGCTGGTGCCCGAGAAAGGCTTGTCGGGGGCCGTCTGGGTTGTGCCTTCTTCCGCCGTTGCCGCGCGCGGAAGCGCTGCGGCGAATATAAGTCCTGCCGTGGCCGCCAGCAGTCCGCCTTGCCATCTGTGTTTCATCGTGTAACCTCCGCGCCGTGCAACTCAAATGCGTTTGTTCACGCCGCCACGTTCGAAGAATGTGGACGGCGCAATACGTCTGTTCACACGAGCGAGCAACTGCGGCGCGTATGCGAGTTCGGCCAACCTTGCGCGAACGCGAGGATGAACGCACGCGAGCGACACGACGACGAACGAGCCCGGCAGTGCGAGAAATCCTATTAGCAAGATCCGTTTAAGCATGCTGAGCCCCGTCTGCACTTCACGCACGGTTTCATCGTAGGGGCTCGCGCGCCAGTTCGGTTGATGCATGTCAACGGCGATACGGATCTGATGCGAACGCGTGCTGTGCGAGGCACCGCGCGGCAAGATGCACACCTGACGCAGGTCAATCCGAAAGGCGTTCGACCGTTGACGCACGCATTGCGCCACATCGCGGAGTCCGAGACTGGGCGCGCGAATCATGTCCAGAGCGAACGACGGTATTCGCGAACATGGCGTACCTCACGCAAACTGCGCGGATTCAGTTCGACATCAGAACCGGGACAGTCATCGATTGCAGCAGCGCGCGCGTAACACCGCCCCACACGGCTTCGTGCCAGCGCGCGTGACCGTATCCACCCATCACGATCAGGTCGCTGCCATGAGCCTGCGCGCACGACAGCAACTTGCTTCCAACGCGCTCTCCGGTGGCGCCTTCGAGTTCGAGCAAGTCGATGACCGCGTCGTGACGGGCGAGCGTACGTGCCATGTCCGTGCCCGGAATGCGCGCGCCAAGCGGCGCGTCCGCCGGTCCATGCACCGTCACGAGGATGTTCTGTCGCGCGCGGGAAATGAACGGCAGGGCGTCGTGGATGGCGCGGGTCGCCTCGCGGCTTCCATCCCATGCGATCAGGATGCGGTTGCCGACGCTCGGGAATACGCCCGTGTAGGGCACGAAGAGCACGGGTCGCCCTGCTGTCATCATCAGCTGTTCGCCAACGTGATCGTGGATGTATGTTTCGGAGGCGTTCGGGTTCGACTGGCCGGCGATGATAAGGTCAGCCAGACGCGCGTACCGTACGATGCTACGCATGTCGCTGGCGTCGCGGCATCGGAATTGGCCGGCGACCTCTGCGTGCCGGCACGCGGCGTCGAATAGATCACGCAAAGCCGCTCGCTGTTGATCGCTCTGCCGCATTACTTCCGCGTACATGCTGGCCGCGCCCGGTATCGCGGACAATATGTGAGGATCCGGAATGGGGGTGGCGTCCAGCCCCACCAATAGCGCATCAAACTGCCGGGCGACGCGCAACGCGATTTCGAGGCGCTGCCGCGCTGCCTGACTATCGTCCAGATGGACCAGCAAGTTGCGGTAGTTCATCGCATTGACTCCATCGGCACGCAAAAGATGTCTTCGCGCATGACTGAATCCAGTCCGGGTAGGCGGGAGACCGCAGCGTTGACGCAAGTCAACCGGATTGGGGGCCTGCGGGCTGTACAGCACAAAGGGCTTTGACCGGCAGCAGGAGCGCCACTATCCGGCGGATCAGCGGCGCGCTATCCACTCATTGCCGCCCTTGACGTAACGCCGCTTGACTGCCGCCCATGCCACGCGATGCGCGATTTCTTCGTGACGCGCATCGGCCGCGTATTCCTCGTATGCAGCGTTAAGGCATTGCTGATCAAGTCCACCGCATAGCTACTCGGAGCGTTATAGAGCGGAGTGGATAAGGAAGGCAGAACAGGATGAAGCAGCAGACGCTGGCGATGGAAGCTGACGAAGGTGCGGGT
>NZ_JBKGUA010000167.1:0-3056 GCF_046543485.1 Paraburkholderia sp. EG304 | reverse complement strand
GGATTATTAATCCCCTCCGTCCCCGTTACTGGAGCGTTACGGCGCGGGCGTGCCGTCGGGGGTGACGCGCCAGATCGTGTTGGAGAGGTCGTCGGCGACGATCAGGGCGCCGCGCGGGTCGACCGAGACGCCGACCGGGCGGCCGCGGGTCTTGCCGTCGTCGCCGAAGAAGCCGCTCACGAAATCAATCGGCTCGCCGGCCGGGCGACCATTGCTGAAGGGCACGAACACCACCTTGTAGCCGACCGGTGGATTGCGGTTCCAGCTGCCGTGCTCGCCCACGAAGACGCCATCGGCGAACTGCGTGCCCATCACCGGCGACGAGAACGCCACGCCGAGCGCTGCCACATGCGAGCCCAGCGCGTAGTCCGGCGCGATCGCCGAGGCGACCTTCTCCGGATTCTGCGGCATCACCCGGCGATCCACGTTCTTGCCCCAGTAGCTGTAGGGCCAGCCATAGAAGCCGCCCTCCTTCACCGAGGTGAGGTAATCCGGCACCAGGTTCGGGCCGATCTCATCGCGTTCGTTGACCACCGCCCACAGCGTGCCGGTGCCCGGCTGTATCGCCAGCGCGGTGGGATTGCGGATGCCGGTGGCGTAATCCTTGTGCGCGCCGGTAGCCACATCGATCTGCCAGATCCGCGCACGGTCGATCTCCACCGCCATGCCACGCTCGGTGATGTTGCTGTTGGAACCGATGCCCACATAGAGGTAGCGGCCATCGGCACTGGCGGTCATCGCCTTCGTCCAATGATGGTTGATCGCCGCGGGCAGGTCGGTCAGCTTGACCGGGGCCGCGGCCGCCTTGGTCTGGCCGTCCTGGTAGTCGAAGCGCACCACGGCGTCCTGGTTGGCCACGTAGATCGCGTTGCCGATCATCGCCAGCCCATACGGCGCGTTGAGCTTGTCGGCAAACACCGTCTTCAGTTCGTAGGTGCCATCGCCATCGGCATCGCGCAGCAGGGTCAGGCGGTTGCCGCTCTTGACCGCGGTGTTGCCCTTCGCCTTGATCTTGCCGGCGATGACGTCCTTCGGTTTCAGATTCGGTGCGCTGCCGCCGCGGCCTTCCGCCACCAGGATGTCGCCGTTGGGGAGGACCAGCGTCTGCCGTGGAATGCTCAGATCCGTCGCGATCGCGGAGATCCGGTAGCCCTTGGGAACGGTGGGCAACCGGTCGCCCCACTGGGCCGGCTTGGCGATGGTCATGTCCGGCATCAGCCCGCGATGCGGCTTGGGCATCTCCGGGTTGCCGCCGTACTGCTCGATCTCGGGGGCCTTGCCGCTGCACGCAGCCAGCGCGACCGCAAGCGCGGACACCGAGAGGATCCGGATCGTCTGGCGGCTCATCGGACACCTCCCACGCGCAGGCTGGACAGTCCCACCCAGGTCGCGAGCAACGCCAGCACCGCCAGGATCACCGAAAGCACCAGACCGGCCGGCATCACCGCCCACGCATCGCGGGCGTGGTGCAGGCAGTTGATGAAGCCCACGCCCCAGGTCACGGCCAGCAGCACCACATACGCCAGGTTGCGGCTGCGACGGACCAGGCCGACGATCCCGCACAGCAGGGCCAGCGTGGTCATCACCATGGCGCCGATCAGCAGCCAGGAGGCGAAGTTGGCCCATTGGATCTCGTACGAGCTCCAGTAAGCGTAGTCCGCCAGCAGCGCGCCGAGGAACAGCGGCAGCACGCCACCCAGTACAGCGGCGTGGAACGGATGGATGACCCATGATCGGGTCGGGACAACGGTCGAAGCCATGGTGGTCTCCTGGTGAGGGGGCGGATCTTTTTCGATCCTGCCACCGCACGCGTGATGGGGGTGCCGATGGCCTGCGCGCATGGCACACTCGCCGGCCACTGCACCTCGCCGGGTCACCACGCCGATGAAACGCCTGCTTTGGAGTCTGTCGGGCCTCGCCCTCGCGGGACTGTCCGCATCTGCGTCCGCGTCAACGCCGTCACCGCACAACCGGGCCGAAGCGGTCGCCATCGTCAAGGAACTGCGGCGCGTGGTGAGCGATAACGGGGTGGAGCGGCTGGAAACCGTCCGCATTGGCGGCATCGACCAGGCGGTCTCGATCCGCGGCAACGACCGCCGCAATCCGGTGCTGTTGATGCTGCACGGCGGACCGGGCTGGGTGGCGATGCCCACCAGCTGGTACTTCCAGCGCGGCTGGGAAGAGTATTTCACCGTCGTCCAGTGGGACCAGCGCGGGGCCGGGAAGACCTACGTCGCCAACGATCCGGGCGCCGTCGCACCGACCATGACGCGCGAACGCATGATCGCCGACGCCGAGGAGATGGTGGCGTGGCTGCGCAGGGAGTTCGGCAAGGACAGGATTTTCGTGCTGGGGCACTCGTGGGGCAGCTACCTGGGCGTGGAACTGGCACAGCGCCGGCCGGACTGGCTGCATGCCTACATCGGCATCGGCCAGATATCGAACGCGCCCGAGAGCGAACGACGGGGATGGCGCTGGACCCTGCAGCAAGCCGAGCGCGACGGCAATGCGGTAGCGGTCGCCGAACTCCGGGCACTGGCGCCCTACGCCGTCGGCAATGCCCCGTTGCCGCTGCAGCAGCTGTTCCAGCAGCGCAAATGGCTCAATCACTATGGCGGCATGGTGCACAACCGTCGCGGTGGCGATGCCGAAGCGGCGGGCGTCCGCCTGTCACCCGAGTACACCGATGCCGATGTCGCCGGCATGTGGAAGGGCAACGACTTCTCGATGGAACATCTGCTGTCCGGCGCCCTGACGCTGGACCTCACCGGCCGGCGCAGTTTCCAGACGCCGATCTTCCTGTTCCTGGGCCGCCACGATCACAACGTCTCCTCCGAACTGGCGGCGGCCTGGTTCGATACGATCACCGCCCCGGACAAACAGCTGATCTGGTTCGAGCAGTCCGCGCACGAAGTGATGATCGAAGAGCCGGGCAAGACCTTGTTGACGCTGGTGCAGCAGGTCCGGCCGATCGCAGCGCGTGCGGGAGACGTCGCGCCCTGAGTGCCGGCACCCGACACCTGACAGCGCACTCCTGCCCCGGCGCTGTATCAGTG
>NZ_JBKGUA010000166.1:0-3105 GCF_046543485.1 Paraburkholderia sp. EG304 | reverse complement strand
TCGACTCGGTATAGCCGTCCGCTCCGCGCATCGCTTCAGTCTCAGTGTTGTCCGGTTCTTTGTTTCAACGTTTACCCCTCCCGCGCGGATGACGTGCGCGGGAGGTATTTCAACAGCCTGTTAGAGAACCGCTTAAGACGGCACACGACGCTGCGCGTTACTGCACCGTCTTAAGCTGGGCCCTAGCGTAGCAATGGTTGTTCCTCCATGCAATGAGATCAGCCCTTCATACAGGCTACTTTCCCGATTTCTGTCTCAGTATTTTCCCGGGATTGCGTACCGCTATAGCTCCAGTGCGGCGACTCCGGCGAAAGAAAGCGCCCCAACGAAGGAACGGGCGAAGCGTCGGCGCACCACCACCGACTGCTTTAGCTGCTGCCTGATCGCCGAATTCGTCCAAGCAGTAGCCTCTGCTCGGCTCCGGTCGATTTGAGCAGTGGCTTTACGGTCGCTTCGATGTAGCTAATGAACGAGCTGCGCGCTCGATCTAGCCGGTCAGCCGGCGTATCTACATTCGATCGTTTGCTCACCGCGACCTCCGCTACGTTTTCCGTCTTGTTGTAGGTCACTGCACTCACGGATTCTTCATGTATCGCCGATAGAAGGCGGCGAACAGCAGGACAATCTCGACGTTCGCCATCAGCCGTTCCCTGAACCGGTCCCTGAAAACCAGCACATCCATGCCGGTAATCAGGATCACCAGCGTCAGGACATAAAGCACGGTAGACATGTTTCTCATCATCCAGTCACCCGTTTTCCGTCCTGTTTAACTCGACATGACGAGGATCTTGACATCAGCGAGTCGGATGCCCGATCGACGGGCAACAGCCCGCCGCGCTCGTGCGGCCATGTCGTTTCCCTTCGTAGCCTCAGCCACACGCGCAACAAACTCGACGCGGCCGGCGACCGGTTTCACGCTGTTGACTACCTCGTACCTGGCCGACATCGCGTGTCGTTGCATGGTGTTTTCCTAGTCGTGGCCATACCACCCGTCGACGAGTGGTCCGACGTCAACAGCCATCAGTTCGGGCCTCGCTTCGAGCCAATCGCGTACGACGCCGCGCTGCGCTTCCGTCGCTGATGCCCGACCGGCATAGGCCGTGACGAATCCATCAAGCTTGTCCACGATCGCTCCACCATATGCCAGCCGGGTGGCCTCGATACGCTCACTGATGAACGAATCACAAACCAGTTCGGCGTCCGCTGCGGATACACCCTCGCGTAGCGCAGCGGACACAGCGAAGCCCAGCTCCTGAAATTCGCCGAGATGGAGCTTCTTGCGTTGGCGACGATTGTGTTGTTTGGACATCGAGGTGTGTTTTCCTTAGTCAAAGGGGTTCCCGCGATCGTACTTCTCAAAAAAAGACTGGGGAGTCCGAACACTACACTGACGCCGCCGGATGCCACCGCCCCTGCTTTTCGGCTTCCCAACCCCCAACTTAAGAGCCTTCACCGATTCACCGGCAGTCTTGGTCGGCCCACCACTCAGCACGTCCAGCCCATGAGAGACAGTCGATACGCGTCGACGCTCATTATTGCGCTCCTTTCCAGTATAACGTCCATCGATTCCGTCTAAAGACGGACAAGCGGTGCCCGAACCTGCTAGCTGAACTAGCGCGTCTCACGGCTAACCGTGTCCGGCAGCACGACCAATCACGATGCCTTCGCAGTAGCGACAAACTCATTGGTGTACGTCCGCTGCAGATCGATATGCTTACCCTTGATCGCCGGGTTGATCGTCGACAGGACCGTGAGAACATTCTCCGGACCGCCCGCAGGCATCTTTCCATCGGGCGTGGACATCGCCATGGTCGACTTCAGCGCCTGTACATAGAGGGACTTGTCGCCACCGTAGCAATCCTTGGGCATCTTGTCCGCAATTTCCTCCGGCGTATGCGTATGGATGTATTGCATGGTTCGCGCAATCGCGCGCGCCAGCCCTGCCGCCTGCTCAGGTGATCCGTGCTCTGACTCGGGCGGTTCAGGGGTGGCTCATGCACTTCGCGTGGTTCGCCGTCCGGCAGCCCAAGTCAAAGTGGTGTGAGACGTCTGGTGCGAACACTGCGGTGGCCCGCGCCTGGAGAAGCTGGAGTGGCTGGGCCGCTACCAGCGGGTGACTGAGCGCTTCGCCAAGGCGTGCGAGAAGCTGCTGCAGGCGGCCAGCGTACAGGCGGTGGCGGCCTTCTACGATCTGGGCTGGCACACGGTCAAATCGATCGACAAGTTGCGCCTGCGCGCACGCGTGGCCGAACCGGACTGGTCGACGATCCGCTATCTGGCGATGGATGAGTTCGCGCTCCATAAAGGTCATCGGTACGCCACGGTGGTGGTCGATCCGATCGGCCGACAGGTGCTGTGGATAGGAGCGGGACGCTCCCGCGAGACAGCCAGGGCCTTCTTTGAGCAGCTACCGGAAGGCGTCGCCGAACGCATCGAGGCCGTCGCAATCGACATGACCACGGCCTATGAACTGGAGATCAACGCACATTGCCCGCAGGCCGAGATTGTCTACGACCTGTTCCACGTCGTGGCCAAATACGGGCGCGAAGTCATCGATCGCGTGCGCGTCGATCAGGCCAACCAGCTTCGCCATGACAGGCCAGCGCGCAAGGTCCTGAAGTCCAGCCGCTGGCTGCTGTTGCGTAACCGCCGCAACCTGAAACCTGAGCAGTCGGTGCATCTGAAGGAACTGCTGGCTGCCAACCAATCGCTGTTGTGTGTCTACGTGCTACGTGACGAACTCAAACGGCTCTGGTTCTATCGCAAGCCTGCCTGGGCGCAGAAGGCCTGGGAGCAATGGTGCGAGCAGGCAAGCCAGAGCGGTATCGCCGCCCTGCAACTGTTTGCGCAGCGCCTGCAAGGCTACTGGCATGGAATCCTGGCGCGCTGCCACCACCCACTGAACACCAGCATCGTTGAAGGGATCAACAACACGATCAAGGTCATCAAACGCAGAGCTTACGGGTACCGCGACGAGGAGTACTTCCCGAAAGGTATCGATCTGTCGGTCTACTCTCAGGCCAAACTTAATGCCGTGGCAAGAAGGCTGAATGAGCGTCCAAGGAAGACACTGAATTACGAAACGCCGGCTGAACGGTTCCAGCA
>NZ_JBKGUA010000165.1:0-3161 GCF_046543485.1 Paraburkholderia sp. EG304 | reverse complement strand
TCCGAAGTGGGCAAGACCGTCAGCCTGCAGCAGATCCAGACCACCCCGCAGGTGTCGCGCAACTTCCTGGAATTCGCCGACGCGGTGCCGGGCCTGATCTTCACCCGTGATGCCAAGGGCAACACCTCCCTGCGTGGCGGTGCCACCAACTCCGATGGCACCAACGTCTACATCGACGGCGTGGGCCAGAAGAGCTACGTCAAGGGCGGCGGCGTGGCCGGCCAGTCCGGCAGCGCCGGCAACCCCTTCCCGCAGCTGGCGATCGGCGAATACAAGGTCATCAGCGGCAACTACAAGGCCGAATACGGCCAGGTGTCGAGCGCGGCCGTGACCGCGGCCACCAAGTCCGGTACCAACGAGTTCAAGGGTGAGACCTTCTACCGTTACACCAACGAGGACATGCGCGCCAAGACCCCGGCCGAGCGCCAGGGCGGCAAGGACAAGATGGTCTCGGCCGAAAAGGAATACGGCTTCGCACTGGGTGGCCCGATCATCCAGGACAAGGCGCACTTCTTCGTGACCTACGAAGCCAAGCGCTTCGACCTGCCGGTCACCATCGCGCCGGACGGCGCGGTAACCAGTGCCGCCGGTCTGCTGCCGGCCGACGGCGCCGCAGGCCTCGGCCCGGCCAGCCAGCCGTTCCAGCAGGATCTGATCTTCGGCAAGATCGACTTCGAGCCGACCGACAACGATCGCATCGAGCTGACCTTCCAGGACCGTGACGAAACCCAGTCGCAGTTCAGCGGCCAGACCTCGCCGGAAGCCGGCCGTGAAGTGGTCAACACCGACCGTCGTTACGCCCTGCGCTGGAACCACAGCGGCGAGCGTTACTACAACGAGCTGATGGTCACCCACGAAGATTCGTTCAACAACCCGACCCCGCTGACCCTGGCCAACGGCATCACCTACACCGCACCGGACGGCACCGAAGACCGCACCGTGGTGAAGATCGGTGGCGCATCGGCACTGGATTCGCAGGTGAAGGGCCAGAAGGGCTGGTCGATCGAAGACAACCTGACCCTGGACGGCATCGAGTGGCAGGGTGACCACACCATCAAGATGGGTGCCAAGTACAAGCAGATCGACCTGTACGCATCCGATGCCGCGCAGATCAATCCGACCTTCACCTACAGCCTGGGCGATCCGGACTTCCCGTCGTCCATTCCGTACAAGGCGCAGTTCGTCAAGCCGGTGACCGGCGTGTCGGGCGTGTCGGGCGAAGTGCGTTCGAAGTCCAAGCAGATCGGCCTGTTCATCCAGGACGACTGGCAGGTCAACGACCACCTGCAGCTCAACCTCGGCCTGCGCTGGGACTACGAGAAGACCCCGGCCTACCTGGACTTCGTGACCCCGCAGCAGGTGGTCGACGCGATCTACTCGCAGGATCCGCGCGCGGCCGCTGGCCAGACCTACGCCGATTCGCTGGCACTGGGTGGCCTGAACATCGGCGACTACATCAGCAACGGCCACAACCGCAAGGCGTTCAAGGATGCCTGGCAGCCGCGCCTGGGCTTCTCGTATGACATCAACGCCGACGAGCAGCACGTGTTCCACGGTGGTGCGGGTCGTTCGTACGACCGCGATCTGTTCGACAACCTGCAGCTGGAAACCACCAAGCTGGCCCTGCCGCAGCCGACCATCTACTTCCGCAACCCGGCGACCGGCACCTGCATCGACGGCCAGGCCGCCTGCTATGACTGGAACCCGAACCTGCTCAACGGCATCGGCAACCTGCAGGCCCTGGTCGGTTCGACCAGCAATGCCGGCCTGGAAGTCGACCTGCTGAACAACAACCTCAAGGTGCCGTACTCGGATCAGTTCAGCTTCGGCATGAGCAACCAGGTCGGTGACTGGCTGACCGATGCCACCATTTCCCGCACCCTGAGCTACGACGGCTTCGCCTTCACCCTGGGCAACCGTTACCCGACCGGCCAGTTCTTCGATGACCCGCGCCTGTGCGGCGGCACCGAGCCGGGCCTGGGCCAGGCCTGGAGCTGCAACGTGCCGGGCTTCGGCAGCCTGATCATCGGCCAGCAGGGCATCAAGACCCGTGCGACCCAGGTCCTGCTGTCGGCGCAGAAGCCGTTCACCCAGGAAAGCGGCTGGGGCACCTCGGTGGCCTACACCTGGACCACCGCGCGCCACAACCGTGACATCAACGAAAAGTACGCGTTCGACCGCGGCCTGATCGAAGATTATCCGACCATCCGCTCCAACGGCGCGCCGCGCCACCGCCTGGTGGTCACCGGTTCGTACGCGGGCTTCTGGGGCATCACCTTCGGTGGCAAGGTCACCCTGGCCACCCCGACCGCCGTCAACGACTGGTACCCGGTGCCGCAGGCCAGCGGCTACAACCTGCCGACCCCGCAGGCAGCTGTGCCCAACGCCAATGGCAAGTTCCTGCTGGGTGGCAAGATCTTCGGCTACCGTTCGGTCGATCTGCAGGCGACGAAGACGTTCAAGATGCCGGGCGAGACCGAGCTGTACGCGCGCATCGACATCATCAACGTGTTCAACTTCGACAACTTCTCGACCTACAACTACGTGAAGACCAACGGCAAACTGCAGGCCAGCTACAACGAGACCGGCGACATCATCGGTACGCCGCGTCAGGTCAAGGCCGAAGTCGGCTTCCGCTTCTGATGCAGCAACGGCCCCGTCCTCGGACGGGGCCGGTTTCATGGCAATGGCTGGCCCTCGGGCCAGTCCATTGTCCAGGCCGGTGCCACGGAGGGTGGCAGCGGCCTGGGCAATGACCCGCCGCTTTCGACCACGCATGCGTGGTTTTTTAAAGCGGCGTTCTGTAAACGATTTCAGGTCATTGGACGTTATGCTTCCCAGTCACGAACACCGCACAAGGAGTTGGCCCATGCAGGCACGCCACCTGTTGACCGCTGCGACGATCAGTCTCGCCGCCGCTGCCTGTCAGCCGCAGGCCCAGCAGGAGCCGGCCAAGCCGAAGCCGCCCGTGATCCTGGTCGAGGCGGATGTGCCGCCGCGGCCGATGAAGCCGGAGCTGCCGCCGCTGTTCGACGATATCGAACGCCGCACCTTCCAGTTCTTCTGGGATACCACCAACGAGGTCAACGGGCTCAGCCCGGACCGTTACCCGTCGCGTCCGTTCGCCAGCATCGCCTCGGTGGGTTACGCGCTGACGGCGT
>NZ_JBKGUA010000164.1:0-3182 GCF_046543485.1 Paraburkholderia sp. EG304 | reverse complement strand
GTTATCCGTTCTATTACTGCCATCGAAGCTCCCCGTGCCGGACAACCGGCGGCAGGACAGCTTACGCGGCGCAAAAGCGGACATTTGAACTTGGCCAGAAGCGGACATTACAACTTAGCCGCTACATCGTCCTTCATTTCAAATCCAGATTACGTAAACTCAGCTGGTACGCAACGCACCAGCGCACACATCAAAATCACGTCCAACGCATAACGCAGCCGCTTTAAACACCTTGCCAATACCGGCGGACTGCCTCGTGCGCGGTGTTTTCGTGTTTGGCGTCATGCAGGTCACACATTGGGATTCGAAAGACTTTGCTCGACCCCGCTGACGCGACGGAACCTTACTGCGCGCGCCAACTTGGGATTGCCGCGCTGATCTTCGCGAAGTCCAAGCTGCCGAAGCCCGTAGCCATGTCCCAGCCTGACGTCGCAGTGAAGCCGTAGCCATGGTAGCCGTTGTTGCCTGCTGTCACGTCGTGGTGCAGCGCCGTATTGCCCGGGAGATTCTCATAGAACGCCGGCGTTGGCAGGCTGAGGCTGTTGTTCGTGGCCGATTCGAGCCGCGCCCAGCCGCCCACGAAGATCGGTGACGCGAGGCTCGTGCCGCCGCTTGGCGACTTCATCTTCTGCCCGTTGAAGATGATGTAGGCGCCAGTCGATCGCGCAGCATCGAACGCCACGTCCGGCAGGACACACTTCGTCACCGAACTGCCGAGCGCCGCGGTTTGCCAACTGGGCGCGGCTTCGTACACGCTCTTGCCCCCTCCCGTCGCCCAGATGCGCACCACGTTGTCGACCCGCTTCCCAGTTCCGTCTAAGTCCGCGTACGCGGCGCCGTCATTCCATACGGTTTCGCCGGCCTACGTCATGGTGCCGGTCGTGGAGAGCATCGTACCGCCCACTGCGACGACATAGGGCGAACTCGCGGGATACTGCACGCTGTATTTGGACAGATCGTTTATCGTGGTGATCGAGGCGCCGTCGGACGTGCCGATGTACCCTTGGTTTCCGTGCGGCGAATACGATTCAACATAGACGCCCGCATCGCCTGAAGCGACTGAGAAGGTCTGTCCTTGCGCAACAGCCTGCTTGAACACGGCATCGGCGGCGGCGAGCGCGCCGGTTTTATAGGACGTATATTCGTCGTTCCCGAGGGACACATTGATGATGGTCGCCTTATCATCAGTCACCGCTTTGCTGTAAGCAGCGTTCACCGTTGTGTCGGTGGCACGGTCGGTGCCGGGACCGCTCATGGCCGGATAGAAGATTAGCTCCTTGACGCCTCCGGATGTGCCGATGATGACTTGGCTGTCGAGAGCAAACTCGATATCGGCGTCGGGGACCGGGATGCCCGATCCATCCTCGACGACCGCCGTGTTGACCTTCGGCAGGTGTGCGTTTTGCGTGAAGGTGTTCAGGTCGGCAATGGTCTGAGTCATGTCGCCCCAGGCGATGATGCCCACCGTCGTGTTGGTCGCAGCGGGCAGACTGCTCGCGTCATAGATCTTCGCGAAATCGGTTGGCTGGTGGCTAACCAGCTTCGACGCGTCTGTCGTGTTCTTCTCAATGGAGTCCGGTTCGATGACCGCTTCCGGCGCGAAGCGTTGGAGCATGCTGTGCGGCACGACCGCATTCTGCAGACCGAGTACCGAACCAACGCTCGAGGCGAGCGATGACGGGACACGGGCTGACAAATCGTTCCCATAGGCCGGCTTGCCTTTATAGTTGAAGCGCTTGATGCTCGTCTGGAAGGCGCTTTGCACGTTGTTTGCGTTGCCGTCGGCGGAGATTAGCATGTTGTTCTCCGACACGGAGACGTTGAGGAAGCCGTTCGCCTTCAGATGAGCGACTACGGCCGCGACCTGAGCGTCGGTCGGCGAGAAACGCGCCTTGAACTCGGCCGGCGTGAGGTACCTGTGGTAACTGGGGCTACCCGGCTGATTGAGGTCGCGAAGGAACCTGTCGAGCGTTTCCTCGTTGCGGTGCCTCAGGGCCACGGCAATGTGCAGCGGCTGACTCAGTTCGAGCGGCGTCACATTCGTATCGGTCAGCGCCGGATTGCCGAGGCTGTTCAGCGAGTAGCTCTGCGGGGCATAAGTTCCGGCCGGCGCCGGCGCGTTCGACAGGAGGAACGCTTGGGTGCGGGTCGAGACCCAGTCGGTCTCCGCTCGGGCGGACAGCGGGATCATCGTGACCGCTACGCCAAGGGAAAGGGCCGCCAATTCAAAGGCTCTTGGGAATTTGCGATTGCCGAAATGAATTGTTTGCATTGTGACCTACGAAAATTCAACGAAGCTGGCGCGCGGCCTAGACACGTGGCCCCTCGTCAGGCAATGCGCAAGGGCTTGACTGCGGCGTGGACAGACGGCGGTTGCGGGACGATGTTGCCGTCAACGCTTAACTCGACCGCGATCTCTTTAAGAGATCGCGGCGACGTCTGTAACGTTGCATGGAGTATGGAATCCCAAATTTGGACGACATTCGGGGTATTGCGTTAATGCTTACGAGCTTTGCCACGATTCCTCAAAGTCAATTTGCCGCAAAATATGCGCGGCCCCGGAAGAGATCGCAGAGCCTTGGTACGATATATCTCCGTATAAGAGTCCGTCACTATGGTGTTGATCCCACCGGTCGCGAGCAAATAAGCCGGATACCTGCCGGACGCTTCTAATGTGGGCGGATCATTTCCAAGTGCGACGCGCATGCGATTGTCGCCGGAGCTTCTGCTACGACGCAAGCAAATCGGATTCAATAAAACTGATATCGCGGTCTATGATGGGATTGCAGGGTTTGCTAGTGCTTGCGCATGGGTATGCCGATTCCCTCATAGCGAGGTACGCATCGCCGACTACCAGTATGCCCCGGACCGAGCTCCGCGACCGATCGAGAGCGGAGAGGCGAAACAATCGTTATCGAGGTCCAGGGGGCTGGTGACACCGCGCGCGTGATTAGTCGCGCTGGATGCGGGCAACCAGTCCTCGACATGGTTCAATCATGACAGATAGAGCGTGTTAGGAACTTTGAAGTACTGGCACGGCGCTAACAAGCATGACCATTGCGAAGACGACAAAATGAAGCCCGGCGAGAGTTTCGGGGGGCCGTTCATAGTCACGTGCGAGACGCCGGAAACGGTTGAGCCAGCCAAAGCTGCGCTCGACCACCCACCGCCGGGGGAGCAGA
>NZ_JBKGUA010000163.1:0-3228 GCF_046543485.1 Paraburkholderia sp. EG304 | reverse complement strand
TCTACTATGGACACGGCATGTCGATTGGCAGCGAGACGAATGCGGGAATCAGTAACGTCGCGATCATTGATCTAACGATGGATGGAGGAGACAGTCCAAACGGAAACGGCTTGCGGATCAAGTCTAGTTCGTCGCGAGGTGGCAAGGTGAGCGATGTATCATACAGCGACGTGTGCATGCGCAACGTCGCGGAGCCACTAGTGTTCGACTCGTATTACAGCTCATCGTCAGGCACACTGTACCCGAACTTCCTTCAGATTGCCGTCCACCGATTTCGCTATCTCGGCAGCAAGAAGTATGGGGGCGGACGGCTGACATTCTCGGGGTATGAAAACCAGAAGCAGAAGAATCCACTCGTGATCAGCCTGGACAACGTGGTGTTCGATGATAATCAGCCAGCTCTCGCGGAAAGTTTTGCAACGCACTATGCGCTCGGCCCCGGCCCAGTGAGCTTTTCTGACAAGATTGTGACCTCAACGTCCAGGGACGTTCAGGTATCCGGATCACCCGGTCAAGCTGCGCCAGTCGATTGCAGCGGCGCCTTCATTCCCCTCAATGCCGTGGTTCAGGCTTCACCTATCTGATTTGGTCCTTGTTTATTCGTTTATGCTTTACTCCATTCCGAGGCACAGGCTTAGCGGATGTAGGGACTTCCCCGTCCCGAGGCTGCGGCGGAAGCCGCGAGTCGGCATCAATGTGCCACGATGACGTTGCGAACGTTCAGCGACACCAGCGAGAGAGGAAGTCCCTTTCATTCTCCAGGTTCTGTTCACATTCTCACGAGCGGTCCAAAGGCACAGACAAGCGAAGCGAAGGCGAGATAGTTCCCTGCGAGCTTGTCGTAGCGAGTGACGACACGACGAAAATGTTTGATACGACTGCAAAAGCGTTCGACGACGTTCCGGGTCCGATACAGCACGCGGCTATAGCGACGCGTGGTCTTCAGGTTCGAACGCGGCGGGATTACGGCCTTCGCACGAGTAGTGCGGATACTTTCCACAAAGGCGTTCGAGTCGTAGCCCTTGTCAGCGATGACCGCACCGGTGCGCAGATGCTCAACCAGTTCGTTCGCGCACGTAATATCGGAAACTTGTCCCTCGGTGGCAATCAACCGCAGGGGGCGTCCGGCGTCATCGACAGCCAGGTGCAACTTGGTGGTCAATCCATCTCGCGAGCGACCGAGCGCTTGCGGACCGTTTTTTTTCGAGCTCCGGACGAATGCTGGTGCGCGCGCACGATGGTCGAATCGATCAACACACGCTTGATCTCGGTTTCGTCGGCCACAGCGTGGACGGTTTCCCACACACCCTTGCGACGCCACCGGGAGAAACGCACGTACACCGATGCCATCTGCCGAACGCCTTCGGCAAATCGCGCCACGGGCAGCCGTCCGGCCGATCCAGAGGACAGCTTCAACAAACCGACGATTGTCGGTCGCCGTTCGCCCTGGATCGCCTTCCCTGCCGGGCAAGACGGATTCGATTCGTGCCCATACTTCATCGCTCAGTAACGTTCCAACCATCTTGGCCTGCTCGCGCAAAAGACAAGATGTACTCACATTTACATCGAATGTAAACAGACCCTGATCGTGGAGTTCATTGCATCATGGAATTGGAACCCGGAAGCTGGCTCATCGAACCTGGGCGTTGGCGCAACTTTTTGGGGACAGCTCTCATCACTGTCCTGCTCGGCGCGTGTGGTGGCGACAACGGGGGGTACGCCCCGCAAAGCCAGTCTCGCACCGACAGCGTCAATAACGCGACGGCGAAACCTTTCTCTTCAAGATCGCCTATCTGGCTGACGATCGCTGACGAGGGCGACGCGCTCACTGTAGACGCCGCGCAGACCGTGCGCTTTGGTGCAGGCGCCGTCTGGGTCGAGAAAACCGGAAATGATTCAGGGCGATGTGACTCTGGCTTCTTTGGGAAGAATCCGCTCTCCGGTGCGCCGAAGGTTTGCCAACGGCTTCAGAGCACTCGCGGTCTGCTCTGGCGGGGCGTCAGTTTGGCCGGCGCCGAGTTCGCGCCTGGCAGCCTACCGGGCAACTATGGCAGTGACTATAGGTATCCGACTGCCGACAGTGTGGCTTACTACAAGAACAAAGGTATGAACATTGTGCGTCTGCCTTTTCTCTGGGAGCGGCTGCAGCCGACCCTCAACGGACCGTTTGATGTCACAGAGCTGTCACGCCTTGTCGCCTTCGTCAAACCCGTGACGGCGTCCGGCGAGACCGTGGTGTTAGATCCACACAACTATGCACGCTATCGCGGCAATGTGATTGGCTCGAGCGCCGTACCTGATAGCGCCTACGCCGATTTCTGGTCGCGCCTCGCATCCCAATTCAAGGACAATAAGCGAGTTGTGTTCGGGCTGATGAACGAGCCGAATTCCATGCCGACCGAGCAATGGCTATCAGCGGCCAACGCCGCGTTGGCCGCGATACGCGCTGCCGGCGCGAGCAATATGGTGTTCGTACCCGGTAATGCGTGGACGGGGGCGCATAGTTGGACCCAGAACTGGTACGGCACTCCCAATGCAACGGTGATGAAGGACGTTAGGGATCCGGGGAACAACTTCGTGTTCGAGGTGCATCAATATCTCGACAGCAACAGCGCGGGAAGTTCGCCAGATTGTGTGAGCGCCAGCATCGGCGTAGAGCGTCTGCAAGACTTCACCACGTGGTTGGAAAGTAACGGTTACCATGGGTTCCTCGGAGAAATCGGCACGGGTGCAAACGATACCTGCAACCAGGCTCTTGGCAATGTGTTGGCATTCCTGCACGGGAACGCCCATGTGTGGACAGGATTTGCATATTGGGCAGGTGGTCCGCTATGGGGCAACTATCCATATTCGATTGAACCAACCAATGGGGTCGACAAGCCGCAGATGTTCGTGTTGATGCCATATCTGAATCAGGCCTCAGACTAGAGAATGAAAGATCCTCTCAAGGGCTTTGTCCGGATGGGTACGAGTTCCCGTGCCATGGACGCGACTATGCATTTTTGACGCAAACCGGTTGGGTGTCGCAATAAGTCGGTCTGCTATGCTGACGGGCCTTAATGCGTGACGTAATCGATGACCGAGAAGCTGAGTCCGGGTGTGGGAAAAGTACTCAAACGCTTGCATTACCCGCTGGACGTGATGTTGCTGTGCGTTCGGTGGTACGTGGCTTATCCGCTGAGCCTGCGCCATCTTGAACAGATGATGGCCGAGCGCGGGATTGCGGTC
>NZ_JBKGUA010000162.1:0-3405 GCF_046543485.1 Paraburkholderia sp. EG304 | reverse complement strand
TCCGCGGGCGGCCGCTGCTGATCAACGTCTGGGCCAGCTGGTGCGGCCCGTGCGTGGAAGAAATGCCCGCGCTGACCGCGTTTGCCGCCGGCCAGGGCGCCGGCGGGGTGCAGGTGCTCGGGCTGGCGCTGGATACGCCCGAGGGCGTGCGCGATTTCCTGAACCGCATTCCGGTCGCCTACCCGATCGTGCTCGAGACGCCCGGGCCGGCCGATGCCAGCGTGCGGCTGGGCAACGCCCAGGGCCTGCTGCCGTACTCGGTGCTGGTCGATGCGCAGGGACGGATCGTGAAACAGAAGCTGGGGCCGTTCGCGGCCGGTGAGATCGAGGCCTGGGCGAGGCACTGAAGTCAGCGCGGGGACGATCCACCGTCCCCGCGTGCACGTGTCTGTGCTGTCGGCCGGCTTACCCGAACCAGCGACGCAGATAGCGCGCGGTGGCGCCCTGCGCGGCACGGCTGACCTGCGCGGGGATGCCTTCGGCCACGATGCGGCCGCCCTCTTCGCCTGCACCCGGCCCCACATCGATCACCCAGTCCGCGTCGGCGACCACGCGCAGGTCATGCTCGACCACCACGACCGTGTTGCCCGCATCGACCAGCCCGTGCAGCTGCGTCATCAACTTGTCCACGTCGGCCGGATGCAGGCCGGTGGTCGGCTCGTCCAGCACATACAGGCTGTTGCCGTGCTGGCTGCGCTGCAGCTCGGTGGCCAGTTTGATGCGCTGCGCCTCGCCACCGGACAATTCCGTCGCCGGCTGGCCCAGGCGCAGATAGCCCAGGCCGATATCCCGCAATAGCTGCAGCGGGCGCTGCACCGGCGGCTCGTCGGCGAAGAAGGCCAACGCCTCCTCCACCGTCATCGCCAGCACCTGCGCGATGTTGCGGCCGTTCCACTGCACCTCCAGCGTCCTGGCGTTGTAGCGCTGGCCATGACAGGTGGGGCATGGCGCGTAGACGCTGGGCATGAACAGCAGTTCGACATGGACGAAACCTTCGCCCTCGCAGGTCTCGCAGCGCCCGGCGGCGACGTTGAACGAGAAACGACCCACGCTGTAGCGGCGCGCCTTGGCCGCGCGCGTGCCGGCGAACAGCTTGCGCACATGATCGAACAGGCCCGTATAGGTGGCCAGGTTGGAGCGCGGCGTGCGACCGATCGGCTTCTGGTCGACGTTGACCAGGCGCTTGACCGCCTTGGCGCCGTTCAACCGGCCGCGGGTACGTTCGATGCGGCTGGGCTGCGGCAGTTCGCTGTCGTTGTCCTCGATCACCGGCTCCTGCCCCAGGTGTTCGCCGACCAGCTCGACCAGGGCCTGGCTCACCAGGCTGGACTTGCCGGAGCCGGACACGCCGGTCACCGCCGTGAACGCGCCCAGCGGAAAGCGCGCGTCCACGCCATGCAGATTGTTGCGATGGATGCCCTGCAGGCCCAGCCAACCGGACGGCGCCCGCGGCGTGCGGCGTGGTCCGTGATCGTCCTCGAACAGATAGGGCGCGGTCACCGAGGCCTTGATGGCGCGCAGGCCTTCGGGGGGCCCGCTGTAGAGCACCTGGCCGCCGTGCTGGCCGGCGCCCGGGCCGACGTCCACCAGCCAGTCCGCGCGGCGCAGCATCTCCAGATCATGCTCGACCACGAACAAGGTATTGCCGCCGGCCTTGAGCTGCGCCAATGCGTCGTACAGGGCCTCGCCGTCGGCCGGATGCAGGCCGGCAGTCGGTTCATCCAGCACGTAGACCACGCCGAACAGGCTGGAGCGGATCTGCGTCGCCAGGCGCAGGCGCTGCAGCTCGCCCGGCGACAATGTCGGCGTGGCGCGATCCATCGACAGATAGCCCAGGCCGAGCGACTGCAGCGTGCCGATCCGCTCGACCAGATCATGCGCGATGCGCTGGGCGGCGATGCGTTTCTCCTCGGACAGATCCGGCGTGCGGCGTACGTCGCTGCCGCCGGCATGCGGGTTGCCGCCGGCCGCCACGCGCTTGGCGGTGGCCTGGCGGCCGGCGCTGCGGCTGCGCGTGGCCGTGGCTTTCGGTGCGTCGAAGCGGCCTTCCGCGGCGGGCCGCAGTGCCTGCGCCATGGCGCTCAGCGGCAGCTGGGACAGCGTCCCGATATCCATACCGGCGAACGTCACCGACAGTGCCTCGCGCTTCAGTCGACGGCCATCGCAGACCGGGCACTGCGCGCCGATCATGTAGCGCGCCACGCGTTTTTTCATCATCGCGCTCTGCGTGGTCGCAAACGTATGCAGCACGTAGCGGCGCGCGCCGCTGAAGGTGCCCATGTAGCTGGGCTCTTCCTTGCGGCGCAGGGCCGCGCGGGTCTCGGCCGGGGTAAAGCCGGCATAGACCGGCACCACCGGTTGTTCCTCGGTGAACAGGATCCAGTCGCGCTGCTTCTTGGGCAGGTCGCGCCAGGGAACATCCACGTCGTAGCCGAGCGTCACCAGGATGTCGCGCTGGTTCTGCCCGTGCCACGCCGGCGGCCATGCGGCGATGGCGCGCTCGCGGATGCTCAGCGACGGATCGGGCACCATCGACTGCTCGGTGACTTCATACACGTAGCCCAGGCCATGACAGTTCGGGCACGCCCCCTGCGGCGTGTTCGGCGAGAAATCCTCGGCGTACAACATGGGCTGCCGTGCCGGATAGGTACCCGCACGCGAGTACAGCATCCGCAGCAGGCTGGACAGGGTGGTGACGCTGCCGACGCTGGAGCGCACGCTGGCGGTGCCGCGCTGCTGCTGCAGGGCCACGGCCGGCGGCAGGCCTTCGATGGCATCCACATCGGGCACGCCGACCTGGTCGATCAACCGGCGTGCGTAGGGCGACAGGGATTCCAGGTAACGCCGCTGCGCCTCGGCGTACAGCGTCCCGAAGGCCAGCGAGGACTTCCCCGAACCGGAGATGCCGGAGAACACCACCAGCGCATCGCGTGGAATGTCGACATCCACGTTCCTGAGGTTGTGTTCGCGTGCGCCCCGGACCCGCACGAAGGCCTCCGGGGAAGTGCTGGGCGACGGGCGGCGCGGGCGCGTGGAAGTCTTCATGGATGAAGGATAGCGAACCACAGCGCCAGCTCGCCGCCGGTGAAGACCGGTGAGCACCGCGTTGACGCGACGGTCATGCGGCCGCCGACATGCGCGCCCCTGGCGTCGGGATCACCACGAACGCATCGACGGCGTCGCCCAGCACGGTCGCCTGCCGTTCCAGCGCGCGGGCCGAGGCGGAGGCCTCTTCGACCAGCGCGGCATTCTGCTGGGTGCTCCCATCCATCTGCAGCAGGGTCTGGCTCACCTGCTCGATGCCCACCGTCTGCTGCTGCGACGCCGCGGAAGGCATCGCCGCCCTCAACACCCGTGTGGACGAAATGGGGCGCGGCGATGCCGGCCTGCGTGCGCAACTGGAGG
>NZ_JBKGUA010000161.1:0-3428 GCF_046543485.1 Paraburkholderia sp. EG304 | reverse complement strand
ACGGCCAGCTACCTTGATTTTGCGGAGACTGAACGGAATGCAGCCGATGCACTGACCATCGACCACGAATCCGTCATCAGCTGGCAACAGTTCGTCACCAAGGTTGGCGGCCACCTGCCAGTTTTCCCTGAACCAGTTAGCGCTCAGAGTGGCAACCCCACCACCGCGCAGCCGGGAGGACACGCCGAACTTCTCGACGCGTCCTCCGCGCGCACCTTTGATCAGGTCTGTCGCGCAGCAGGCGGTGCCACATTCTCCGGACTGCTTAGCTGCCTTGCGAAGGTCGGCCACGAAATCACCGGCTCGGGTGAATTTCGCACGATGGTCCCGTTCCACACGCAAACAGGTCCCTGGAGATCCTCCATCGGATGGTTCGTCGGTATGGGCCCGGTCGCCTTCTCTCTGAGCGCAACCAGCTCCTTTGCCGAGACGGTCCGTTCGGCAGTCGCAGGCCTCAACGGAGTCAAGGAACTGGCCCAAATACCCCTTCCCCGGGTAGCGGAACTCCTTGGCCAGCCCCTTCGTGATCCCTTCATGATTTCGTATATGGATCTTCGCCGTACCCCCGGCGCGCGCAACTGGAACACTTGGCGAGCCATCGCGCTTCGTAGTCGCTGCACCGATCCGGATGAGGTGTGCCTTTGGGTCTGGCGCAACTACGATGGCCTGTTCGTCAGCTATCGCCACCCGGCCACCGACCTCGCAGGCATCGCGGTACCGCGCTATGTCGCCCGAACGAAGCAGCTCCTGGCCGTCGTCGCGGACACCTCCTGCTGGCTCGCCAACCCGCATTCAAAAGAAGAGTGTTGCTCGTGACAGAGATCAGACACATTGCAGCGACCTCTTGCGACTACACAAAGTTCGACGCGGTTATCGTCGGCTCTGGGCCCTCCGGATCGATCGTCGCCCGAACACTTGCAGAGAAAGGATATCGCGTGGCAGTGCTGGAATATGGAGGCCTGGTTTCCCCTGGCGCCTTGTACGGGCCGCATCAGGCGGCCTACAGCAAGGCACTCACTTCGTCCGGCCGACCCGCTGACGGCAACCCCTGGACGGCGTGTTGCGTGGGCGGCGGGATGCAGTTCTACAACGCGATCACGCTCAGATACCGGCAGGCAGATCTTTCGGCCTCTCAATATCTGACGACCGACCTGGAGATTGATTGGCCCGTCGCACTCCGGGATCTCGAACCCCACTACTCGGAGATCGAGCACTTGTTGGAGATCACTGGGGCGAATGGATTTCCGACATATCCAGTCAGCCCTCGTGGGGTAATGTTATCCACTGCAATGCATGAACTCGGTATAAAACCGCGCCATATCCCTCTGGCAATCCGGCCACCAGGGACTTGCATGGGGTGCACCCTGTGTTCAGCTTGCGATGAACTGGTATGCCCTACGGATGCCAAAGCATCTGTGCTCGCACGAAGCATTCTGGATGACTCTGCCCTGACCGGATCGATCTCGGTTCTGTATGGCTGCTTCGTCAACCGGATCGAGCTTCGGAACGACGGTCAAGCTGAAGCTCTTGAGTGCTACGTGCCACTATCATCTGAGCGGATCCGGATTTCAGTCGAAAGGGTCATCGTCTGCGCAAACGCGATACAGACGGCGGCACTGATGCTCCGGTCAAAAAGTGAGCATGCCCCCAAGGGGATAGGCAACGAATCCGGCCTCGTCGGGCGGGGCCTCTCATTCAAGATTAGCGGCTACTCTGTCGGGTACATGGAGCGACCGGATCACGGCTCCAGTGCTCTGGCTTCTCACTGGGGCCCCCATGCGACCGTCTATACCGACGAGTTCTACGAGCACTGTGACGTACCACACAAATTCGGCGGTCTCATCTATGAAGCGAATTTACCCACGCCGGAGGAAAACGTCGGTCTTTTGCGCCTGCACTATATGGCCGGTGAAGAACCGTGGTCGCACAATCGCGTAGTGCTTGACAGGGCCATTGACCGATACGGGGTCCAGTATATTCGTTTCGAATACAAAAGCTCGGCAAACGACCGTGCACGAATTGGCTTTCTCGCTGATCGCGCGGATGACATTCTGCGACACATTGGAGCGCTACGCATCAAGCGCGAGTCGCTTGCACACTCAAAAGGCAGTTCCCACCTGCACGGCACGATGCGCGCCGGACAGGATCCCACCACTTCAGTTGTGGACCGCCTTGGCAGTGTTCACGGGTTCTCGAACATCCACGTCATGGATGGCTCCGTGATGAATTTCGCGGGAAACAGCAATCCGACACACACGATCATGGCCAACGCGAGACGAATGGCCCTTTCACTCGAGTAAAGGGGAACTCAAGATGCTTAATCCTGAAGTGACCGGACATCTCGCCGAATGGGAACGCGAAACCAGATCGTCAATCATTTTCCGCTCCGCCAATGGCGCGGTGGCGGAAGATATCAACGGCAAGATGTATCTGGATATGACATCCTGTAGCGGGGCTTCGCCTCTCGGCAGCAATGACACAGTATTCAACGCAAGGCTCGCACGGGCAATGGAGAAGGAAACCGACATTCTTCCATCGCCGGTGAGTCTGCAACGCCTGAGGCTGGTCGGAAAAATCTCGAAGATGTTCCCTGACACGCCGAGAGTGTTTTTTCTGAGGACGGGGTCCTGCGCAACGGAAGCGGCGGTTCGGATCGCCCGGTATCGAACTGGCCGGCCGGTCCTCCTGACGGCTGGCTTCCATGGATGGCACGACCTCTTTCAGCAGCCCCCTTGGTCGGACAATCCACCCGCTAGGGACCAACACATCCAGGATTTCCGATATGACCTCGATCTCCTTGAGCAGCAACTGGTCATGAACAGGGGGCGAGTCGCGGGCATTTTCTTCACACCTGAACCTTCGATCTTTCCCGCTGCATTGCTTCATGAAATCTCCAGACTGGCAAAGCTGCATGGAGCACTGCTGATCGTCGATGAAGTCCTTTGCGGGCTCCGTTATGCTTCGGGTGGCTACTGCCAAAAACACGGTGTAAAAGCCGACCTCATTACCTTGGCCAAGGGAATCGCGCAAGGCATCGGCCTTTCCGCAGTTGTCGGCACCGACGAGGCCATGACGGGGGCCGACACCGCATATCTTGGCCATACCTATCTGCGCGAGAACCGGGCCTTCGTGGCCGGCAACCTGACACAGGAAATATTTGAAGAAGCGGGCATTGTGGCCCGTCTCGCCGAAAGTGGTTCCGCACTCAAGAGGTTATTCCAGACCGCATTCGAGCGTAGCAAAATACCTGCTCGCGTTCTGGGAAGCGACAGCATGTTCGATATCGTTCTGCCGTCTGAAAAACATGGAAAAGCGTTCGCACAAAAGTGTCTGCAGCATGGCATCTATGTCGGATACCCGGCAACATACATGAGCAATGCTTCTATGAATGAGGCCTTTTTCGAGGCGTTGGAACCAGCACTGGATCT
>NZ_JBKGUA010000160.1:0-3482 GCF_046543485.1 Paraburkholderia sp. EG304 | reverse complement strand
ACTGGCGCTCACCATGTGTCGTCCGTCGGTAGGCAAGGGTCTCGGGCGAAAGCCAGAAAGGGGGGGTATCGACGAAATTGACAATCTTATCCGAGTACTGGTAACGAACTGTGAGAGCCCGCTGAAAATCTGAGGGGGTAAGAGCAAAGGGGGGGTGTATGGTTCCGTTCCCCTGGTTGTCAGCAGCCGATAGCAACGTGCAGTAGGAAATTAGAAGCAGAAAGATGGTGACAATTTTTTGCATGGATGTTTGGCCTTGACTATGTATAAGTTACGTCGTCGGCTTACCTTGGAGCAATTTTTATGCCATCAGTGAATGCGAGTGGGTATGATCAGTGTCCGCTGATCCAGAAGCGGACATTACAACTTAGCCGCTACATACATATGTCCCCGCTAAGTTCAAACGTCGTGGTTCCAGCTAAATAGATGGAATGGTCGCCTCCCGCCTTAACGGGCCGCCCAACGCCGCAGACTCGCGTCCGGAGCATGCGACATTGCTGGTTCGGCAGTCCAGCCGACAAGGAGAAGCAGATGGAACCCACGACCATTGCCATCGACCTGGCCAAGCGCGTTTTCCAGATTCACTATGTCGAGCCAGAGACCGGCGCGATTCACAGCAAGGTCCTCAAACGCGCCCAGCTCGTGCCGTTCTTCGCCAACCGGCCTACCAGCCGTGTCGTCATGGAGGCCTGTGGCAGCGCCCATTACTGGGCCCGTGTCCTGGAGCGGTATGGTCACGACGTGCGGCTCATCGCAGCCCAGTTCGTTCGGCCATTCGTGAAGTCGAACAAGAATGACGCGGCCGACGCTGCGGCGATCTGGGAAGCTGCCCAGCGTCCAGGCATGCGGTTCGTGGCCGTCAAGACCGAAGACCAGCAGGCCATGCTTGCAATGCACCGCATACGCCAGCAACTGGTCCGGATTCGCGTCATGCAGGTAAACCAGCTTCGCGGGCTGCTCTACGAATTCGGCGTCGTGTTGCCACAAGGCCGCCGGGCATCGATAGAAGCCGCCAAAGGCGCGCTGGCGTCACTGGCAGACCATTTGCCAGCCATGCTAGGGGACAGCCTGCAGGACCAGTTCTCGCGACTCCGCGCGCTCGACGAGCAGATTGTACGGATCGAACAACGCATTCTCGACTGGCGCCGCAACGATGACGCATCCCGACGCATCTCCGAAATTCCCGGCGTGGGTATGCTCACCGCGACTGCTGCCGTATCGGTGATCGGACAGGCCCAAACGTTCCGATCCGGACGGGAATTCGCTGCCTATCTGGTCTCGTGCCGCGACAGAACGGTTCTGGGGGCAAGGTGAAGCTCGGGGGGATCAGCAAACGTGGCGACGTATATCTGCGAACGCTGCTGATTCACGGCGCGCGATCGGTTATCTCGAGCTCGAAGCATTTGCCGGAGCGTTTGCGTCAGATGCTGTCCCGGCGTCCAACGAACGTCGTTGCTGTCGCACTCGCCAACAAGATGGCGCGAACAATCTGGGCGCTCCTGGCGTATGGCCGAACGTATGAAGCAGCTCCAGCGCCGTAATCACGCTCCAAAGGAAGTAACCCCATTCACGGTTGCAAAGGTGTATTGATCGATGGCAAGACAGGTTGGACCGCGCAAAGGCAAGCCTGAGACATTTCTCGGACCTCGAGTCCGCTCAATAGATTAGGACCTTTGCGGCGAAATCCATCGGGGCCGGCGGGCAAGTCCCGCGATCGAGTCCGGATATAAGTCCGCAACCACCCTCCTCGTCACCAACAATCACCTTGCAAATGGGAGGCGACCATATAAGAAATGTCGGGTTTTGCTTGTCGTTTCCTGTCTTTTTTCAAGGTTTTGGGGTGGGGCGGCGAAGCCGCCCCCCGTCCGTCCCTCATTCTGCTGCTGACTTCGAGAATTGCCTGATTGATGTCGGCGACCTCGATTGCGCGCTGTTTCTTCAGTCCGATGAGCGCCTTCGTTGCACGAACCTGCTCGCCGCAGTGCGTGCGCGATGGTGAGCCCGCCGCACGCCGATCATCGCGGATGGCCTGTACGCGGCGTGCGACTTCCAGTGCGTTCGCGAGTCGCTTGTTCTCGATCTCCGCGCCCTGATCGATGTGCGTGATGCGGTCGTATTGACGGTAGGGCAGTGCCGCGCCACTGGTCTGCACCTCGATCACGCCATCGGGATACTCGACGACCTCGACGTATTCATGCATGAGCCCCCGGCTGACTGGCGTGTCGTCGAGCAGGTACAGCACGCGGTCATACTGCACTGTCAGCGCATTCGAGATCCTGCGCGGCACACGGTAGGCCTGGATCTGCCGCAGATTCTCGTCGGCGCGCAGCGGCCGGTGCGCATCGTAATCGCTCTTGGGTGGCTTGCCGAACCGCCGGTTGAAGTCGGCAATGAAGGAGGGCGCATACGCATTCGCGGCTTCCCGCGTGCTGATGCCGCGCAGCCTCAGTTCCTTGACCAGCCGGTCCTGCAACGTCAGGTTCGCGCGTTCCACGCGTCCCTTGGCCTGGCTCGTGTTGGCGCAGAATGCGTCGATATTGAGCTCGTACAGTGCCCGGCCAAACTGCGTGACACCCTTGCCAGCGGTCTCCGAACGTTTCTTGACATGGAACACGCTGGCCTTGTCGCTGTAGAACGCCACCGGCTTGCCATGCGCGCCCAGATACTTCTGCAGCGCCTCGAAATAGCCGAAAGTTGACTCCGTCGCCGTGAAGTGCAGCGCCATCAGCCGCCCGGTCGCATCATCAATGAACACCAGCAGCGTGCAGGCTGGCGCCCGGTCCTCGAACCAGCGATGGTCGCTGCCATCGATCTGGATCAGTTCGCCCAGGCACGCACGACGATTACGCGGCTGATAGACCTTCGGCGGGCGCTCCTTGCGCGGAATCCACAGACCGGCCGCTCGCATCAGCGTGCGCACCGTTTCGACCGCCAGATCGATGCCGTGACACTCCCGAAGCTTCTCGCAGGCCAGCGTCGGTCCGAAATCCGTATAACGCTCCCGGATCAGTGCCAGTGCCCGTTGCGCCTTGCCGGCAGGCAACTGGTGATTGCCCGGGCGACCGCGCTTGCCCGACACCAGTCCGGCCACACCGGCCGCCTCGTAGCGCAGCACCAGCCGCTCAACCTGGCGAACACTCAACCCCAGGCGTTCAGCGGCCTGGCCGGGCTTGAGCCGGAACTCAGTCACCGCCTGGATGACCTTGAACCGATCCACCTCGCGCATCGTCATCGTGATCGTCCCAGTCGCATTCATCGCCGGCGCTCCCAGATGGGTGGTCGACGATCAACCTAATGTCAAAACACGACATCTGTATTTAGCGGAAACACGACATCTGAACTTGGGACTCACAACAATTGTCAAAGCCATTTTGAAATGTCCGCTTACTGGCCAAGTTCAAATGTCCGCTTTTAGGGGGTGGGAATCGGTCTCTCACCCGGTTTTTATTCACGCAGTGTCGAAGGATAGCGTTTGAACTGGC
>NZ_JBKGUA010000159.1:0-3490 GCF_046543485.1 Paraburkholderia sp. EG304 | reverse complement strand
TCCAGTCCTGCGGCTCGATCTTGCCGTCGGCTGCCATGACCGCGTCGAAGCGCGCCTGTTCGGGCGAATTCGCATCCGCGTCCAGCGGGGCGACGTTGCCGGGGATATCGAGGGATTGGGTGTACATGAGGGACGCTCTCTGGAGGAGTGGTCTGTGTCGGCGTAGTATAAACCAACCGACCGGTCGGTTAATAAATTTTTTGAGGACGGGGATTAGGCTCGATAGCGTCATTGGGGGGTGTCGAAGCAGGTCACCCCGCCCCGACACTTACCGGTAAAATTGCGAATTGGCCGCGATTTGCGGCCCACTTGCATCTCCGGTACTCATGTTACGTCTAAGCGAAATCAAACTCCCGCTCGATCATCCCGAAAGCGCCCTCGAAGCCGCCATCCGTGCGCGCCTCGCGGACCTAGGCGTGGCGCGGGACGGGCTCATCCGATACACCGTGTTTCGCCGCGCGCATGACGCGCGCAAGCGCGCCGACATCAAGCTCACCTATATCGTCGATGTCGAGGTCAAGGATGAAGCGGCCGCGCTGAAACGGCTCGCCGACGTGCCGCATTGCGGCGTGACCCCCGACATGAGCTACAAGTTCGTCGCCAAAGCGCCCGCCCAACTAAGCACGCCGCGTCCGGTCGTGATCGGCATGGGACCGTGCGGTCTGTTCGCGGGACTGATCCTCGCGCAGATGGGCTTCCGGCCGATCATCCTCGAGCGCGGCAAGGCCGTGCGCGAGCGCACCAAGGACACGTTTGGCCTGTGGCGCAAATCGGTGCTGAATCCCGAGTCGAACGTGCAGTTCGGCGAAGGTGGCGCGGGCACTTTTTCCGACGGCAAGCTCTACAGCCAGATCAAGGACCCGAAACATTACGGCCGCAAAGTACTCGACGAATTCGTGCGGGCCGGTGCGCCGGAGGACATCCTGTATCTGAGCCGGCCGCATATTGGCACGTTTCGCCTCGTCAGCATGGTCGAGAAGATGCGTGCGAGCATCCACGAGCTGGGCGGCGAAGTGCGCTTTGAGACCCGCGTCGAGGACATCGACATCGACAACGGCCAGGTGCGCGGGCTGAAGCTGTCGACCGGCGAGACGCTGCGTTGCGACCACGTGGTACTGGCGGTCGGCCATAGCGCACGCGACACCTTCCAGATGCTGTACGACCGGGGCGTTCACGTCGAGGCGAAGCCGTTTTCGCTCGGTTTCCGGATCGAGCATCCGCAGGGGGTGATCGATCGCAGCCGTTTCGGCAAATTTGCCGGTCACAAACAGCTCGGCGCAGCCGACTATAAGGTGGTGCACCACTGCAGCAACGGGCGCGCGGTGTATAGCTTTTGCATGTGTCCCGGGGGCACCGTGGTGGCGGCAACTTCGGAGCCGGGGCGGGTCGTCACTAACGGCATGAGCCAGTACTCGCGCGCGGAGCGCAACGCGAATGCGGGCATCGTGGTCGGCATTACGCCAGACGACTACCCGGGCGGCCCGCTCGCGGGCATCGCGTTCCAGCGCAAGTGGGAAGAGCGGGCGTTCGAACTCGGTGGCGGTAACTATATGGCGCCGGGGCAGTTGGTCGGCGACTTCATCGCCGGGCGGCCGTCCACGTCGCTCGGCTCGGTCGTGCCGTCGTATAAGCCCGGCGTGCGGCCGACCGATCTCAGCACTGCACTGCCCGACTATGCGATCGAGGCGATTCGCGAAGCGCTGCCGCAGATGGAAAAGAAAATCGCCGGTTTCGCGATGCATGACGCGGTGCTGACCGGCGTTGAAACGCGGACGTCGTCGCCGGTCCGCGTGCGTCGCGGCGATGATTATCAGAGCGTCAACATCAAAGGGCTGTATCCCGCCGGCGAAGGTGCGGGATACGCTGGCGGCATCTACTCGGCGGCGATCGACGGAATCGAGGTCGCCGAAGCCGTCGCTCTGCAGATCATGAGTCGGCAAACGGCATGAGTCCGAACGGGCACAGCCGCCGGGTACCGGCGATTGTCGCGTCGTTCGGGCACAATGCGCGTTTCGCCTCGAACCGACCGTCCGAATGACCATTCGCACCCTGGCTGCCGCATGCGGCGCGGCGCTGCTTGCCCAATTTGCTCCGTTTGTCGTTTCCTCGAGTGCGTTCGCTGCCGAAGCGCCGGAGCATTGGGTTGCCGTGTGGGCGACCGCGCTGCAACCGATTCCCCAGCGAGCCGACTTGCCGCCGCTGTATCGCGCGCCGGAAGTCGCGGGGCGCAGCGTTCGGCAAATCGTGTATCCGACCTTGTCGGGGAAGGCGGCGCGAATCCATCTGAGCAATGTGTACAGCAAGACAGCTCTCGTCATCGACGAACTGCGCATCGCGCGCTCGGTCGGCGGCACGGCGGCGGTAGAGGGGGGCGGAAGTCGAGTGACGTTTGCTGGCAAGGGCGCGGTCAGCGTTCCGCCCGGCGGCGAGTTGGACAGCGATCCGATCGGGATCGACGTCGTCGAGGGCGCGCCGTATGCGATCAGTGCGTTTATGGGACCGGAGCAGCGGATCGTCGCGTGGCACCGTGTGTCGAATCAGGTGAATTATGTGTCGGTGCCGGGCAATCACACCGCCGACGCGTCCGCCGCCGCGTTTCGCGGTCGCTTCACCCAATATGTGTGGGTCACAGGCTTGTCAGTGGAGGTGGCGGGACCGTCAATTGCCGTGGCTGCGATCGGCGACTCAATCACCGACGGCATGCGCTCCAGCCTGAATCAGAACCGTCGCTGGCCAGATGCGCTGGCTCGGCGCCTGGCGGCGAGCGGCGCGCAATCGACCGCAATCGTGAATCTCGGCATCAGCGGTAACCGGCTTCTTAGCGACTCGCCTTGTTATGGCGACGCGCTATCGAGCCGCTTCGAGCGTGACGTTTTGCAACGTCCGGGCGTCAAGGCGGCGGTCGTGCTGATTGGCATCAACGACATTAACTTTGCGGCGATGCCGCCTCATGGGGGGCTCGACTGCGATTTTCCTCATACGTCGGTCACGGCTGCCGATTTGATTGCCGGTTACCAGCGCGTGATCGCGGCCGCGCGGCGCAAGGGTGTCAAGGTGTTCGGCGCGACGCTGACGCCGGCGTCGCTGCCACAGGAGCGGGAAAATATCCGACTCGCGGTTAATCAGTGGATCCGGACCAGTCGCGCTTTCGATGACGTCGTCGATTTCGACGCGGCGTTGCGCGATCGGGCGCAGCCGGAGCGTCTGCAGCGCGTTTTCGATGGCGGTGATCACATCCATCCGAGCGACGCGGGCTACGCGGCCATGGCCGATGCTGTTCCAGTTGAGGCCGTGGTGAGCGCTGTCCGGAAGTGAGTCACAGCTTTTTTAAGCGAAAGTGAAAATGGGTGTTGACGATCCGGCGGAAGTTCTCCATAATCTCGTTTCTCTGCTGCAGACGCAGCGACGCAAACGAAGCGGTGCCGGGTAGTGGTGGTTCAGGCGCGGCGGGTTGGGCGGATCGATCTTTAAAAACTAACAGCCGATAAGT
>NZ_JBKGUA010000158.1:0-3510 GCF_046543485.1 Paraburkholderia sp. EG304 | reverse complement strand
AAAACGCGGTTGCCAAATCAGGCAAAAAAACGCATTCTTGAGTCCCTTCGAAATCGCGTTTCGGGGCCATTCCAGGTGGCCTCATTACGCCGATCATCCCCGGCTCGATTACGCCGATCCGTGACAGCTGGATTACAGCCTTAAACGCTGGGAAGCGCTGACGCGCTATCTCGACGACGGACATGTGCCCATAGACAACAACTGGGTCGAAAACCAAATACGTCCGTGGGCTATCGGGAGGGCCAACTGGCTGTTCGCCGGCTCACTCCGAGCGGGCCGACGCGCTGCCGCCATCATGAGCCTGTTGCGCTCAGCACAACTCAATGGGCACGAACCGCACGCCTATCTGAAGGACGTCCTCACGCGATTGCCGACCCACAGGGCCAGCGACGTCGCAACATTGCTGCCTCATCGCTGGCAGCCGACAGTTGCGGTCGCTTAGCTCAATTCGTCAAGACGGGTTTGCTGGCCGCTTACTGTCTTTGAGCAGTAGCTCATCGGCCTTCATTTCGGGCACCGCGCGATGAGACACGGCGTAACCGTCCAGCGTGATCGTTGCCGCTCCTGATTGCCTTCCCGAAGAAGGCCGTGGCTGCAGGCACATCGCGCTTGGCGCTGAGTCGGAAATCGACGGTCTTTCACGCCCGGTCAACGGCGCGGCGTTGTCACGGTAAGGCTGCGCTGATCAAGCCGCGGAATTCGAGTTTGGCCGATACTTCAATGGTCATTTCGCCGTGAAAGCAAATCTCATTCGCTCCGGTGAGCCCCTGCAGGCTCGAAAAGCGGGCGATTTCCCCGCTTTTCGCCCATTACGGGCGCACCTGTGCCATCAGCCGCCTGCGCGACAAATAGACGTTGGCCAGCGCCAGTGCAACGAAGGCGCGGTTGGCATTCTTTGCCAGCCCGCGATAGCGCACCTTCGTAAAGCCCCTCAGGCGCTTCACGACAACAAACACGTGCTCAACCCGGGCACGGATCTTCGACTTGTTGCGATTCTTGCTACGCGCTACCTCATCGACCTGACCCACGCCGGGTTCGCTGGTTGGTGAAGTCGCGTGCCCGGGACGCCTTGCTGTGGATCAACGCTTTCTGGCTCGCATAGGCGCTATCGCCGTAGACGCGTTGCTCCTGACCATGCAGCAACCTTGGCAGCGGATGTTTGTCGTGGACGTTGGCGGCCGTGACCACCGCGCTATGCGCCAGGCCGCTTTGGCTATCGAGCCCGATGTGCAGCATCATGCCGAAATGCCACTGCTTGCCTTTGCCCGTCTGATGCATTTCGGGGTCCCGCGCCTTCTGTTCATTCTTCGTCGAACCCGGCGCCGAGATCAGCGTTGCGTCCACGATAGTGCCGCTATTGAGCTTCATCCCGCTGGACTGCAGTACCTGACCTGCGTAATTCGCGGAAGCTGGACACGCGTTTCGCGTGAAGGTGGACGGTTGTTTCGCGCGAAGCTGGACAGTCGGAGCGCAGCGACGCGGGGTTTTCGATTTTTACTCTGACTGTGGATTGGCGGTCAAACTCTTTTTGCGTTTGCGCATCGATTCGCCACTGAGATTGATGCGGTAAGTGTTGTGCACGAGCCGATCAAGAATCGCGTCGGCAAGCGTCGGATCGCCAAGTGCGGCGTGCCAGCTCTCAACCGGAATCTGGCTTGTCACGAGCGTTGAACGATGCCCGTGACGGTCATCAAGTATCTCGAGCAGGTCGCGCCCGGCACCGTCGCTCATCGGTGCCATTGCGAAGTCGTCCATCAGCAGCACGTCTGTCTTTGCCCACTGGGCCAGCAGCCGCGCATATCGGCCGCTGCGGTGAGCGATGGCGAGGTCCTCATTGAGCCGTGGCATCTTCAGATACAGCGCCGAGAAGCCCTGACGACATGCCTGGTTGGCCAGCGCACAGGCCAGCCAGGTCTTGCCAAGGCCGGTGGCACCGATGATTACGGTGCTGTTGCGTTCGCGAATCCAGTTGCCGCTCAGCAGTTGCCCGATGAGGCTGCGGTCGAGTCCGCGAGCCGAGCGGTAGTCGATGTCCTCGGGCACGGCATCAGGGAACTTCAGTTTCGCGCGGCGCAGCCGCGCCGTCGTCTGTCGTGATTCGCGTACGCTGGATTCACGCTCAACGAGCAGGCCGAGTCGTTCCTCGAAGCTCATCGCTTCGATGTCGGCGAGTCCCTGCTGCTCGGTGAGCGCGGGCGCCATGCCACTCAGGCGCAACTCGTGAGCTTCTCGATGGTCGGATGTCTGAGACACGCGAACGGAATAGTCTGCCCCATGCTGCAATTGAATTTGCCCGGGCGCCGTCGAATATCCGAAATCGAATCACGGGTCGCCTCTCATCGTGCCATCCGTGAAAGCAGGGAGCGGGAAGCACGCCAGTCGGCCGAGGCCCGCCGTCGTAAGGAACGCACACGGTACCTCACATTACTTCTCGAACAGGAAGACACGGCGTGGTCAAGCATCGATGCACACCTGCGACGCACAACGGGTAGCGCCTACGATCAGGCATTCCAGAAGTTGCAGGATTTCGCTGAAGCGTATGAAAACGCCAGGCGCGATGTCGTATTCCGGCGTCGTCCGGCGCAATTGATGTCGAGTCATGGCAAGCGGGGAGCCTGGCTTGCCCGGCTGCAAAAAGCGGGGTAGTTGTGGCAACCCAAGTCTTAGCCTCCCTGGCCGACCTGCTGAAACACTTCCGCAAATCTGGGATGAACTCTGAGCCCGGATGGCACGCCCGGCATATATGCCAACTTTCGGCGATTTGATCAGGTCATAATAACTTGGGCGCCTATGATAGGAAATTGTGCTTACCTTGTTCGCCCCCCGAAATCCGGGCAAGGTGCGCTGGGCAGCATGGCGGTGGCGACGTTGAATACGCCATGCTCAACGACAACCATTTATTGGGCACTCGGGCAGGCCGAGAAGATTGTCCGCAATGGTCATGTCGTGCCCGGTCCTGAGGTATTTGTGGCCTTGCGGGGTTTGCCAGACGAACACATCAACAGTCTCGCCACCTCCGACAACATAGAAGTTCCACTTACCCGTCTCAATCCCGTTAATAGCGTCTTTCTCCCTCATGTTCCACCGACTCCCGTCGGCATTCTTTCCGCCGATATGCGAAATGGCCTCGTGCCTACGCTGCCTCTTCGTCTTGCTGATGCAGAGAACCTGAATACGCTGCGCCATAAAACCCCCCAGCCTTTATGATGGAGTTTGATATTGTGCGATCCATCATAGTAAGGACTTGCAGGGTTACACGTGGTTTATTTGCCATGCATTAGCGCTGCATCAAACAAAGCTGGTTTTTAAGGGTGTGGTGCAAATAGCGCTCAAGGATCGGTTAGAGTGTCGCCCTGACCGATTTAAGGAGCCGCGATGAACAAAGAGGTGGCGCCGCTTGTTCGGGCAGGGTCCCGAGATTTTTAAGTGGAACCACCGGGGCGTTCATGCTGCCGATTTGATCGCAGGCAGTGTCGCGAAGTATGCCTCATCCGGCGTGCGGTCTTCCAG
>NZ_JBKGUA010000157.1:0-3527 GCF_046543485.1 Paraburkholderia sp. EG304 | reverse complement strand
GTCGCTTGACCTTCGCGATCCGATTCAATGTCTCGTCCACTTTAGTTCCCACCAAATTATTTAGCGGGAACTAAACTACCAACCGGTTCGCTCAGCCGTCGAGAATGGCCGTCATGAGCCGCTTACGCTGGTTGGCGTTCACGCCAGCCTTGAGCGCCAGCCCGGCCACCGACGCGCCGGGCTGCTCGCACGCGTCAATCAGTCGCCGCTTGCCTTCGGGATCAAAGCAGCGCCGACCGCCTTCGTCGATGTGCGTGACTTTTAGGGGAAGGAAATGAAGTTCGTCCGGGGTCATGTTGCGTCCGCAAGTTGGGTGATTGCGGACGCAAGCTTGATCTTCCACCAGCGAACACGCTAGGCGGGCAGAAACTATCGCTTACGTTCAATCGATAAGGTATCCAAATCTATAAAGATTATTTCGACCACACTACCTATTTGCACCGGAGCCCTTGCGCGCCGGTATCTGGATGTAAACGCAATTTCAGCGCCGGCTTTGTTCGACTCTCCCCTTGCAACCCCGTAAGAACGTGGCTTTCCCGATGATCTGGGTTCGTAGGGGCCCTGCGACTGATTCTCTTCGGCCAACGGGTGCTGGGAATGCGCATCGTCATCACCTCTTGTTGCTGTTTCCACAAGACACGCCTTTGATGAGATTTCTATACTCCAATCACTTGGTAGTTTCAGAGCGATTTCATGGGCATAGGTTTCCGCCTGTGCCCTATGAACCTTTTATTCGGCGCCCGTCGCTGACTGGCCAAGAGCCGTTAATAGGCATCGAGCCAGAACTTGGCGGTTCGCGGGGACATCCATCATAGTTATATGGTCACCTGGAATTGGCACGGCATGAATAGCCTTTGCACTCAAAACGCGGTCCCAACCCCGCAAAGGCGAGCGTGCTTCTGGACCTGCAGAGTTTTTGCGAGATCGTGCCCGGTGGCGAAGAGGTTCATTGGCATAGAATTGGTATACCTCGATTGGGAGGGACGGAACTTGATACGAGTCCAGCGCCCGTTGGAATTGTATGGCCCTTTCATACGTCAGGATATCATTATGCAGGTTGCGATCCAAAGGGATCACTCCAATTTTCTGTGCCTTTTCAAGGAATTTAGAAATTGAACTTCTTCCAGAGAGGCGTTCAAGTAGTTCGAACCTCTCGTCGTCTACCTCGAGAGATTCCAGGAGCACTTCTTGTACCATTTGGGTGGGCGATACGCTTGATGGATGCGAAGATAGTACAACGTCAATTAGAGCGAGGAATGAAACAGTGTCGCCTTGATCCAGTAACCGTTGCGCAATTGCGTAAGCTAGGATTCCTCCTGATGAATATCCAGCGAGGCGATATGGACCGCGTGGCTGGATCTCTCTAATTGCCAAATTGAGTTGCGAGGCCATCTCTTTAAAAGTTGGAAATTGAACTTCACTAAATGGCGGCCATGGCAAAGCGTAGACAGGACATCCTGCGTCCATCTCCTGGACCAAACTAAGGACATAGGAGCAATCGCCAAAACCTGTGGGAACAAAGAACAGCGGCGGCTGCGATCCGGTTTCTCTAGAAACACAAATCACTCCCGAGCTGCTGGGCTGTGGTTCCAAATGAACCTTTGATGCAAGTTCCTTTAGAACGGGGGCTTGGAAGAGGTCGGCGGCGCTGAACTTGAGCCCGAGATCGACTGCGCGACTGAGCAACTGCATCGCCAGCAGCGAGTGGCCGCCCAGTTCGAAGAAGTGGTCGTGCCGCCCGACCCGCTCCAGCCCCAGAAGCTCCGCCCAGAGCCTTGCCAGCGCGGTCTCGATCTCGCCTTGCGGCGGCTCGTAGCTCCGCCGCGCATACGCCTCATCCTCCGGTGCCGGCAGCGCCTGGCGGTCCAGCTTGCCGTTCGGCGTCAAGGGCAGTGCCGCCATCCGCACAAACGCACTCGGCACCATGTAGTCCGGCAGGTGCGCACTCACATGCGCGCGCAACGCGCCGGCCAGCGCGTCGCCATCCGGCCCGCTCGAAGCTGCTTCAGCCGCACACACCACATAGCCGACCAGGTGTTTATCGCCGCGGCGGTCCTCGCGCGCCACCACCACCGCCTCGCGCACCAACGCGTGCCCGGCAAGCCGCGCCGCGATCTCACCCGGCTCGATCCGGAAGCCGCGGATCTTCACCTGCTCGTCGTTGCGGCCCAGGAACTCCAGATTGCCGTCCGGCAGATACCGCGCCAGATCCCCGGTCTTGTACAGCCGGTCGCCTGCCACAAAGGGGCTGGCGATGAACCGCTCCGCCGTCAGCTCCGGCCGGTTCAGGTACCCGCGCGCAACGCCGGCCCCGCCAATGTAAAGCTCTCCCACCGCCCCGAACGGCACAGGCGCGCCATGACCGTCCAGAAGATACACCCGCGTGTTCGCGATCGGACGCCCAATCGTCTCAACGACAGCCTCCCCCCTCGGCATGCAAATCCAGGTCGAGTACGTCGTTGTCTCGGAAGGTGCGTACAGGTTACATAACTTCTCGATGCGACTGCTCCCGAAGGCCTTCTCTATGAGGCTCGCCTTCAGCCGCTCACCCGCCAGATTGATGATGCTTGCCGAAGCCGGCACTGCGTTCTTCTCGAGCAGAGCGGCGAGCGCCGAAGGCACTGTGTTGATCAGCGTGACATCCAATGACGTTTGCGCCAGGGCCAGCGCATTCTCGACAACATACAGGGTGCCGCCTTGCGACAGCGGAAAGAAGCACTCATAGACCGACAGGTCAAAACTGATCGAGGTGGAGAACAGCATGCGGCTGATCTCTGATTCCGCAAACACGGCACTGCTCCACTGCAGCAGGTTCACGGTGCTCGCATGCTCGACCATGACGCCCTTGGGCGTGCCTGATGATCCCGAGGTGTAGATCACATAGGCGAGGTGGCGCGCGCTCAGGCCGAGCGCGCGCGGGTCCGGATCGGAGGCCGGCAGGTTCGCCCAGGCCGGCGTTGCCGTGTCGAGATCCACCACGCTCACACCGGCTAGCGCGTCGCAGCCCAGCGCGGCACGGCCGGCCGCATCGGCCAGCAGCAGCGGCGGCGCCGCATCCTCGAGCACCTGCCGCAGCCGCGCCGACGGATAGGCCGGATCCAGCGGCAGATACGCGCCCCCCGCCTTGAGGATCGCCAACAGCCCCACCACCATCGCCGGACTGCGCGCAAGGCAGATCGCCACCGGCTGGTCCGGCCTCACCCCGCGCCCGGTCAGATAATGCGCCAGACGGTTGGCCCGCGCATTGAGCTCGCCATAGCTCACGCGCTCCTCCGCACAGACCACCGCCACCGCCTCCGGCGCCTTGGCGACCTGCGCCTCGAACAGTTCGTGGATGCACTTCTCCGACGGATACGCCGCCGCCGTCCGGTTCAGCTCCTCCAGCAGGTACGCCCGCTCAGCGCCCGGCAGGATGTCCAGCTCCCGCACCGGCGTGTGCGGCGCCCGCTCCAGCGCCTCCGCCAGCTGCTCGAGCGTGTGCTGCATGTAGCCGCAGACCCGATCCGCTGAGACGCCTTCGGCCACCT
>NZ_JBKGUA010000156.1:0-3655 GCF_046543485.1 Paraburkholderia sp. EG304 | reverse complement strand
AACAGTCGTAGACAGACCGAATTAATTTCCTCGACGGCGTTCTCCCGCTCCGACAGATAGGCGATCATGATGCACCGGTTTTCCAATTGCGCTTCGACGACTCATAGTCAGCGACCAGAATCCCTGTAACATTCAGCGAAAGCTGGAAAAACGAGGCGCGGCATCCTGATTTTCGCATCAGGAAATCCTTACCCGGTACCCCGGCTTCTTGCGCTTGCGCGCTTCACCCGTCTTTAGTCTGGCTTTATATGGCATTATTCAATGCTGGCTTCATGATGTTGTTGCGCTTTTACACAACCCGCAGCATCTTTGCGATACCCCCATCCGGACAAAGCCCAATCGACGTAACACGGCGGCGGAGCCGGGGAAGCGACGCCACCGTTTTTGATTCGGCGGCCGGTCTCTATACGCTGGTGTGAGCGGTGGAGGATATAAGGCCCGGTTCATGGTCCGCGTGCGCTCGTTCCCACGCCACGTCGGGTGTCCAGCGACATGTCGCTCCCCGCGACGGCAGGCCGCGGGCCGGTTCTGAGCAGTTCTCCTTGTGAGTGTGTCAACTACAGTGTAAACTGACAACTGAAATGTCAACCTCACGTTTTCGCGCCCGCTGATCATGAATGGACGAATGGCCAATGCGCCGGTCTACTATGCCTTGCTGCAGGCGCAGTTCAACCCGATCCCGGCGATGGAAAAATACGCTGGGGAAGTGCAGGATCTGCTGCGCCGCGACGGGTATACGCTCTTCGAAGAGCAGGCGATGCCGCAACTGGAGTTCGTCTTCGAAGCTAATGACGCACCGCCTGTCCCCAAAGTCGGGATCCTGAAGGTCTGGCGGATGACTACGGCAGACCGTACGTCCAGTTTCGTGCTCAGCCCGACGTTCATCGCCTTTCATACTACCCGCTACGACACGCGCCGACAGTTTTTGCCAACCGGATTGCGCGGGCTTGAACACGTTCACAAGGTTGTGGGCCTTGATCATGTGAGTCGCCTAGGTCTGCGGTACCTAGATGCTGTGCAGCCGCGCGAGGCAGAGACGGTCGATCAGTATCTTGCTGGCGGCCTGCGCGGCGTCCAGTTTGGTGCGGTCGAGCAATCGGCATCGAGCGAGCAGGTATTCGAGACGCAGCCGGGGGTTTTGGCTGACCGGGGCATCCTTGTGGCGAGGGTGCATCGCGCCGTGGCTCCGCTTGGATTTCCGCCGGACGTAGCACCGCACGGACTCGTGATTAAAGACCGGTTCGCGAAGCAGGAGCCGCAGCGTCATGCGGTCATCGACACGGACCATTTCGTTCAGGGGCGATTTCCGCTTGACTTCGCGTCGCTCGCGAGCCAGCTCGAGGCATTACACCGAGATATCCGCCGGGCGTTTGAGGCGATCGTTACGCCTCATGCCCTAAAGGCTTGGTCGTAAAAAACTAATCAGGAGACGGACATATGCAATCATCATTGCCTGCGTTTGGCGCTGCGAAGCATTACCCGGTGATGTTGCGGCCGTTCATTGGGACGGGGTCTGCATATCCGCTTGAGAACGTAGACCGTTGGAGCGGGTACCTTTCACCTCGATCAGGACTCTTTGTCAGCGATGACACGGCGGCGCGGTCGCCGCGCAGGCGCCCGCGCGCGGATATCCGGACGGCGAAGGAACATCTGGAAAATGTCCGCGCAGTGCTGAATCCCGCTATTGGCGATCTTGCGGTTCTCTTCGACGTGTCGCGCCAGGCGATCTACAAGTGGCTGTCCGAAGAGTCGATGCCGGACGCGGACAGGCTCGCGCGCATCAGGACGTTGAGTCAGATCGCTGACGCGTTCAAGGCGGCAGGAGTCGCGCGCGCGTCGAGTCTCCTGAAAATGAAAGCGTTTGAAGATCGCTCCCTGTTCGACATCCTGGAGGCCGGGGAGGACAGTTCGGCGGCCGTGCAGACTTTGATTGAAGAGGCTCGGGCAATGGAGCGATCCTATGCACTCTCAGGTCTTTCGAATACCGCGGCTCCAGCCACAGCAGACTGGCAATCGGATGTTTCGATTCCAGGTGCTGCCGAGGATCGCTGAGGGGGCGGGATGCCGGGACGTGACAGTGCTTGGCGGCAAGGCAGTCTCATCGTTGACGCTCATGCGTCGAACCTCGGACTCGTCTTTGATGACGGCGGTCAACATCGCGTCGTTGTCATCTCGCACGACTGCGATCTCGCCAACGACAGGGAGCCCTTTGTCGAGTGCATCGTCGCGGACATCGTTGCGACGGCGGAGCCAACGTTCACTCGTGCCCGAAACGTACGCCGGCTTCATCTCTCCTACACCACGGGGGAAGGGCAGACGCTCGCGCTTGAACTGCGTCACGATGCCCGAAGCGTGGTCGGTACGGCGATGTTCGATGCGATCGCTGCCAATCCGGATGCGTCAGTCACACTGAATGCCGATGAGAAGAGGGCACTCAAGCAATGGCTGGCCGCGCGGTATGGTCGTCCGGCTTTCCCGAATGCGTTCGAGAATCGCCTTCGCCGAAAACATAAGGGCAAGACGGTTGAGCAACTGACCGGCAAGCTCCTCGAGCCATACAACGCCCATCTGGTGGGCGTTTTCTTCGACCTCGACACAGTGCGCTTTCAGGACCTCGAAGACGGTGAGCCTTACTTCCTACGCATCACCGTTGCGTATGACGCTACAGAAGGGGGGCCGGTTGCGCGTGCTGCGGTTCTGTTGCAGTAAGGGTGTCGGGACGAGAAATGTCGATATGATAAGTATTGCTTATGACACAAGGGAGTAAAACTGCTGGGAAGCAGACGACGGGTCTTTGCCGGCACATTTCATCTGTCCTTTCCTGATCATGTGCATTACCTCGATGCCGCCGAGAATGACCCTCGCACGGTGGAAGTTCTTGAATCCCTGCATCGGCCGGGGCCGGCGTTTGATAGCCCGATGGTCCTGTTCGACAATGTTGTTCAGGTACTTGATCTGACGGACCTTGATCGGCGTCTCGCGATCGGCATTCACCGCATCCAGTGCGGCCAGATTGGAGCCGCTTTTGTCGATGGTCACGGTCTCTGGCGTACCATTATGGGCGATCGCCTTTTCAAAGAACCGCCGGGCAGCGACCTTGTCCCGCCTGGCCCTGAGCAGGAATTCGACCGTGTCGCCCGCCTTGTCCACTGCCCGGTAAAGATATTTCCACTCGCCTTTGATCTTGATATAGCTCTCGTCCATTCGCCAGCTTTTCCCAACCGGACGCTTGTGCTTGCGGAAGCGCCTTTCGAAGAGCGGCAGCAGCTTGATGACCCAGCGGTACACCGTCGAATGATCCACCGCGATACCACGCTCGTCCATCATTTCCGCAAGATTGCGCAAACTCAGCGAATAGGCCACGTACCATCGCACGCACAGCAAAATCACTTCAAGCGGGTAGTGAAGGCGCTTCAGGACCTTGGCCAGGCCCGGCGCGAGTGTGGTTCGCGGTGTCTTCGTCTTCTTCATCGCACAGCTCAAAAATTTGCTACCCAATTTTAACGTGGGCCTTACTGCAACAGAACCCTTCAGAACGTCGAGCTGCGCCGACGCGTTCATGCCGGCTTGAACAAGGGCGAGGCCCGCAATGCGCTTGCGCGCTCGGTGTTCTTCTACCGCCTCGGGGAAATCCGCGATCGTAGCTTTGAGGCGC
>NZ_JBKGUA010000155.1:0-3667 GCF_046543485.1 Paraburkholderia sp. EG304 | reverse complement strand
CAGCGGCCGGGTCTGTTTGCTCACTGGATTCTGGCGCAGAACGGTGGGCAATAGGAGCCGGATGAATTGAGAGATTCACGTCCGGTTCTGAGAGGGCCTGCGGGTGCGATTCCCGCGGGCTACTCACATAGGCGGGTCAGGCCTTCAGAACCTTCGCAACGCCAGCCGCCAACGTCTTTCGCAAAATTCGTTCCTTCTCCACTGGCTCTTCGGGCGAATTCTTCATGCCCTGCTTTTACAGTAACTCCTTAGCGCGACGGAGCCGGAAAACGAGGGTGTCGTCATCGCCAACCTCGTCAACCTGTGGAACGCGTTCGGCAAGTGCGTGTGCGTAAAAGATCTATAGTTGCGTCTGCAACAACATACGGGAATGTCTGGTGCCGCAAGAGCGGGACTGTTTTTGTAGCACCCCTCGTTTGGACTTTCTGTCCAGCCGGCGTGGCATGGACTAGGTTTAGCCATTTTCAGCTTAGCTAAATCGTCTTTATTTTTCAGCAATATCCAATCTTGAATAAATATTTGCGGCCCCACGGGAACTTGACCTTGAGGCCCAGGCTCCGAATTCGGAAGGTCAGGTGAATAAACGGATTGCTGCCACACTCGACAATCCGAATGAAATCCATTCTGTGCGCAATAGGCTGGATTATCGGCGGAATTAGTATTAAGTTGAAGCGAATAACCGCTCGCAGGTTTCGCTAAGCCGCTTACAACGGTTCCCGGGAAGCTCCCAATTGCCGAGGTCGTGAGCCGGTCGTCTGTGCGATATAATCGGGGTTCTGTCGCGCCAAGGTGCCGGGTTAAAATTTGCGTTCGATCCTGAGTGACGAACAGCATGGGCCAGACGAAGAAGACACCACGCGCGACGTTGCCTCCGGGCATCGGCGAAGGTCTCAAGCGACTGCACTATCCGTTGGACGTGATCCTGCTGTGCGTACGCTGGTATGTGGCTTACTCGTTGAGCCTGCGAAATCTCGAGGAGATGATGGCAGAGCGAGGCATCGAGGTCGACCATTCGAGCGTGCACCGCTGGGTTATCAAGCTCGTACCGCTGTTTGAGAAGGCGTTTCGCCGCCACAAGCGCCCGGTGGGCAAGAGCTGGAGGATGGACGAGACGTACGTCAAGGTCAGAGGCCAATGGAAGTATTTGTACCGCGCTGTCGACAAGCAGGGCAACACAGTCGATTTCCTGCTGCGTGCCCATCGAGACAAGGCCGCTGTGCGCCGCTACTTTGAGAAGGCGACTGACCAGAACGGCGAGCCCGAGACGATTACCGTGGACAAGAGCGGTGCGAATCTGGCTGCGCTCGAGGCTCTCAACGCCGGGCGCGACACGCCGATCAAGATCCGCCAGAACAAGTATCTGAACAACATCATCGAGCAGGACCACCGACCGATCAAACGCATCATCAAACCGATGATGGGATTCAAGGACTTTCGCTGTGCCCGCATCATTCTGTCTGGCATCGAAGTGATGCATATGATCCGCAAGGGACAGATGCAAGACGATCGCGTCGCCCGAACGGTTGCCGGGCAGTTCTACCTGCTGGCTATGTAAGCAATCCTATGTACATTCACTCATTTGATCTGCCATCGTTATCGCGACAGAACCCTCGCGATTCGTGACGCACTGTTCCCGCGTTAGGCTTACCGCAGAACCTGGGAGCAACTCGATGCCCGCATGTCACAACGCGACGCATGCAAGACGATGTCAGCCTGCTTGAGCTCGCGGGCCTGCACGGGGTGGGGCCGTACTGGCAGGGAAGCTTCATGCGAATGACAACTACTCCGTTGGGCCGCAGTCGAATTCAATGCCCGCGATCGTGCGAGTTTTGAGATGCGGAGCGGTACGCGTTCGGACAAATCGCAGCAGGTTGCGCGGTGGCCATTCAGTGAGCCTGTGCACGAGGTAGACGTACGGCTCAAGGTCGCTGGCGCTGCATACGAGCACGACTCAGTCAACGGGGGCTGGCCATCTCCGTGTGCAGTGACGCATTTCCGCCAATCGGGCCGACGGTTGTAGGAAATGTTGGGTTTCGGACAAACAGAGGTGGCGCCGAGAATTCGGACAGTTCGTTGAGTGCAAAAGCAGGGGCGTGAGTCGGTCATAATGGGCGGCAACAAGGAACCAGAAGATGACGAAACGAAACCGACGGACACACTCAGCAGCGTTCAAGGCAAAGGTGGCACTCGCGGCGCTCAAGGGCGACAAGACGCTGGCAGAGCTGGCCCAGCAGTTTGATGTCCATCCGAATCAGATCACGGACTGGAAGAAGCAACTGCAGGAGCGGGTTGCCGATGTGTTCGAAGCGGGCAACTCGGCGCCAGCGGCACCGCCAGTCGACGTGAAGGTACTGCACGCGAAGATCGGGCAGTTGACGCTGGAGAATGATTTTTTAGAAAGCGCGCTCAGCAAGGTCGGGATTGCTGGGCGTAAGGCGATGATTGATCGTGGCGGCTGGTAGGCATCAGCCGGGCGAGCGCCTATTACCAATCGCGTGGGGTGCTGCGTCGCGAAGGCAGCAAGGTCGGGCGCAGGCACGCCGGCACCTTGATGAAGCGCATGGGCGTCGAGGCGTTGTATCGCAAGCCGAACACGAGCCGCAAGCATGCAGCCCACCGGATCTGGCCATACCTGCTACGCAACCGGAAGATCGACCGGGCCAATCAGGTCTGGGCACTCGATACGAGCTATATCCCGATGGCGCGCGGCTTCGTCTATCTGACGGCCGTCGTGGACTGGGCGAGTCGTCGGGTGCTGGCATACCGGGTGGCGATCACGCTGGAGAGCTGCCACGCTGTCGAGGCGCTGGAGGAAGCGTTTGCGAAATACGGGCTGCCTGAGATCGTCAACACGGATCAAGGCAGCCCCGTTCACCGCAACCGATTTACCGACGCGGTGCTTAGCCGGAACGTTCCTCTGTCCATGGATGGAAAGGGCGCCTGGCGTGACAACGTGTTCGTCGAACGGGTGTGGCGCAGCGTCAAATATGAAGAGGTCTATCTGAAAGCCTATGACTCGGTCAGCCACGCCCGCAGCTCAATCGGGCGATTACCTGAACGGGTATAACCAGAACCGGCCTGATGCCAGGCTGGCCGACCAGACACTGGATGAAGCATACTTCGCCACGCTGCCAGCGATAAAATCGGCAGCCTGATTGCCTCAGCGATTCCACTTAAAAACTCGCGGATCCTGTCTGAACGAACGAGGCCACCTGTCGCGGCGTCTTCGCTGGCTTATTCATCTGCCGACTTGCAGTTTCCAAGACCGGCCACTCTACTTCCCGTTATCGCGACAGAACCTCACCGGTCGCCTCGCTTGCGATCAGCGGACACTGATCATACCCACTCGCATTCACTGATGGCATAAAAATTGCAGCAAGGTAAGCCGACGACGTAACCTACATACTCAAGGCCAAACATTCATGCAACAAAATTGTCACCATCTTTCTGCTTCTAGTTTCCTACTGCACGTTGCTATCGGCTGCTGACAACCAGGGGAACGGAACCATGCCCCCCCCCTTTGCTCTTACCCCCTCAGACTTTCAGCGGGCTCTCACAGTTCGTTACCAGTACTCGGATAAGATTGTCAATTTCGTCGATACCCCCCCTTTCTGGCTTTCGCCCGAGACCCTTGCCTACCGACGGACGACACATGGTGAGCGCCAGT
>NZ_JBKGUA010000154.1:0-3714 GCF_046543485.1 Paraburkholderia sp. EG304 | reverse complement strand
GAAAACGCGGTTGCAAAATCAGGCAAAACAACGCATTCTTGAGTCCCTTCGAAATCGCGTTTCGGGGCCATTCCAGGTGGCCTCATTACGCCGATCATCCCCGGCTCGATTACGCCGATCCGTGACACCTGGTGGCGGTATTTCAAAAAGCATGAGCATGAGATCCGCTCGGCGGTGGTGGACAACGTGGTGCGCCTGCTGCTCGAACGGAGCCTGCCCGCATCGCAAGAAGGTGTGCTTCAGCTGCAAGAGCCGGTTCTGCCCCACGTGCGGCAAGAAGGCGACGGACCAATGGATCGCCACGCAAACGGCGAGGCCGCCGCAAACGCGCTGGCAGCACATCAGGCTGACGATGCCCTCGGCGCTGTGGGAGGTATTCAGGCTGAACCGCGCGCTGCTGAAGGCGCCCAGCGCGCAAACTGAACTGCACCCCAAAAGTTGGACACGGATCCAACCTTTGGGGTGTTTTTCACGGCGCTGCACACGTTCGGGCGCGACCTGCAATGGAACGTGCATGTCCATCTGAGCGTGACCTGCGGGGGCTTAACGCCCGACGGCGAGCAGTGGAAGTCGATGTATTTCGTGAAGGCACAGGTCATGCCGATGTGGCGCTACGCAATCGTCGATCTGTTGCGGCAGTCGTACGACGCGCTGGTTCCGCCGCAGGAGCTGAAAACGTAGTGCCCGACAAAAGTGGCGTGGAGCCGCTGGCTGGATCGTCACTACGGCAAGCCATGGATCGTCCATTTTGCGCCATCGTCGGACAGCCATATCCGCAACGTGAACTACCCTGGCCGGTATATCAAACGCCCGCTGCTGTCGCAGTAGAGGCTGAAGCATTACGACGGCTTTCCACCGTGGAAGTTGGTCAATCAGCAGACGCAGCGTTGGATTCAGGCAAGCTGTTTCGGGGCCATGCTGAGCGACCTGCGTTCCATCATTCGGGTTGCTCAGGATCGTCGAGGTCAACCAAGCGCGTGCATACGGCGGTGGACAGGTTGAAGCAATTACTCGCGGTACGTGTGCGCTGGGCAAGGAACAGGCGCGCGCGCAGGTCAGAGAGTTGGCACGGCAGGTTCAGCAGGCAACGGGCCAGACGCTCAAGGTGGCGTTTGCCGACCACGGATACACTGGCGAAGAGCCCGCGCAAGCGGCACTGGACGAAGGCATTGAGCTTAAGTCATCAAGCTGCCGGAGGGCAAAACGGGCTTTGTGCTGGTGCGCGCTGCTGGGTGGTCGAGCGCAGCTTCGGCTGGCTCAACCGTTTCCGTCGTCTGGCAAGCGACTAGCAGCGGTTGCCTGCAGCCCAGGCTGGTTAGCATTTCTCCGTATTCTCCCGCGCTTATGCTCGTGCACTTTCCAGCCCTTAACAAAACGGTAATGGTCGGACGCCCACGCTAATACAGCAATTGCCAATACGATAAGCACTGTCTGCATAAGATGACCTCTTAACCGGTTATCGCGGAGATCGATGTGTATCCTCTTTGAACAAAAGTTGTCCGATATCGAACTGAAGTAAGAGCTTTCACATTGCACCGGAAGTCGACGTTCCCAAGTGGTGTACGTTCTCAACTTCCATCCTCAATTCTCGGGAATAGAGAGATTGGTCTTTCTTTCCTGAGCCCCCCAAAAACGTGAACCACCAAAAACAAAAACTCCTATCGTACGTTGGGCCGCTACGAACATCGCATTCACCATACGGTCCAAAGTGGCGTTGCGACGGAGGATAATGCAGCCCGCCGATGTCACGTGATAGCAATTCTCCTTTTGTGATCGCTCAGTGACCTTCGAGTTTCGTTTAGTGTGTGGGTAGCAAAAGATCCTGCCAGACAGGGCTGGCCCATAGCAGGAGTTTTCGTACAGTCCTCAGCACCGTTCCTTTCGCTGCATGTTAAACTCGGCTGCCTGCCATTGGGCTTCCTAGCCGTGCCTCGGGCAAAAGCGCGCGGAGCGCACAGCAGCACCCGTTTTCGCAAATGCGCTGAGCCGGTCGATGAGTTCCACAAAACTTGCCAAGCTTGCCGTGCGAAGTTGATAGCACGCGATACGATTGCGCTCACAGATCCACTCGAACATCTTCACGGTATCGTCGTCTATACAGTCGGCAGGGAACATGAGCATGTCCACATCCGGCAACGCGGCGGCCAGCAAACCGGTACAGTCCACCGTGTCGCTGCCGCACGCCATCGTTCCACCTGAGGCTTCCACGAGCCACTGGATTGCAGAAAGAGATCCGGGCCGCCCCCCGACATACAGAACGCGCTTGCCCTGCAATGCCGCGAGCGGATGGGCCTTCCGACCCGATAAGTAGGATGAGGGATTATTCAAAACCCGCTCCATCGCACTTGCTTCCGCTTGCAACGCTCTATTCAGTACATCCATTTTGCTCAGTTGTACTCGCATTGCACGTGTGCTTTCACGTTCGGCCGCAGCGCGCTTCTCCGCGCTCTCTCGATAAATCTTATGAAGGGCGATCAGATCGTCACTTTCAGTAAGTGCTTCGCGCAGCATGAGGATTTCCCTACGCAATTCCACTTGCGTCGCCAGTTGTTCGTTCCGGCACGCAGCGAACCGTTGTTTCTCTATTACTGCATCGCGCTCTGAACTAGCGACCGGGTGTGCGGTGCCCGTAGGAATTCGTCCACAAACGGAATCCGGCGCTGCCTGTAAGCAGGCGAATGCGGACCGGTTCATATGCATCGCTGTTTCGTGATGTGCTTTCATTGCGACGCGGATCAGCGGATTATCGGCAGCGGTGTCGGCATTTTTTGACAAAGCGAGAACCCCACTCGAAATTCTATTGGTGCATAACAGGCGGCTTGCATCAGCGCTATTGAATCTTGCCGTGTGTTGGCACCGACCCAGCGCTCCGCTATGAGATCGACACCTGTGCGATAGGCTCTAAAGCCCGTCGCACGCTGGTGATACGCTTGCGTGAATTCCTGCAATATGTCGCACTTTTCACGCGTGCTCCGGCAGCTTTCCGATATTCGGAGTGTGAAAATGCACAGGTTGGTTCGCCTTTACCATTCTGTCAGCTCTGTTTTCAATAACGCAATCGTCCACAGCGCACTGCATAGTGCTGCTCGCTCACATCACTTCTCGGATCGCCGCTCGGTCCGATACATCCATTTTTTCCGTCGATTCTGCGCACCCGCCATACGAGGGCGAATCCGGAACATTGAACCGACCGCTGGACGCGCGAACGCCTCCTCGCGAATGCAATTGAATATAGCGAACGCGCTATCGTGCCGGTTTGATCAGTCTCAAAGCATCGGTAGTTTGTATCGCGTTGCTTCAGCCAAAACTTGCTCAATGCCTTTGTAGTTTCGCTGACTGACGACGCAGTAGGGTCAGCGAATTGGATGCCGTTAAGGGCAGAACCACCACGACCACGATCGTTCGCGCCCGCGCGCGGCGCCACGCCTGGTGCGCGGCACTGGCCATGATGGCAGCCGCGCTGTAGTTGCAGTAACTAGCCACCGGACTGTCACAACATCTCACTCGGTTGTTTCGCCGGCAGCGTTTTGCGGTCATAGCAAGACCGTGTCGATTATCATTCATCGTTCACCTTGCTCGCTCCCAGAGCCTAAGGCATTGCTGATCAAGTCCACCGCATAGCTACTCGGAGCGTTATAGAGCGGAGTGGATAAGGAAGGCAGAACAGGATGAAGCAGCAGACGCTGGCGATGGAAGCTGACGAAGGTGCGGGTT
>NZ_JBKGUA010000153.1:0-3726 GCF_046543485.1 Paraburkholderia sp. EG304 | reverse complement strand
GTCGACACCGATCACGAAGCCGGTGGCCGCCGACGGTTCGGCCGGGATCGTGGTGACCGAGGGCGAAGCGCAGTTCGCGTTGCCGGCGTCGGCGGCCACCGGCTTCGTGATCGGTGTCGACAGTGCCCGGTTGATGCCGGCGCCGGGCGCGCGGGTGAATGTGCGCTGCGTCGGCGGGGACACCCGCATCACCTGCCTGGCCGGGCGGGCCGAACTGGTGCGTGGCACGCGCACCGTGGTGCTGCAGCCCTCGTGGCAGGCACGCCTGACAGCGGACCGGATCGCCTCCGTGGCACCGGTGCCGACCGACGGCATCGACGCGTGGCGACGCGGCTGGCTAGTCTTCGACGATCAGCCGCTGCAGGACGTGGTGGACGAAATCAACCGCTACCGCACCGGCCGTATCGTGCTAACCGGCAGCGCACTGCCGGCACGGCGGGTGCAAGCGCGCATTCCACTGGCCCATATCGATACCTTCATCGATCTGGTGCGCGACGCCTATGGCGCGAAGGTGGTGAGCATGCCCGGTGGAGTCGTTCTGCTGAGTTGATCAGCGCGTCGCGCAGTGCGTGATCGCGCGTGATCCAAGCACGCGGTGATGACACCGGCATGACGAGGAGGCACTGCATCGCGATGGCGTCGTGTGCAGATGAATTTTTTGTTGCAACGGTTCAGTCGTTGTCACCGGCTCCCGTCTTATCCCTCGTAACAAGCGCATCGCATTGCACTGCCACGCTCGCTCCTGCCATGGACGGGATCGCGCTGCAGGACGGAAGCATGCGCTTGCCCTTATCAGCGAACGATATTGCGACGGGTGACAGCGATGGTGAAGCAGCAGAGCGGTTCGATCGGATGCACGACCCCGCAGGTGCCGCAGGTGCGCGCGCTGTCGCAGGCCATCGCGGTGTTGCTGATGGCCGGTGGTGTCGCGGCAGGCGTCAACGCGCAGCAGGCCTTCAGCCCGGCATGGTTCGCCAACAAGGGCGCGCAGCAGCAGACCGCCGCGCAGACCGGTCGCCTGCCGAACGGCATGCCGTCCAACCTGGTGCGTACCGACCAGCAGGCGCAGCAGGCCCGCGACACGCTGAAAACCTCGCTGGAGAACCTCAACACGGCCGCTCAGGCGATCGCCATGCAGCAGCGCATGCAGCAGACCGCGCGCGATGCCGCGCGGCTGCGCGCCGGCCAGGTGCCCGATGGCCTGGGCGAGGGCGGGCTGAAGATCGATGACGATGCCCTGACGCGCGGCTGGTTCAACGCCAGCGCCCCGACCCAGAGCAGCAAGGACGGCACCACCACCGTCAGCATCGCCCAGACCGGCGACAAGGCCATCCTCAACTGGGAGACCTTCAACGTCGGCCGCAACACCGTGGTCGATTTCGACCAGCAGGCGAGCTGGTCGCTGCTCAACCGGGTCAATGATCCCAACGCGCTCCCGTCGCAGATCCTCGGCCGCATCCAGGGCCAGGGCACGGTGATGCTGGTCAACCGCAATGGCGTGGTGTTCGACGGCAGCAGCCAGGTCAACGTCAAGAACCTGGCCGCCTCGGCGGTCAACATCAGCGACGCGCAGTTCCGCAAGGGGCTGTACAGCGACGCGCAGGGCAGTGCCTTCATCCCGACCTTCGGCAACGAACTGACCACCACCACAAATGGCTTCGCCCACGGTGCGGCCACCGGTGACGTGGTGGTCGAGCGCGGCGCGCAGATCACCACGGCGGTGCCCACCTCGGTCACCGAAGGCGGCGGCTACGTGCTGCTGCTCGGCCGCCAGGTGCACAACCACGGCCAGATCACCACCGCCAACGGCCAGACCACGTTGGCCGCCGGCGATGCGTTCGTGATCCGCAAGGGCATGGGCACCGACCAGAACCAGACCTCCACCACCCGTGGCAACGTCGTCACCACGCTGCGCAGGCCGGTGGCAGCCGATGCCGTGGTGGCCACCGCCAGTGGCGTGGTCAGCAACAGCGGCCTGATCCAGGCCAGCACCGGCGACATCACCCTGGCCGGCCATGACGTGCGCCAGCAGGGGGCACTGATCTCGACCAGCTCGGTGCATACCCGCGGCACCGTACACCTGCAGAACGAACGCGCCGACACCACCGGTAGCGTCCTGCTGGACCAGGGCAGCACCACCGCGATCGTGCTCGATGCCAGCGCCACCACCGCGCTGGACGTCCAGCGCGAAACGCTGGTGCAGGAATCGGACAAGGTCGGCGACGGTATCGCCCATCGCCGCGACCAGTCGCTGGTGCAGATCAGCACCGGCGGCAAGGTCGCCTTCGATGACGACAGCCTGACGCTGGCGACGGGCGGGCAGATCTTCGTCGACGCCGCCGACAGCGAGGTCCGCGAGGGCGCCCGCCTGGACGTGGCCGGCTACGTCGGGGTCAAGATCGCGATGGAGGCCAACAACGTCCAGATCAACGTGCAGGGCAACGAGCAGCGTGACGCCGCGCTCAACCGTGACGACAAATCGCTCAACAGCAGGAACATCTGGCTCGACCGACGCGATCTGGTCCTGGTTCCGGCCGGCACCAACGGCTATGAGACCGATCGCTGGTACACCGCCGGTGGCCTGCTGGAAGTCGGCGGCTATCTGGGGGTGACCGGCCATGGCATCGGCGAGTGGTCGGCGCAGGGCGGGACCGTGCAGTTCGCCGGCGGCAACGTGACAACGCAGCGTGGCTCGAGCATCAACCTCTCCGGTGGCGCGCTGGACGTGCAGACCGGCTACGTCAACCTGACCCACCTCAAGGGCGCCGACGGCAAGCTCTACAACGCCTCCACCGCGCCGGGCGATCTGCTCTACAGCGGTCTGTACCGCGGGTTCGAAGATACCCACGCGCGCTGGGGCAATACCGAGTTCTACTACAACCCGTTGATCGCACCACAGCGCCGGCTGGAGAACGGCTACACCGTGGGCCGCGATGCCGGCCGGCTGATCGTCGCCACCCGCGCAGCGCAGCTGCAGGGCGACGTGGATACCACCACCTTCCAGGGCGACCGCCAGCAACGCGCCCGCGATGCCGCGCTGGATGGCTACCAGCAGGGACAGACCAGCGTTGCACGCCAGGGTCAACTGGTGATCGGCAGCTACCTGCCGTACTACGACAAGGACAGCGGCCAGCAGCGTTTCGGTCCGGCTGCATTGGCCGAACATGTGGCCATCGGTGGCGATGCAGCCAGTGGCTCCGGCATCGACGTCATCGATCTCGACGCAGCCTGGCTCAACGCGCAACGCTTCGGCGGCGTGGAGGTGTACGCGCACGCCGGCATCGATGTCGGCCAGGCGCTCGAGGTTGCGCTGGGCGGCACGATCGCCCTGCATGCCAGCGATGTCCGCATCAACGCCGACCTGCGCGCCCGGGGCGGCAGCATCGCGCTGGGTGACATGGTCGTGCAGCGTACCTCCAGCGGCATCGAGTGGCAGGATCTGCCGATCAGCGCGCGTCCCGGCGATACCCTGCTGCACCAGGTACTGGTCGGCGATGGCGTGACCCTCGACGCGCGTGGCCTGTGGACCAACCAGGCGCAGGACCCGGCGGCCATCGGCGGACTGCCGTTCCTCGACGGCGGCAGCGTGGCGGTGCGCAGCACCGGCAACGTGGCCCTGGGCAAGGGCAGCGTGATCGACGTGTCCTCCGGTGCGGCCATGGGCGAGGACGGCGAGGTGACCGGTGGCAAGGGCGGCAGCGTCACCCTGGCCGCAGGGCAGAACAT
>NZ_JBKGUA010000152.1:0-3886 GCF_046543485.1 Paraburkholderia sp. EG304 | reverse complement strand
GATCGATGAGCTGCTCTGGAATCGCGGGCAGCTCAGGCGGGGGCGCAGACCCTGCTTTTGGTTTGCTTGGCATACATGCTCCTTTGGGTACATGTTATGCCTTGAACACAAAATTTCTGACAGGCTCACCGTCCGTCTGAAGGTACGTCCGCTGAAGAAACTCAAGGCTGCTGCAGCAGCCTGAGGAGAATGCTCAGACGCAACTAAGCCCGCTTTCAGCGGGCTTTTTTTGATTCTTTGGTCGCGGGTATCGAAGCCGACCACATCCTCAGCGTAAATGAAGCGATTGACCCAGGAGACACTGACGTACCTGGCGCTTGGGGGAGAACTTTCCTTCGTTTCGAGTTATGCGTTATTTGAGCAATCGCTGAATTCGGAACTCGTTCGCACTCGCAATTCGAATATGCCGAATATCCGTCAGCCAGGCCAACCATGTCTGAAGCACATTTGCTCGCGAGCAGATGTAATGTGAATTGTTGTATTCGCTGGGCAATATGGCATAGTGCGAATTACAACCTTATCCAAAGGAATACAAACCATGGCTACGCTGGAATCAGTTCAGGCAAAAATCGCAAAGGTTAAGGCGCAGGCATCAACATTGGCGGCAAGAGATTCCTCCGGGGTGATCGGGAAGACCGGAGTCTGATGGAACACCATTCCCTGACCATCGCCGATATCGAAGCATCTGTGGGTAAACGTCGTGGTGGCAAAACCAGCGCAACGCTGCCGGCGAAGGCATCGGCTGCAAAGTACGCTGACCCAAAGACGGGAGCGACCTCGACAGGGCACGGTCGAGCGCCGGCCTGGATAGCTAATGCCAGGGACCGCAGCAGGTTCCTCATTACGGGAAATACGGCGAAGTCATCGGCGACTGCGCAGAAACTACCAAAAGCCGGGAATTACGTCCGAGGCCCGCAGCCTCCGATGTATCGGGACCCCAAAACGGGAGCGACGTGGAGCGGTCGTGGTCGGGCACCCGCGTGGATTGCCAGCGCAAAGGACCGGACGAAGTTCCTGATCGCCGCAGCCTAGAAGCGCTCGGCTACTCCAAAGGCGAGCGCCGATAAAGCAACGCTTTCGCGCAAGACAGCTGCGAAGAAAGTCGCAGGCAGGAAGGCGACAGCAGTGAAGCCGACGGCTAAAAAGGCGTCCGCGGAAAATGCGTCTGCGCGGGGCGTTGCCTAAAGAATCCTGAGGTTACGGATCTTTCCAATTGTCGGCGATCGCTCGGCGATCAGATTGGCTATGTACTCAGGTAACAAGGCGCGCGGAACGTTGGCTGGAACATCGCTCACGACTTGTGAAGGGACCCGAACAATGAACTCGTTCGGGGACGACGCAAGGCTGTGTTCGTAGCTGACGCGCATTTCCATAATTTGTCGTTAGAGCGACGTGTTGAACGACGCCTTCAGTGTCTGCAGGGGCTGGATGTCGATTGCTTCGAAGCCAGTGTAACGTGGTGTGCCTGTGGAAAACTCTATCAACCGTAGCGGATCCAGTTGTGTGCGGTGCCGCGCATTGCCAGGAAAGCGAAGTTTGACGATCACCCGTCTCATCCGCATCCGTGTTTGTGCACTGGCGGGAGTTAAACGCATGGGCCGGCCGTTGCTGGTTCCCGGCGAACGAGAGACGAAAGATTACGGTGCGATCTGGAGATGGTTATCGGCGGCGCGGGCCAGGTCCGCTGCCCGATGAACAAGTCTGTCCAGGTGGTCACTCGCCCGCACTACGATCTCCATACGGGTGACGCAGAGTTGGCGGTCGTACTCGTTGATCACGGCAGTGAGGTCATCGGTAAGCCCTTCGGGAAAATTCCACGTCCCGGTGTTGTCAGCGTCGACGACGATATCTTCCAGACCACGCTTAACGCTTTCGAGGACATTGATATCAAGCTTTCCGTATCCTGCCCGGGCGATAAAGCTCGCGATAACCGTGATCTGCAAGACCAGGTTAATGAGGGATCGGTTCACCTCGCCACTGCGTAAACGCTCAAGTGCGATCCGTGCGCGCAGAACCAGATCAGAAGCCTCCTTTCGCGGCATAGGAAGTGACAGTGCCCTGGAATGGGCTGCCGCCGACGGTTGATGCAATGAACGATGTTTTTTGTTGTTGGGCATGTTCGGGAGATCCGCCGATTCATTTGAGACGGGATGTTGGGATGAATCTCCCCTGATCAAGGGGGACCGCCGAATTTGTCCTCCCTTGATTGCGCTGCCGCCTGGGACGCGATGGTCCCAGCAGCGTTAGCTGGCAGCGACATGGATCGCAAAAGTGCGAGACTCGAGGGGCCAGGCTGTCTGATCTCAGGAGGCCCGGCGACGGCACACATCGGGGCACCGCAATGGTGGTCTTAATAAGGGCTGGATCGCGGGCTGTCGTTCGGAAACGGGCTACCCGGGAGTCGAGACGCCATGTCCTTTACTTCCAGAGTTTTCACGGCTGATGGTCCGTGCTGCGAAGGTGCTCGATCGTACTGGAGCGCGGACCCCGGAAGCGATTCGCAAGATCGTGGCGAGCTCAATGCAGGCCGATATCGGTCAGCTTCCTGCCAAAAAGCAGCAGAGGTTCGCACAGTCGATCGCGCTGTTCGCACAAGGCTTCGACGATGCGCTGACGGCCGTCGTCGCGGACGCGGCGGGCGAGCCGACGCCTGCTACGAAGTCCGGAATGGGCGCCGGCCGCCGTGCGCCCGCACAACCTGCTCGCTCGGCGCTGCATCGCAGGGCCGGGCGCGATGCAGGCCCGTCCTCAACTGAAGCCGACATGTTCGCGGAGGCGATGGCCGCTCGCGCGAAGCTCGCAAAGGAAGGCTCGTTGCTCGAGCCTGCGGAATTCATGCGACGTGCGGGGGTCACCCGTCCGGCAATCAACCAGCGGCTGAAGACGGGATCGCTGTTCACAGTGGACGGTCCGAACGGAGTCAGCTATTACCCGGCCTTAATGAGATGGTCAGCCTGACCCGAAACAGCCCGATCGCCTTAGAGGTCCGGCCGGGATTCGCTAAAAATCCGCCACATCTCGGCCTAAGCTGCTGATTTGACTGCGAAAGCGATGGTCGGATCGAGCAGTGGAACGGGGCATTGCAAATCCGGCAGATAGTCTCCGAGCCGGTTGACATGCCCTCGCCAGTACTGCAGCGACGTCTTGAAAATATTAGCGTCGACCAGATACCAGTTCTCGTGAGCTTCTTTTGGCTTGCGTGACATCCGCAGCACGTTGCACAGGATCCTTCACTTTTCGTTTCGCTTCGGCAACGGCTGGCCGGGCACGAGTATCTGGCGAGCGCGATATCGACGTACATGCAGGACGAGGAATGTTCGCCGCCCGCAGCGGCGATGAAGGCGCGCGAGCGCTGGCAGTTGCGTCTCGCGCTATCGATTGACCCGGAGGAAACCTGATGTACCTACATTCGCGCGCGCAATACTCGTATAGCGTCGAACCGCCCTTTATCTGCATCATCGATCACAACGATGGCGCGCGCTCCGTAACCAATGACGCCGAGCGCGTCATCGCCGACCTGGTCGCCGATGGCTTTCGCGTTGATGAGTACGTCATCATCTATCAGGACAGCGAGGGCGTATGGGATCGCATGCTGACCGCAGACGGCGCCTTCCTCTGCTTTGAGTCTGTCTGCGAGTTAAAGAGCAGGCGAAGCGCGTCATCAATGGCGAGGCGCCGTATAGCCCGTCAATCTGAGGGGCGGCAGTGGTCTGTTTCTCGGAGCCCGGCGGCCCCGATATCAAAAGGGCCTGGGCGGTATTAGCAGGCTGTTGAAATACCTCCCGCGCACGTCATCCGCGCGGGAGGGGTAAACGTTGAAACAAAGAACCGGACAACACTGAGACTGAAGCGATGCGCGGAGCGGACGGCTATACCGAGTCGATGT
>NZ_JBKGUA010000151.1:0-3954 GCF_046543485.1 Paraburkholderia sp. EG304 | reverse complement strand
CCGGCCACGGCGCTCACGCCTTGCCCGTCCTTGACTCGTTGCACTGCAGCTTCCTTGAACTCCGCCGTGTACACCTGGTGCGGTACCTTAAACATTTCTTCTTTCCTTCCTTTCGGTCGAGTTTATACCCGACCTGCTGGAAGGCGAAATTTCAGGGGAAGCTCATTCATCCATATGCCACCAAGCCGGTTTGCAGGCTTACCGGCAGTCACTCGCAGTACGCCAATGCCGACGCTACCTTTGGACGCATCATCGTAATCCAACGGCACCTTTACCGTAGTACAACTAGCCCTAGTCGATAGCGGACCCAGCAGGTCTTTGTTCACAATTTGAAAATTGTCAGATCCGCAGGTATGCCAAGTTATTGACTGGACGTAGTATGGCGTTAGTTCATCATCCACGCTGGAACCAACTGACGCGTGAGTCGGGTCGGTGACTGAACCGCCGTCCGAGCCACCGCAACCATTCAGCGCGACCGCAATCAAAAGAGCCCCTAAAACGCGAATCTTTTTTAATGTTTTTGTCATCATGTCTATGTTCAACAAATTGTCTATGTTCAACAAATGTATCGATTCTTCATCGTCCGGCCAGCTAGAATGGTGCATTATGGTGCGGCTGTCATTTATGAATTTGAATCAGATTGACATTGATCAGAAATCAATACTCGCAGCAATAAAAAACGCCGATACTCGCAAAGGCTCCATCAACCTTCCTTATGCACACTTAAACAATATCGAGTGATATCGCGCGTCCGAATGGCGTTATCATCTCCTTGGCAGCAGAGGGATGCGCAGACGAGCTGGATCGTTCTCATGTTGGCCCTTTTGGCGACATGCTCGAAAGGTCACACACTCTATTGCAATTGAGCTGAACAACGACCTTGCGATTGCTGTTCCTGCACCGGCGACCAGTCAGCTATTTTCCGTTGGAATAATCGATGTAAAGGATGCGGACACGCGTTACTGAGGGTAGTTGTGGCCATAGCGGCGGCTTAGTTTTGCTGGCCGCAATGAGCCCGACGAGGCTTCGCTGTCGACATCCCCGTTATGCAACAAGATGCGAGAACCAAATGATGCTACCGCTGCCAGCGGCAGTCATCGGTGAGCAGTACATGCGGCCAAGCTACGTGTTGGGAATATTGCAGCGATGGTCGGCCTTGGTGTACAGTCGACCCGCCGGCGCAAGCGAGCAGCAGCAGATTGAGGTCGCCGGGCACAACCGCAACGTCCGCGCTGGTCGATCAGCTCGATGCATTCTCGAAAATTGTGGCACCACTGCCGGATTGCGATGTTCGCCGATGCCAAGTCCACCGTACCGCCGCACCCTGCGCCTGATCTTTGCCTACGACGGCGACGCGCTATCGCTCGCCTCAAAGCATCTGGTCGAAATGACCCTGCCACCCTCGCATGAGCTGTGCAGCTCCGAAGGCAAGGCGGGGTTCTGGTTCGAATTGCGAGACCCCCACGGCCGGCCGTTATACCGACGGATCCAGCATGATCCAATGCCGCGGTATCGCGAAGCGCATGCGCCCGGCGCGACCCCAACGCACGTTACAGCTCTGCGGCGCGGCGTTTTCGAAATTCTTGTACCGGCCTATTGGGAAGCGGCGACACTGGTTCTGTTGGCGACAGAGCACCCGCCGGTCGCACCATTCGGCACGATCCGCGCCGAACGAGCGCGCAGCGGTGGCCCGCGGGTTGGCACGGGTGCGGCGCGCGAAATCGCCCGATTCAGTTTGGATGACATCCTGAAATGACTACCGCAGATGGCGCCGTCATCGGCGTCAGCAAGATCATCGACCACGGTCCTGATGTATCGCGTTGGAATCTTGTGATCCTTGGCGACGGCTACCAGAGGGCCGAACTGGCGACCTATGCGACCGACGCGTGGAACTTCGCAAACGCTGTCGCCGGTACCGCGCCGTTCAACGAGATGTGGTCGGCCGTCAACGTACACCGCGTCGAGGTTTTCTCGACCGACAGCGGCGCTGACGACCCCGCGGGCTTGTGCAACGGTACCGGCGCGACGGCGCGCACCTATTTCGACGCGACGTTTTGCGAAGGTGGGCAAATACGGCGGCTGCTCAGCGTCGACGCCGCTACAGCGTTGAACGTCGCGCGCACGCAGGTGCCACAGACGAACATGACGGTAGTGATCGTCAACAGCACCATCTACGGCGGTTCCGGCGGGCCGGTCGCGGTGTTTTCGAAAGCAGACGGCGCAGAGCAAATTGGTATCCACGAAATGGGGCACACGGCATTCGGCCTCGCCGACGAATATTCGACGTACGCCGGTTGTTCAAGCGGTGAAACTGGCCACGACACCTATACGGGAACCGAGCCGGCACAACCCAACATAACCGCCAACACCGACCGCGCGACGATCAAATGGGGCGCACTGATCGCTGCGGCCACTGCGCTGCCGACCACCGTCAACGCTAATTGTACGCAATGCGATACCCAAGCATCGCCTGCCCCGGCCGCTACGGTTGGTGCATTCACAGGCGCAGGGTATTTCCATTGCGGATTGTATCGTCCACAATACAACTGCCAAATGCGTACGCTCGGGAAACCGTTCTGCGCGGTCTGCCTAGAAGTCATCAGGAACACGCTTAAGCCATTCCTGCCGCTGCCGCCTGTCACGAGCCACTTCACCCCAACTTCTGGCAACCCCGGTGGCGCGAACGTTGATGCAACCACAGCGGATTCATCGGCCTGACTGCGGTCCGCGCGCGGCGTCGGTAGTAGCGAACGTCGTTATCGAGTCCGGCCCACGGATCAGCACGCTTAGCCCTTCGGGCGCAGGCAGCAAAGCGGGCGCGATTGCGGCCTAGTTCAGCTACATCATAGCGAGACTGCCGTCGATCATGAACGTCAGCCCCAACACCGGTTGGAGCGCGGCCGGCAATGCTGACCATCAGAGGAATCGGCGTCACTCATGCGAGTGACGCCAGCTTTGGCAGCAATCCCACGCTATGGCCTCGACTCGGTCGCGCAGGCAACCTCGACAGGCCCCGGACGGTCGATAAGCATCGGCGCTACAATTACTACGCCATCGGGCACGTCAGGGGCCAATAGAGCGGCATCTTCGCCTATTGTTGATCGAGCTAAAATTCACCCAGTCTGGTAAGCGGCTCGGCAGGGCCGATCCCCGATCCGCGCGCGCGTGGGGCATGATGTGAGAGCGTGGATTGTTTGCATGGTCGTTGACACGACCTATCTCGATCTACCCGGTCAAGCGGTGTGCGTGGGCGGAGCTGCGGGCTTCAGTTTGTCGGCCACGTTCCAGGGAAGCAGTTCGTCGATGCGGTTGACCTTGTGGTCCGCGATACGGGTGAGCACGTGTTCGAGGTAGGCACGCGGGTTGATTTCGTTGAGTTTGCACGTGCCGATGAGACTGTACATCGCCGCCGCACGCTCACCGCCGCTGTCGGAGCCAACGAACAAATAGTTTTTCCTGCCCAACGCTACACAACGCAGGGCATTTTCTGCAAGCACATTGCTGATCTCGGCACGTCCGTCTTCGCAGTAGAACGTGAGCGCCGCCCAATGGTTCAGCGAGTAGTTGATCGCGCCCGTGAGCGTAGACTTCTTCGACAGCGTTGCAAGCTTGGCCCTGATTGTCGATTCGAACGTGTTGAGCAGAGGCTTGCTCTTCTCCTGCCGCACACGCAACCGCTCATCGGGTGGTTTGCCGCGAATGTCGGCTTCGATGCTGTAGAGCTCTCCGATCATCTCGAGCAGTTTCTGGGTATCCGGAGTCGGCGTGCGCTCGTGAACGTCGTACACGTACCTCCTCGCGTGGGCCTTATGCGGAGTTCGGCATAAGGCGCATTATCCCGAGTTGCGTTTTATGCCGAGTCTGCTTGCGTCGCCTTTGTGTGATCAGTCGTTGCGCGTCGCCGATCACGACATAAATCTCGGGAGTCAGAGAGAGTTCAGAAACGCCAGAAGG